>CADEEJ010000181.1:1832-10753 GCA_902826315.1 uncultured Steroidobacter sp.
CTGCTCGTACTTGCGCCCTAAGCACCCGCTATTGCCGGCGGCGCGCCACTGGGCGAGCACCCCCGTCGTTTACATTCGGGCATTCACATCGAAGCTGAATGGGTTGCGCACGAAACGACGTTCCGTGAGTTCAGGTTGACCAATGTAGCCGCGCGCGACGTTGGCTCCGGCGATGTAGATTTCTCCAACTACCTCGAGCGGCGCGAGCTGCAATGCCTCATCGAGAACATGGATCTGAGTATTGGCAATCGGACAGCCGATACTTGGTAGCTGGGGCCACCCCGTCGGATCGGCCGGGGCAGTCCACGCGGTTACGACGTGCGTTTCCGTCGGCCCGTAGTGGTTGTGCAGTCTGCACGGGGCGACCTTGCTGAAGAACGCAACTATCTCGGGGGTGATGCGCAACTGCTCGCCTGCGGTGATCACATCTCTGAGCAGCGGCAGATCTATCTGCCTGGTTCTGAAGTACTCGGCGACGGCCTGCAGCATCATTGGAGGTACGAACAGCCGTTCAACGTTGCGATCGCGCAACAGCGCGAGCAGCATCCCTGCGTCTCTCCGGGTCCACTCATCCAGCAGGATCAAAGTTCCGCCCGTACTGAGCGTTGAGAAGATTTCCTGAAACGCGACGTCGAAGCTCAGGGCGGCAAACTGCAGCACTCGCGGTTGGTGGTCGGTCGCAAAGTTGCGGCGATGCCAGTCGATGAGGTTAGCCATGGCGCCGTGAGGCATTGCCGTGCCTTTTGGCTTGCCGGTTGATCCCGACGTGTAGATCACGTAGACGAGATCTTCAGGCGTCGGCTGCGAATAGGATTGCTGATCAGCAGATGGCCCGAGCGCGAGCTCTCGGAGCTTCGTTTCGAGGGCCACTACTCGCGCCGCCACGCCATCCGGCAACGTTCTTGCCAGATCAGTCGAGGTCAAGATGATGCGTGGCTGTGCATCGTGAAGCATGTAGGCCAGGCGCTCGCGCGGATAACTCGGATCCAGCGGTAGATAGGCGCCGCCGGCCTTCAATATGCCTACGAGCCCGATGACCATCTCGATGCGACGCTCGACGCAGATCGCCACCAGCTCGTTTGGCCCGACTCCGCAGGTGCGCAAATAGGCCGCCAGCTGACTCGACTTGCGGTCGAGCTCCTCGTAGGACAGCGACTCATCGTTGTGCATGACAGCTACGGAGTTCGGAATTCGCCGTGCCTGCTCCTCCACCAGTTGATGAACCAGCTGATGCTGCGGCTGTTCGGTGCATGTGTCGTTGAAGCTCTCAAGGCGAGACCTTTCGGACTGCGGCAGAATTGAAAGTGCGAGTACCGGTGTTTGCGGAGCATGCTCCAGCGCCGACAGCAGCGATTGCATGGCAATGGTCAGATATCCCGATATGCGGTGGGCGGCTATCCGCTGATCGACTTGAGCCTGGATCGTGAACCCATCACCCGTGTCATCGATTGACAGAGTGATGGGATAGTTCGTTCTCTCCTGGACGGCGACTACCTCCACTCCCTTGGCATTGATCCACTCCGCTTCCGGGTTGGGGACACTATGCCGGTAGTTGAGCAGCGCGCTGAACAGAGGCGTCGATCCTGCGATCCGGCTGCAGCGCTGGGCTCTGGCCAGGGATGCTTGCTCATGGCCGAGCAGCTCGATCAGTTCGCGCTGTGTCTGCTCGACAAACTGCGATGCGGTCATCCCAGCCAGCCGCAGACGCAGAGGGAGCGTGTTGATGAACATCCCGAGCGTTCGCTGCGCGCCTGCACTACCTTGCATACGGCCCAGCAGTACGGTGCCGAATACGATGTCGTCCCGGCCACTCGTGCGTGCGACCACGATTCCCCATGCAGCATGAAACAGCGTGGCCGCGCTTACTCCGAGCCGCCGCGCCTGTGCGCGCACCTTCTGCGCGAGAACGCCGTCCATCGCTTCATAAGCATCCTCGATCTGTGCGCCGTCACTGTGCACGTCCAGTAGTCCGAAAGGAGCGGTGGACTCATCCACGTCGCCGAGCTTCGAGCGGAAGAACTCATCGGCGTTGTGCCTGGAGGCATACGCCAATGATTGGGCGACGTGGTCTCGATACGGCACCGAAGGCGGCAATTGCTGCGCCCGCTCCTCCATGTGCGCCACGACCTCTGAGATCACAATCTCCAGCGCAACATGGTCTATGGTCATGTGATGGAGCTGCAGCATCACGTACCAATGTCCGGTGTGCGGATCAGCCGCCGCCCGCACGCGCAGGAGTGGAGCTTGTCGAATGTCGATTCTCTGCCGCTCAGGCTTCATCCATTCGGCGATTTGGTCCATGACGTTGTGGCGGACGTTCAGGAGAAGCTGCTCGACCGGCAGTGACGCGGATCGATAGACAATCTGGGCCGGCCGCGGAATGTGCTCCCAGCAGATCGCCGTGCGCAGCACGTCGTGACGATCCACTACCGCCTGCAACGCCTTTAGCAGGTCATCTCTGCGCTCTCGGGACGACAGCTTGAGCACGATTGGCAGGACATAGGTGTCGCCCTTGCAGTCATCGAGCATGTGGTGAAATAGGATGCCCTCCTGCAACGGCGAGAGTGGGTATATGTCCTGGATGTTTGCAGCGCCTCCTGGAACGGACTCGGCGATCCGCTCGATCTGGGCGAGGTCAAGCTCGAGCAGCGGCAACATGTCGGGCGTAATGGCCCTGCAACCTTGCGGGATACGGTTGGGGGGCACGGTAAGTTGCTCTACGGTTGCGGTCCTGAGAGCTGCAGCGAGGCCCGCGACAGTCGGATGGTCGAATATGTAGCGTACTTCTATCGACACCCCACGGCGGCGCAGTCTTTCCATTAGCTGCACCATGAGCAGTGAATGGCCACCGAGTTCGAAGAAGTTGTCCTGTCGGCCCACTCGCTCGATTTTCAGCAGGGATTGCCAGATTCCGCACAAGAGCTCTTCGATCTCGTCTTCGGGCGGTTCGTATTGCCGCGTCGTATGCGTCGCGAGTTCGACCGCCTGTAACGCCCGCCGATCTACTTTGCCGCTGGATGTCAGGGGCATTCGCTCCAGCATGACCAACGAATTCGGTACCATGTATTCCGGCAGTGCGGCTCTGAGGCTGGCGCGCAGATCGTCGACATCGGGCGGGCTGGCCGGGTCCCACGGCACCACGTAGCCGATCAGAAACTTGTCGGCGGATGCAGTCTGCTGCACGACGACTGTTGCTGCGCTTACTCGGTCATTTCGCATGAGCTGAGCCTCGATCTCGCCGAGCTCGATGCGAAATCCGCGTATCTTTACCTGAAAATCATTGCGCCCTAGGTACTCGATCACCCCATCGTCGCGCCAGCGGCAAAGATCACCAGTTCGGTACATGCGCGCTTGCGGATCTGTTAGGAACGGGTCGGGGATAAATCGCTCGGCAGTCAGCTCCGGCTGATTCAGATAGCCGCAGGCTACTCCCGCGCCGCCTATGTAGAGCTCACCGGTCACGCCAATCGGTACCGGCCGATGTTCGCGATCCAGAATGTATGTTCGCGAGTTGGCGATCGGCTGCCCTATGGGAATGCTTGCAGCGCTTGGCGCTACCGCCTCGATCAGGTACGTAGTTGTGAACGTGGTGCATTCCGTCGGACCGTATGCGTTCAGCAACCGATGCGGCCGACTGTGTTGGAGCACGCGCCTCACGGTCATGGGCTCCAGGCTGTCTCCGCCGACCAGCAGGTGGCGCAGTCCCCTGAAAACGTCTGCCAGCACAATGCTGTACTGGTTGAACAAGCCCACGGACATATACATGATCGTCGCACCGTCGCGTTTCAGCGTCTGCGCGAACGCTCTTGCATCGAGCACTACCTCGTGCGGCACGATGAGCACCTTGGCGCCGGTCAACAGGGCGCCCCAAACCTCGAAGGTCGAAGCGTCGAAAGATGGGTTGCTGTGGTGGACAATGCAGTCGTCCGACTCGATCTGCAGATAGCGGTTGTTGAACACCAGGCGATTTACGGCCCGATGGGAAACGACGACCCCCTTGGGTACGCCGGTGGAACCAGACGTGTACATCACATCCGCGGCCGGCAGTTTGTCGATTCGTAATCCAATATTGCTTGCCGCCTGTTGTGCGATCTCACTGTGCGCTTTGCGCTGATCGATCCACTGCACGTCCGCTACCCCGTTGTCCGTGCAGCTGTCAGCGTTGGCCAGGACAAGCCGAGCGCGGCAGTCCCGTATCATGAAGTTTCGTCGCTCGGGGGGCAGCTGTGGATCTACAGGGACGTAGACGGCCCCGCTCTTCAGGAGCGCGATCTGTGCAACCAGGATCTCGGTCGACCGTGACAGGATTACCGGTACATAGTCGCCGACTGCCAGGCCTCGGGCCAACAGATAGCGGGCCAGTTGGTTGGCTTTCCTGTTCAGCTCGTCGTAGGTGAGGAATCGTTCCTCGAATACAGCTGCAATGGCGTTGGGGCTGCGCAGGACCTGTTCCTCGAACAGACGGTGGATCGGCTGATCCTCGGGATAGGCGGTTCCAGTTGCATTGAACAGCTCGACCAGTTCGCGCCACTCGCTCTGGGGGAGAATCGACAACTGGGCGGCGGGACGATCCGGCGTCCGCTCGAGAGCCTCGATGAGCGATCGGGCCGCCGTCTGAAGATAGTTGATGACGCGCGCAGGATCTATGCGCGCATCGGTCTGTGCGGTAACGCTGAAGCCTTCGCCGAAGTCATCAATCGAGACCACGATCGGATAGTTCGTCCGGTTATGGATTGCCAGCAGGCGGACGCCGCTAGCTGCGGACCATTGGGCATGCAGGTCCCGGATGCTATGTCGATAGTTCAGCAGAGCCGTGAACAGCGGCGTTGAGCCCGAGATTCCGCTGCAGCGTTGCGCAGTTGCCAGGGACGCATGCTCGTTCTGGATCAGCTCCGTGAGTTCGCGCTGTGTCTGTTCAACGAGCTCGTACGCGCTGATTCCCTCCATCCGCAGGCGCACGGGCAAGGTATTGATGAACATCCCAAGCGTTCGCTGCACATCTGTGCACGCTTGCAAGCGGCCAAGCAGTACTGTGCCGAATACAACGTCATCGCGGCCGCTGGTTCCGGCTACTACCAGCGCCCAGGCTGAGTGGAACAGTGTCGCCGCCGTCACCCCGAGGCAGCGCGCCTGCGCTCGCAAACGCACCGCCAGCGCGCTATCGAAATCGCTGTGATTCTCCTTCAGCTCCTGTCCGCCACCGTGCACGTCCAGCATGCCGAATGGCGCGGTAACGGCGTCGACGTCAGCGAGTTTGCGGCGGAAGAAAGTCTCGGCGTCGTGTGTGCTGGCATACGACAATACTTGTGCAACGTGATCGCGGTATGGAGCGGGCCGTTCCAGAGACTGAACCCGGCCTTCGATCTCGGAGACGACCTCTGCAATCAACGCCTCCAGAGAAATGTTGTCTCCTACAATGTGATGCAGCTGCAACAGGACGTACCATTGGCCGCCGACGGGATCGCGCGCCGTCTTCAAACGCAGCAGGGGGGCCTGCTTGAGGTCGAGGCGCTGATGTTCGAGCGCTAGCCACTCGTTGACTTGGGGTGCCGCGTCGCAGTCTTCGCTCAACAAGACTTCTTCGAGCGGCAGCGTGGCGCGTCGGTGGACAACCTGGACGGGCCGAGGCAACTCCTCCCACAGCACTGCCGTCCGCAGCATGTCGTGACGCTCGATGGCTCCCTGGAGCGCGGATACCAGCCTGTCCAGCCGCTCGCGCGAGGACACGGTCAGCAAGGTCAACAGAACGTACGGGTCGCCCTTGTCGCGGCTGAGCAGGTGATGAAACAGCGTGCCTTCCTGCAGGGGTGTCAGCGGATAGATATCCTGAATGTTTGAGACCCCACCTGGAATGCTCGCTGTGATTTGCTGGATGTGGCATGTGTCCAGCTGGACCAGCGAAAGCATGTCCGGAGTGATCGCCTTGCAACCCGGCGCTATTGCCGCGGCCGGAGCTTCGAGTTCGTCGACCTGATGCTTGGAGACGTAACTGGCCAGATCAGCAAGTCGCGGCACCTCGAATACGCGCCACCCGTCGACAGACAGCTGAGCGCGCCGGAGCTGCTCGACCATCTCGACAATCCGTAACGAATGTCCTCCAAGCTCGAAGAAGCTATCCAGCCTGCCAACTTGCTCAACGTGCAACAGGGATTCCCAGATACGTGCCAGCGCATTTTCGACCTCGCCTTGAGGAGCTTCGTAGGGTCGGCTTACGTAAGCCTGGATATCGGGCGCAGGCAGCGCCTTCAGATCAAGTTTGCCGTTCGGTGTCAGTGGCATGCGCTTCAGGGGCACAAACGCCCCTGGCACCATGTGATCAGGCAAAGCGCTGCGCGCGTGGGTGCGCAGTGCTTCGACGCTCGGAGTCTCCGATTCAGCGTGCGCTACGAAGTAAGCCACCAGGCGCTTTTCGCCGGGCTGGTCTTCTCGCGCCAATACCACCGCTTCCTTGATCTGCGGGTGGCAACGCAGCTGCGCTTCGATCTCTCCCAATTCGATCCTGAATCCCCTGAGCTTCACCTGCTGATCGTTGCGACCTAGGTACTCGATCGTGCCGTCCGCGCGCCAACGACCGAGGTCGCCGGTCTTGTACATCCGCGAGGATTGATCCTCACTGAATGGGTCGGTGACGAAGCGCGCCGCGGTCAGCTCTTTGCGATTCAGGTATCCGCGGGCTACGCCCACTCCGCCGACGCAGATCTCCCCGGCGACTGCGATCGGCGCAGCCTCACCACGTTCGTCCAGTATATAGACCTGACGGTTCTCCATTGGTCTTCCAATGTGAGGTTGAGTCAAGTCGCCGCTTATGCATGCAACCGTAGCGTCGACTGTGCACTCGGTAGGGCCATAGACATTGAAGAAGCGCACGGAGCGCGCTTGCGCCAGTGTGAGCCACAGCTGTGGATCGATCGATTCTCCCCCGACCAGCACCACGCGCAACGTGGTGTCGTGGCTGCTCAGGAGGCCGGCGGACAACCACGATTTGAGCTGTGAGGGTGTGCAGTCGATCGCTTCGATCTGGTGCTGGCTGAGAAAGCGTAGCAGCGCCTGCGGATCAATCCGTACTGATTGCGGCACCATGAAAATGGACCGCCCGGACAGCAGCTGAACCAGTTGCTGGACAGATGCGTCGAAGTTGATGGGCGCGTTCAATGCGACGCGGCGACATGTCGGCGACCTCTCGTAGAGACGCTCGAGTCCCTGCCACAGGTTGACGACATGGCGATGCTCGATCATCACGCCTTTCGGCTGACCGGTTGATCCGGATGTGTAGATCACGTAGGCGAGATGGTCGGGCCGTAACGCCTCGAGGTCCGGATCCGCGATCTCCGGCGCTATCGCGCCGGAGAGATCATCATCCAACACGATCAGTTCGGCTGTCGTCTGCGGAAGCTTGCTGCTCAGGGATTTCTGTATCGCGATCACCTTTGGCCCGGCGTCATTCAGTACGTGCGCAACCCACGGCGGCGGATAGTTCGGATCTATGGGTACATACGCGCCGCCCGCCTTCCATACTCCGAGCAGTCCCACCAACATCTCCAAGCTGCGATCACTGAAGATTGCTACCAGATCGTCCGGCCCGACTCCCTTGTCTCTGAGGAGCTTTGCGAGTCGATTGGAGCGCGCGCTCAACTCTGCGTAGGTCAGCGTCAGCTCTTGGTACACAGCCGCGACTGTTGCTGGGGTGCGCGCGACTTGTTCCTCGAAGAGCTGATGAATCAGCTTTTGCTGCGGATAGGGGACCGGTGAGCAGTTGAATGACTCGATCAACGACCGATCGATCGAGGTGCGGTGGCGCTCCGAGCCTGCGTCGTGGTCGTTCATCAGTTCACCTCGAATGGTCGTTCGTTCGACAGCCCCGTAGTCTCCAGTTCTGAGAGGGAAACGCAGCGCGGAGTCTTCAGAGGGGTTGCACACGCTTCAGCACGCAGTCAGTAGCTCATTGATAGTTAAGGTTGTTGTCAGCTCGTTTCCGCCTGCAAAGCGGCGCGAGAAGTACCGGATGTCGCGGACGACAGTATTGAACTCTTTGCTTATTCGCGCACGATGGCTCCGTGCGATAGACAGGCCGGCAAAACAGCGGAGCAGGAGAGTCGCTTCGAGCCACTCATGGTTTGTTGTTGCAGCTCCGCTGTTCGTCGCTGCAATGGACGTCGGGCACGATGACGTCACCACGGTTCCAAGTCAGACGGCTACAGCGCATCCCAGGTCGTTGTGGTGGCTATCGTCCACGAGGCGCTGCCGGCGCAGTGTGACTATCGAGTGTTTACAACACGTTCAGGGGCGCAACCGACGAGGGACGTGCCATCGGCGGGTGACGCCTGTCGGGCTTACCCCGCGGGTATCGGGTTCATTTAGACGAGGTTGCCGCTTATTGGGCTACCGTTACGCGGTTCGAATCAGGGAGGCGGAGATGATCAGCGATCGCGAAAAGTATCTGTTCGACGTGAATGGCTATCTCGTTATAAGAAATGCGCTGAGTGCAAAGCAGGTGGCAGGCATCAACGACATCATCGATCGTCACGGTTATGACGGCCGCGACCGAACGCGCTACGGCTTCTACAAGACGCATCTAGAGAGCCACGCTGAGTTACGGGAGCTCATTGATCTACCGCGCATAGTTGCCTATCTCAAAGCGTTCATGGGCGTCGAGGAGAATGTGCCGCACTTCTTCGCCATGCATCGCCGCTCGCTCGTCAGGCTCGACCACATCTACTTCGTCTTCTCCGAAGCAGGGCGTGGACACGAGCTTCACCTGGGCAATATTCCCTATGTGCCGCCGTGCTCCTACAACGTGCGTGACCGCACCATCTTCTGTGGCCTGGTAGGTGTTGCCTACGTGCTCAACGATGTGCCGCCGACGCAAGGCGGGTTTGCTTGTATTCCCGGTAGTCACAAGGCGAACTTCAGTTGTCCGCGGG
>CADEEJ010000182.1:0-9749 GCA_902826315.1 uncultured Steroidobacter sp.
CAATCAGCTTGAAATGCGACTTGCGATCGGGGCGCGCGAATACCGCGAGGTCGGTCATCAGCATGGCGACGCCATTAGCAGCGGTGAGCGGCAGCGTGAGCGGTTCACCCAACAGCACGGCGATTGCGGTGCCTACGAACGGTGCCGTGCCGAAATGCGCTGCCGTTCGGGCGCTGCCCAGGTGCGCAAGTGCGCTGACGAAGAGCACGAGGCTAAATCCGTAGCTCAAGGCGCCCAGCGTGAGACCAGCGAGCACGCCGGGCACGGAGACCAGCACGGCGTGCTTCAGCACGATTGCAAGCGCCGCGTTGGTCGAACCCGCGATCAGGCACTTGAGCGCGGCAATTCCCAGCGCGTCGCGATGGCTCACCGCCCGGGTCAGATTGTTGTCGAGTCCCCACAGGGCGCAGGCGACAATCACCCCTGCTGCGGGAACACGCTGGAGTGCGCCGTCGCCGTGGGCCCCGCCCGATGACAGAATTCCGCCGGCGGCAATCATGATCAACATCGCTAACCAGACGCGTCGATCGACGGCCTCACGAAACAGCGCCGCGGCAAAGATCGCCGTCAACAATCCTTCGAAAGTCAACAGCAACGAGGCGCTCGACGCGGGCATTCTGGCCAGCGATAGGAACAACACGACGGGTGCGACGATGCCGCCCGCGATGACCGCCCCGCCGAGGTTCGCGACTTCGGATACAGACCATGGGCTGTGTGTCTGTGCTCCGCCCGGCATGAGGCCGCGACGGACAAGCCACGCGATACCGAGCGCCAGTCCGCCCCCGCAATAAGCCAGTGCCGCAAGCGATACCGGGCTCATGCGTTCGAGCAGCACCTTCGCGACCGGTGCGCTCGCCCCGAACAACGCGGCCGCGAACAGCACGTAGATGGCATAGCGTTGCAGTGAGAAGAACTTCGACATGAGCGCTCTGTCAGACGGGTTGGATCCGTGCCACCGAAGGCCCGGCCGTTTCGCTACGCCACAGACGATGCCTCACCGGCGTGCCCCCAGACCAACCGATACAACGCGAGCAGCACCACGAGGGTCAGTAGCGTTGATGACACGATGCCACCGATCACCACCGTGGCAAGCGGCCGCTGCACCTCACTACCGATCCCTGTGTTGAACGCCATGGGTACAAAGCCGAGGGCAGCGACGAGCGCGGTCATGAGCACTGGTCGCAGGCGAGTGAGCGCGCCTTGCGTGATTGCATCCTCGATCGTGCCGGTGTTTGCGCGCAGCTCACGGATGAAGCTCACCATGACGAGGCCGTTGAGCACGGCAATCCCGGATAGCGCGATAAAGCCGACGCCTGCGGATATCGAAAACGGAATGTGCCTCAACCACAGGGCGAGCACACCTCCGGTCAGTGCGAGCGGCACGCCAGAGAAAATCGTGCCGCACATTCGACCGACGTCTTCGGATCTGGCGAGCCTGTTCCTTTGCAGCGGTGAGACTCGGCTCGCTAACGACACGTCTTTCGGTGTCGGCTTTGCACCGCTCGATGCGCTCGAGCGCATGGTGCTGGCCGTCGAACGACATCTCAATGCACCCGCCATCAAGCACGCGCATCCCGCCATCGGCGCCGACGTGAAAGTCATGGGCGCTCGACAGGCAGAGGAGTTCCAGTTGACGGTGGCGTGTGCCCTCGTGGGCCGACACATCGGGGATCTGTCCGCTTACTAGCACAAGAAGGCACACATTTGCGCGCTGGTGCTCGAGACCGTCCGAAACGTGTCCCATGCGCCGGTCAGAATTTCCGTGAATACCGCGGACGGCGAGACTGCCGAAAGCGTCTATCTCACGGTCACGGGCCTCTCGGCCGAATCCGGCGATGACGGCCAGGTCGGGCGCGGCAATCGCGTGACGGCCTCATCACGCCGTACCGGCCCATGAGCCTCGAAGCCGCGGCGGGCAAGAACCCGGTGACCCACGTGGGCAAGCTCTACAACGTGATGGCGCATCGGATCGCGCACGCGGTGGTAAGCGAGATCCCCGAGGTCGAGGAAGGCTACTGCTACCTGCGCAGCCGGATCGGCCAGCCGATTGCCGACCCGCAGCTCTTCGAAAATCAAAGTCCGGCTCCACGATGCCAAGCAACTCGATGCCTTGAAGCCGCGGATTCAGGCCGTCGCACAGACGACGTTCTCCCAAATCGACTCGATCTGGCGCGACGCGGTCGAGGGCACGCTCCAATTGTGGTGAGGACAGCATGGTAGACCATCGCGTGAGCAGTCTCGCTGACGCCGCGGCCGGCGAACGCAAGATCGAGTGGGCCGTAGTCGAGATGCCCGTGCTCAAAGGCATCGCCGAGCGCTTCATGCTCGAACGACCGCTCGCAGATGTTCGTATCGCGGCGTGTCTGCATGTCACGGCGGAGACCGCGAACCTCGTTCGCACGCTCGTCGCCGGGGGGGGTGCGCAGGTTCGACTCTGCGCCAGCAATCCCCTCTCGACCCAGGATGACGTGGCCGCCGCGCTCGCGATGAAGTACGGCGTTCCGACCTTCACGATTCGTGGCGAAAGCGAGACGGAGTACTACGCGAACATCGAAGCCGTGCTGGCACAGCCGCCGCAGATCACGCTCGATGACGGCGCCGATCTCATCACCGTGCTGCACACCCGACACGCCGAACTGCTCGAGGGTGCACTGGGCGGCCTTGAAGAGACGACGACGGGCGTCGTTCGGTTGCGTGCGATGGCGCGCCAGGCGCGCTTCGATATCCCGTGATTGCCGTGAACGACGCGATGTCGAAACACTTCTTCTACAATCGCTACGGCACCGGCCAGAGCACGCTCGATGGCATTCTGCGCGCTACGAACATTCTCCTTGCGGGGAAGGTGTTCGTGGTGGCGGGCTACGGCTGGTGCGGCCGCGGCATTGCGATGCGCGCTCGCGGCCTGGGTGCGCGGGTGATCGTGACCGAGGTCGATCCGTTGCCCGCTCGAGGCAGTGATGGACTGGTTTGAAGTGCAACCCATGCAGAGTGTCGCCCCTATCGCGGATCTCATCGTCACCGCGACCGGGCAGCGTGATGTGGTGACATCGGCGCACTTTGCGACTGCCAAAGATGGCTGTCTGCTCGCGAATGCGGGTCACTTTCAACGTCAAAATCAACGTCGCCACGCTCGTCGCTGCCGCCGTTTCGCGATCAAGTCCGCGCCCCAACGTCGAGGGGTACCGAATGTCCGACGGCCGACGGCCGACGGCTCTACCTGCTGGCCGATGGTCGGCTCGTCAATCTCGCTGGGGCCGAGGGACACCCGGCTGCCGTGATGGACATGAGTTTTGCCAATCAGGCGTTGTGTGCGGAGTTCTTCGCGATCCATCGCGACGCGCTTACTCCAGCCGTGCATGACGTACCCATCGAGATCGATCGTGCAGTCGCACGGCTGAAGCTCGCGGCCATGAACGTCGGGATCGATGTGTTAACGCGCGAGCAACTCGCCTATGCCGCAGTTTCCACATCGCTTGCTCGACCTGGAAGGAGTCGCGCCGAATTGAGGATGAACGCCAGCTCCGAGGCGACGTGGATGAACGCGGCGAGCAGCGGATTGAGGAGGCCGAAGGCCGCAAGCCCGATGCCCAAGGCATCCACGCCGATTGTGCCGGCGAAGTTCGCCCAGATGATACGGCGGGTGCGGCGGGCAATGCTCAGCGTTTCGGCGAACTTCGCCAGATCGTTGCCGAGCAGTACCACGTTGGCGCTCTCGCGCGCGACATCGGTGCCTGAACCCATCGCCACACCGACCTGCGCCGCGATCAGCGCGGGGGCGTCGTTGATGCCGTCGCCGACCATCGCGACTGCGCGTCCCGCACCGACCAGGCGCTGCACGTACAAGCGCTTGTCATCCGGCAGGAGGTCGGCGGCCACCTCGGCGATGTTCAATTGCGCGGCCACGCTTGCCGCGACGGCTTTCGAATCGCCGGTCAGCAGCACCGTCTCAATGCCCATCGCCTGGATCGCGGCAATGGCCTGCTCCGCTTCCGGGCGTATGCGATCCGCTATGGCAATGGCGCCGAGCAGCACACCTGCGCGTGCGACGTGCACTACAGATGCGCCAGGTTGATTTGCCAGCAGATGGTCGGGTACGGCAACCCCGTGCTCATGCAGGAGGGCGAGATTGCCCACCAACACCGTCTCACTGGCCACCGTCGCCTCGATGCCTCGCCCAGGCGTGTAGCCGAAGTGCTCCGGTTCGGCGACGCCGCGACCCAGCGTCTGCGCGTGGGCGACGATGGTCTTGCCCAGCGGGTGCTCCGAGCGCAGCTCGGCTGCCGCAGCGGCATCGAGCAGCGCCATCGGCGCGACGCCCTCGACCGGTAGCAGCGCGCGCACTTCCGGCTGCCCGCAGGTGAGCGTGCCGGTCTTATCCAGCACGACGGTGTCCACGCGCCCGAGCTGCTCCAGGAAAAGGCCTCCCTTGATGATGGCGCCGGCGCGGGCAGCGCGACCGATGGCGCCGAGAATCGCGAGTGGCGTGCCGGCGGCAATGCCGCATGCGCCGGCGACGATGACCACCGAGATGGTCGAACGGATGTCGCGGGTCACGAGCCAGGTGAGCAGCGCCGCCCCGAGCGCGAAGTAGACCAGATAGCCCGCCAGCCGGTCCGCCAGGCGCTGTACGGGGGCGCGAGAGCGCTCGGCCCGTTCCACGGCCTCGATGATCTTGCCGAAACTGGTGTCACGGCCGATGCGCTCGGCGCGAATCTCCAGGGCCCCAGACTGATTGATGGAGCCGGCAAAGACGCTGCTGCCGGCGGTCTTTTCCATGGGAAGGGATTCGCCGGTGATGCGCGACTGATCGACGAACGAGTGGCCGGCCAACACGGTGCCGTCCACCGGAATGCGCCCGCCCGGATTCACCAGCACCGCATCGCCGACGGTGAGCAGATCGGCATCGACTTGCGCAACGCTTCCGGCCCGGCGCACGGAGACGGCCCGCGGCAAGAAATCGAGCAGATCGCGGATGGCGCGCCGGCCGCGAGAGACCGTCAGGCCTTCCAGCACTTCAGCCACCAGCACGAACAACGTAATGACGAGCGCGGTGAAGAACTCCGAGATGGCCGCTGCTGCGACGATCGCGATGGACATGGACAGCTCCATCGTCATGCGCCGCACGATCAGGTTTTCCAACGCTTCCTTGAAGATCGGCCAGCCGCCGATGGCGAGACCGGCGACGCCGATCAGGCTGATCACCGATAGCGGCTCCCAGAGGCGCAACCACACTGCAACGGCGGCCAGGATGACCAGCGCAATGCGGACCATCTCCGTCCACTCGAACGCATGTTCATGGTCGTCGTGCGGGTCCTCGTCATGATCTCGAGCGTGCCCGGCGCGCGCCGAGGTGCGCTGTGTCGCCTCCTCGGTCAACGCCGGGAAAGACACCGTGTCGTCGCGCTGCGTCATCGGGATGCTCTCCTACCTCAGATAGGCGCGCACGACATCGATCAGCTCGTCGGCGCCTTTCCGGCGTTGGCTAGCGCTTGCAATCTCTGGGCTGGCAATGTGTGTTTGGATGTGATCCTCGATCACTTCCGCCATCAAGCCATTGATGGCGCCGCGCACGGCCGCGATTTGATGCAGCACTTCGGCGCAGCCCTTCTCCGCATCGAGCGCGCGTTCCAGCGCCTCAACCTGGCCTCGGATGCGGCGTACGCGGCCCAGGAGCTTCGATTTCTCGCGGATGGTGTGACTCATGGCCCGGGTCCCTAGATACCTTGGGGTGGTATGGTATATGATCCGAATTCAAAGGGCTACCCGTCAGGCTGTCGAGCACTGCCGCGATCAGCGCCTGGACATCGGCAAAGAGCGTCGTGTGTACTGCGCCAGCGCGGCGATGAAGAAGCGGTCAGCGGACGCGAACTGCGGTCCGATCACGAGTCGACCGGACGATCACACGTTTCGCCGAGGGCGACAGCGTGGCGATCCGAGTAGATCGGCCGGCCCTGAGCGTCGGTGGACTTGTAGATCTCATGGATCTCATCCGAACAGGCGAGACTCCAGGCGAAGTCGCAAACGATGCCGGTCAGATAACCACGTGACTCACGGACAGAAGTGAACATGCGCATGGTCAGCCCTCCTTCACTTGATCTGCGATCGCGCCCGCCCTGGCCCTTCGACGATCACGCCGTCGGTGACGACGCCCTGTGCCGGCCGCACGACGAATCTGTCGCCAGGCTTGATCTGCGTCGCGGGGATCGTCCGCTCGCCGCCACTACCGTCCAGGAGGCGTGCTTCCTTGGGCGCCGGGTCAAGCAGCGAGCGGATCGAGGATCGTGTGCGCGCGTACGTGTACTCTTCGAGACCTTCTGCGGCGCCGTAGAGGACGACCAGCGCCGCCGCTTCGTCGCACAATCCCAACACGGCTGCGCCGGCCGTCGCCGCCATCATCAGGATTTCAATACTGACTTCGCGTTCGCGGACGAGCGCCTCGATCCCCTCGCGAATCCAGTGCCAGCCACCGATTAGGAATGGCGAGCGCATACGCACCGATGGCGACGTCGTGAGACAGCACCGCAAGCTGCTCGCAGACGAATGCGGCGCCGGCGATGATCGCTGCCAGCAGCGCACCGCGCAGGGGTGGAAAGTTCCACCAGCGATCCGAAGCCGTTACATCGGATGTAACATCGGATGTTGCTTGGGACATCGAACGCACTACCGGGACTCCCCTCGTCGATGGCCGACCGGTCGAAACCGCACTCCAGTGCGTCCGTTGCGGTCGATGAGCAATACGGGACTGCGCTCATCGCGGACGCTCAAGGAATGCTCCTTCTCCATATTGACCACCGCTTGCGTCACGACGCCAAGTCCGTCGGGGCGCTGCGCCGCCAGTGCTCGGAGCACCGACGCATCCACATGCCCCTCGACGAAATAGCCGAGGTAGTCACCCAAGTGACACCCATGCAGGTTCGCGGGCACCCGTAGACGCGCTCGCGTGTGCTTCAGGGTCTCGGTTTCAGACAAACGCACGATGAACCCTTCAGCCTCTAGCGCACGCGCCCACGGAAACACGCAACGGCAGCCGTGCACGCGGTAGACGCGGATGACTTGCTCCGGGGGTGTCGCGTTAAGAAAGTCCCAATTCACCAGTGCGGCCGCGATGGCGCCCGCCAGCAGGGCCACGCCGAAGACGATCCATAGCTGCTTCTTGAGATCAGGCGGTGCGGCCTTCGCGGACTTTCGAGAATGAGGATGCGGTCGCGACACGGATGTGTCTCACCGTAAGTCAAGCGCGCACGCGTCATGAGGCAGGCGCGGCCTGCGGCTCACCGCCGATCGAAGGCGCCTGCTCTACTGGGCTCACCCAGCCTGAGATGTCCGGCCCGATGCGGGCGACCTGCCGGATCAGCATGGTCACCGCATTGACTCGATCGTCCTCACAGACGAGTGACGGGCGCACCTCAGAGATCACGGAACCCGTGCCCGGCGAGTAGTCCTGCTCATGCTCTCCGAGGGGCTTCAGCATGCCCTTGACGTCTTGCAGTGTGATGTTGCGATAGCCCGCATCGGCGAGCGCCTGCACCACCACGGGCGCGCGAACGTGGTGAACGAACGCCTTGATCAGCTTCATAATGACCTCCGGACAAAGTGCGCGATGGCCGTTCGAGTGACACAAAACCGCGGACGAGCGTCATTCACGTTCTACTCACTCGGATCATTCCGACGTTTCATGTCGCCGCCTCTGCAGCTGATGCTTGCACCGTCGCTGGGACCGCCCGATAGGCCATGCTGTACAACCCCGGCAGCACGAGCAAGGTCAGCAAAGGCGCCGAGGCCGTGAAGGTCGAGCAGGTGGCGGGGTTGCCGGTGTTGTCGGTCGAGCCGAACCGCCAAGCGATGTGAGGCTTGTCGTGATCCCAGCCGCTTGAGCTGCCGCCGGCGCGATGCGCACGCGCTCTTCTCCCCCGGCACTCTCCTCGTGGCCATCCTTCATCATGACTTGGTTCGGCGCCCTCATGATCGGCGTCACTGGCGACGATAGGCGAGACGGTACAGTGTGCCGGCAGTACCAGCAGCGTCGGCCCGCGCATGTGCGGCCCGCCGAGGGAGCTCTGAACTCGCCACTTCCGTACGCAACGCCGCGCTCACCGCGGTCTGCGGGACCTGGCACCCTCTTCGATGGCGATGGCGGCGTCCAGGGAGAGGATCTGCAGGTCTCGAAGCGTGCGTTGCATCGCCAACTTCGGTTCCGATGCCATCTCCGGATGACGGCGGATCGCGCTCTGCGCCGCTTCACGCTCCACCAATGAATCAAATCGTAAGGCCAAGGGGTAGGTTTTCGGAAACGCATCCTGCATCACCCGATCGACTCCCTCCGATCTTGACGCGGTCAATCTGCGAAGGTGCTTTCGCACCAGAAGCAGATCGACCAGGAGCCGACCCGCCGGTGCAACCGCAGGATCGCTGAGCTCGGTCAACTTCTCCAGAATCAACTTGTACCCATGTCGCTCACGCTGCGTTTCCTCATAACAATCGTGCTGTCGCTGCCGCGCGATGAGATCGTACCTGAGGGCATTCGGCATTCGCAGTTCAGCCTTCGCGGCCTTTTTCCAGTCTCGCTGCGAGGTGAAGCAAAAGTGCGCGTCCAACACGTGAATCGTCTGTTGCATCAACCTGGCAAGTGCGCGCCGCTGGGTCGCAATACGCTTGCGTCCTCGCTGGTACGTAAACTGACCGAAATCGTTCAGGTTCAGTTTGATCGACTGACCTCCGCTGTATGCGCCGCGATCACTTGGGTCTCGCCGGTCAAACTCGATCTCGACGCAAAGGGCGTCGAGCAGCACCAGGTGCGGGACGGCAAGTTCAAACATCAGGGCGCACACGTTGATGACCGCCCGACTGCGCTCTCTGCGCGTCGACCTGCAGGCAAAGCCAATTGTGAGTGACATTTACTGCTTACCGGGACGTATGCGCCCGAAACGAGCGAGTTCTCACGTTGCGATCACGTCATGCCGAATATCACGTCATGTGGCGACCGCCTCTTCCGCACGTGGTGCCCTGCCTTGTTGCCACCGCTGCCGCCATGCTCGTCGTACTTTCGGTCGTCTTCTATGGACCTCCCCACTGGCTGTGCACCACCGATCTCCAACGCTCGCTACTCCGGCGCGAACTTGTCAGCCGTCCTACGGCGGGCGTCACCTACTTTACGCGCGATTTCGATGCATCACCTGCCGTCGTCTTGGACGCCTGGCCGCAGCATGATCGCGTGGGTGTCAGTGCCGATGAGTTTGCCTCGGTATGGGAGCGGGTGCGCGCTTGGCCGGAGCCGGTTGTGATGCTGGATATTGATAGCAAGCCTTCGAGATTCACGGACACATGCCTGTCGTCCGCTCTGTCGCTCGCCGCGACAGATTTGATCTCCACCCTGATGGAGGTGCCCTGCGAGGTCACCTGCGAATCAAATATCGGAGCGGAGTGACGAAACATGAGCGTTCGCTATGTGAAGAGGTCCATTGCACCAGGATCGTAGTCAACGAGCTGCATCGACATCGCATAGCTCCTTCATCCTTTTCTGCGCCGCTGAGCGCTCGGCGTCGATTTCCGCGCTCGTGTAGTAGACCCGATTGCCCTGCTCATCTCGGCGATACAGTCGTCCACTCTCGGAGAACATCAAATAGCGGTCACGTGCCTGACGGCACTGCTCTTGTCTCGTTTGCCCAGCCTGAGAATGGAGCGCCTGTTCCTGCTTAGCGGCATCGGCTCTTCGGGCGCGCTCCTCCTCCGCGCCGACCCGTGCCGCTTGC
>CADEEJ010000182.1:9759-10738 GCA_902826315.1 uncultured Steroidobacter sp.
GCGATGCGCGCGCCATCAGCCTCGGAGATCTTCGGAATCCGTTCGAATGTAGATGCGCTCGGAGTGCGGCGATGGTCTGTCCGAGTACGTCACCTTCCCTTGCGAGTCCACTGACTTGTAAATCTCGCCCGCTGTTGTCTTCGCTGGACTGTTCAGCAGCGCTAGCGCAATGATGCAGACGTGGATTAGTGATAACGAGCGCACCCGGCCTGCCGCACAACGCGAACTGACTGCGTCCCGCGCCGGAAGCGAAGGCCTCAACTGCGCGTGGCAAGGATTTCGTGGGCCGAGAGCAGACCCTGTGCGAGAAGCTGTAAAGGTGCGAGGCCCACCTACGCTTAAACCCTTGAGCAGCTGCGCACTGAAAAGCCGGTACATCGGCCCGCGGGCGCACGGAGGACTGACGCGGCATGAATCAATTCGCCGAACTCGTTCCGCGCCATGGGTCGGGCGTGAAAGTTCCGCCGGTTGAGGCGGACGCACTTTCAATCTGGGACGTACGTAGCGCCGCGGCATGGCGAGCCCCCTTCTGTTTGTCTCAATGTGGCTTGTACAGCTTTTCGTAATATCCGCTGGTTCTCACGCGCACGGTCACGGGCGACTTGCCTCGGTTCTCCCAGTACCAGCCGTGCGTTCCAGGGAACGGCGCGACGAAAGCGCCGTGGCCACTGACTTCGTCGCGGCCTTTCCAATAGCTCGTGAATTCATCGTTGCGCGCGTTCGTCTCCTCACCGTGCATATCAAAGAACACTGCGCCCCCTTCTGCAGTCCAGGAGAACACGAAGCGCTCACCGGCGCGCATGAGCGCCTTGATCTCGCCACCTTGGTTTGGCTCCAACGTCAGGACCGCTTCGTCGGTGCGATACGCCGCGGCGCTCCTCCAAGCGGCATCCAAAACGGAAACCGCTGCGCCGCTCGAGGCCGGTTCAAGGGTCTCCTCCGCTGCCGGCAGGGTTTCTGCTTCTGCGGCCGAACTCAT
>CADEEJ010000183.1 GCA_902826315.1 uncultured Steroidobacter sp.
ATCGGTGTCGGGCAGGCGAGGTGTGCGCGTTGCATCCGGCACGGGTGTTTCGTCCAAGGCCACGCCACCGCGCAATGTGATGCGGTCACTCATCGCATACGTCGCACCGAGTGCGTAGCGCCACGTGTCGCTCCATCGCTCCGGAGTCAGCGACGCAGTCACGCCTGAATCGCGCACGATGCGCAGCTCCTGCACCGAGCTCCATCCAGTCCACGCAACGTCGGCGAGCACTGCAAACTTGTTGCCGAAGTCATGTTGCAGCGACAGCGTGGCCGTATCCGGTAACTCCAGATCGACGTTGGCAGTGCCAGTCGACAACGGCCCACCGGGTGCGGAAGCAGCCGCGATGATGCCGCTCGAGATCGGATCCGCGCCGGCCGGCGCAGCGAAGGCGATCGAACCCTCGACCGCGTAGTCGATCGATGATCGATACGCGAGCCCCAGACGCGTGTCGTCCGTGAGATCGAACAGCGCACCGACGTTGAACCCCCACGCGTGATCGTCGCCGCGCACGCGCGCGCGACCTGATCGGCCCGCGTTCGCCGCGATGACTGCGTTACCCGTCGCCGGTGAGATTTGACCTGCAAGCACGAGCTGCTGCACGCCTTGGGCGATGACGGCGGAGTAGTTCACGTCGTTCGTGAGCTCGGCATCCAGTCGCTGGTAGCTGACTCCCGCGCCAAGCGAGATCCGCTCGCTGACGCGCCAGGCGACGGATGGATTGAAGTTGTACGTCTTGATTTCGGAGTGCAACGCCTGGAAGCGACCGATCCAGCCTTCGTCGTAGACGAGCTTCAAGCCGAACGGAGCATTCACTCCGAAGCCGAACGCGAGTGTGTCGCCGACCGGCAGCACGAAGTACGCGGCGGGTACGAGATTCCAAGCGCCCGCGTCGCCGCCGTTGCCGCCGAGCGGCTGCGCAAACGCTGCAACGGAGCTGTCGTTGCGGAATTCCGAGCCGATCCCGATGCCGCTCGCGCTGACGACGCCTTCGGGCTGGCGCAGCGCCGTCATGCCGGCGGGATTGAAATAAACGGTCGTCGCATCATCTGCGGCGGTAGCGGTGCCCGCGAAGGCAGTGCCGAGCCTGCTCGCGCTTTGTTCGAGCAGTGCAAATCCGGACGCGCCCGCAACCGCGGGTATCAACACCAGCGAGGCTGTCGCGGGCACGAGCCAATTGTGACGATTGAAATCCTGCATCTTGCGTACTCCTTCTGCATAGACACAGGAAAGAAGCTTCAGTTCATCACTGTTCCACGCTGGCCCGCGCTTCATCGCACTCCGCGCACACGCCGCGTGGATGGAGGAAGACCATTTCGTTTTCTCGCAACTGTTCCAGAGCGGCGGCGACCACGTCGCGTGCCGAGGCCAGCCGCGCGGGCGCGCCGGCGATGAAGCCGCGTTGCTGATGGCCGCGAGCTTCCAGCCACGCGTCGAGCAGCGCGAAGTTGGCACAGCAGTGATCGATCTCATCGTAGTGATGTCGAACGAGGTGTCCGTCGCGCATGACGGTTGCGTACTTGGGTAGCCGGTAGCGTACGCCGGCGACGTTCTCCGCCAAGTGCACGATGGTGTTGGCGTCGTGGCCGACGCCGAGCAGCAGGACTTCGGCATCGAGGTCGTAGGCACGCCCGATCGGGCTGTCGAACCCGTGCGGCACGTCGATGGGATGCGGTGCCGTGATTTCGGCCGCGTGCGGGCCCAGCGCCGCGAAGGAATGGGGACTGTCGCTGCGGCTCACGCCCGGCATGCGCCAGAACGTATCCGCGACGATTCCCATTCCCTTGCAAGGCGTACTGATCGCGTCGAACGGCTGCTCGTCATCGTCGCTCATGCTGGGCATGACGACCGTGCCGCGCGCGCCTGCCGCTATGCGCAGTCCCTCGATGAGGTTCGCCGGCGCGCCGACCCGCCCGCCGAAGCTGGAGAAGGCAGTGTGTACTACGAGCACGCCGTCGCCGCTCACTCCGAGGGCGACGAGGTCGTCGGCGATCTGGTCTGCGAAACTCATGGCAGGTGCCAGGACTTCTAACAGGGGCTTCTTATAATAGTCCCGACGCAGCCGAGAAGCGCATGCTGATCATTGCACTGAATTGCGGTAGTTCTTCGCTCAAGAGCGCCGTCATCGATACCGAGCGACGCAGCCGGCTCCTGGACGTCCGTCTGGAGGAGCTGGACACGTCGGGTCTTGCGGCTGCCGTCGGCCAGGTCTTGCAGCAGTTGGCTGAGGGCAGCCGCGATCGGGGATCGCCCGATGCGATCGTCCATCGCATCGTGCATGGAGGCGAGCGCTTCCTGCGTGCGACGCGCATCGACGACAAGGTGCTCGACGAGATCGATCAGCTCAGTCATCTGGCGCCGCTGCACAATCCACCGGCGCTCGCGGCTGTTCGGCAAGCGCGCAGTGTCTACCCGCAGGTCCCGCACGTCGCGGTGTTCGACACTGCCTATCACGCAACGTTGCCAGATCACGCGCGCGAGTACGCACTGCCTCGCGATGTGCGTGAGCGATTCGGCATTCGTCGCTACGGCTTCCACGGCATCAGTCACGCGCACGTCATGCATGCCGTCGCTGCGCAATTGCAGGTCCCAGCGGAAAAGCTGCGCATCGTTTCCTGTCACTTGGGCAATGGCGCGAGCGTCACCGCGATCGAGCACGGTCGAAGCGTCGATACCAGCATGGGCATGACGCCGCTCGAAGGATTGGTGATGGGCACGCGCGCCGGCGACCTGGACCCTGGCATCGTGCTCGACCTGGTTCAGTCAGGCTCGTTCGGCAGCAAAGAGCTGGACGCCCTGCTCAACAGGCAATCGGGCATGGCTGGGCTGACCGGCACGAACGACATGCGCGAGATCGAGCGTCGCGCGGCTGCCGGCGATGAAGAATGCCGTCGCGCGCTCGCGCTCTATGCGTATCGCGTTCGCAAGTACATCGGTGCGTACGCTGCGGTCATGGGCGGGGTCGACGTCATTGCCTTCACTGGAGGCGTGGGCGAGAACAGCCCGACGATCCGCCGAGCCTGCTTGGAGCGACTGGAGTTTCTCGGCGCAAAGGTCCTGGTCGTCAAAGCCGACGAGGAGCTGGAGATGGCTCTCGAAGCAGCGGCGCTGCTCAGCTAGTTCCTAGTGGCCTACTGCCACTTCCAGTTCCTGACCTCCGGCATGTCTTCGCCGTGGCGTGTGATGTACTCGCGATGCTCGACGAGCTTGTCGCGCACGCGCTGGCGCAGATGCGCGGCTTGCGCCCCAAGGCCGGGCACGCGATCGATCACGCTTGCGACGAGATGGAAGCGGTCGACTTCGTTCACGACCGTCATGTCGAACGGCGTCGTCGTGGTGCCTTCCTCCTTGTAGCCGCGCACGTGCAGGTTGTCGTGGCCGTGGCGCCGATAAGTCAGCCGATGAATCAGCCACGGGTAGCCGTGAAACGCGAACACGATCGGCTTGTCCGCGGTGAAGATGGAATCGAATTCCTGGTCCGACAGACCGTGCGGGTGCTCGCCCGGCGGCTGCAGCGTCATCAGGTCGACGACGTTGACGACGCGCATCCGCAACGCCGGCAACCATTCGCGCAGGAGGCTCACGGCCGCCAGCGTTTCCAGCGTCGGCACGTCGCCGGCACAGGCCAGCACGACGTCCGGCCCGCCGTCCTGGTCGTTGCTCGCCCAGGACCAGATGCCGGCGCCGACACTGCAATGCTTGATCGCCTCGTCCATCGCCAGCCACTGCGCCTGCAGTTGTTTGCCGGCGACGATCACGTTCACGAAGTTGCGGCTGCGCAGGCAGTGATCGGTCACCGATAGCAGCGTGTTCGCATCGGGCGGCAGATACACGCGGATCACTTCCGGCTTCTTGTTGACGACGTGGTCGATGAAGCCCGGGTCCTGGTGACTGAAGCCGTTGTGATCCTGGCGCCAGACGTGGGAGCTCAACAGGTAGTTCAGGGATGCAATCGGCCGGCGCCACGGAATGTGGTTGCAGGTCTTGAGCCACTTCGCATGCTGATTGAACATCGAGTCGACGATGTGCACGAACGCTTCGTAGCAGCTGAAGAAGCCGTGCCGGCCGGTGAGCAGGTAGCCTTCGAGCCAGCCCTGGCACTGGTGCTCACTCAGCACTTCCATCGCGCGGCCGTCGTTCGCGAGATGCGAGTCGCTCGGCAGGATCTCCGCGGCCCACATGCGTTGCGTCACGTCGAGCACGTCGTTCCAGCGGTTCGACGTCAGCTCGTCCGGACTGAAGACGCGAAAGTTCGCGGTCGGCAGGTTCAGCTTCATCACGTCGCGAATGTAGGCACCCTGAACGCGCGTCGCCTCGGCGTTCACGGCGCCGGGCCTCTTCAACTGCACTGCGTACTCGCGGAAGTCCGGCAACCTCAGACTGCGCAGCAGGATGCCGCCGTTGGCGTGCGGATTGTCGCCCATGCGTCGCTTGCCCTTCGGTGCGAGCGCACGCAGTTCCGGTTGTAGCTTGCCTTCACTGGTGAACAGCTCTTCGGGTCGATAGCCGCGCATCCATTCTTCGAGCAGTCGCAAGTGCCCACGCTTTTCCGCTAGCTCGGAGAGAGGGACCTGATGCGAGCGCCAGCTGTTCTCGACCTGTATGCCGTCGACTTCGCTCGGTCCGGTCCATCCCTTCGGGGTATGCAGCACGAGCGCCGGCCAGCGCGCCCGCTCGCGGAAGCCGTTGGTACGTGCATCGCTCTGAATCGCGCGAATGCGGGTGACGATGCGATCGAGCGTCGTCGCCATGGCGAGATGTGTCGCTTCGCTACTGTCTTGCTTGTCGACATAGAACGGCTCGTAGCCATAGCCGCTGAGCAACTGCGTGAGCTCCTCGCGCGGGATGCGCGCGAGCACCGTCGGGCTGGCGATCTTGTAGCCGTTGAGATGCAGGATCGGCAAGACAGCGCCGTCGGGTACCGGATTCAGAAATTTGTTCGAGTGCCAGCTGGTCGCGAGCGGCCCGGTCTCCGCTTCGCCGTCGCCGATCACGCACGCGACGATGAGATCCGGGTTGTCGAACGCGGCGCCGTAGGCATGCGACAACGAGTAGCCGAGCTCGCCGCCCTCATTGACCGACCCTGGCGTTTCCGGCGCGGCGTGACTCGGGATGCCGCCCGGGAACGAGAATTGCTTGAAAAGCCGCCGCAGCCCGTGCGTGTCTTCCGACACGTTCGGGTAGTACTCGCTGTATGTGCCTTCGAGGTACGTGTTCGCGACCATCGCCGGGCCGCCGTGCCCCGGGCCGCAGATGTAGATCATGTCCAGGTCGTACTTGTTGATGACGCGGTTCAGGTGCGCATAGACGAAGTTCAGTCCGGGCGTCGTGCCCCAGTGCCCGAGCAGGCGTGGCTTGACGTGCTCGATCGTCAGCGGCTGCGTCAGCAGCGGGTTATCGAGCAGGTAGATCTGTCCCACCGACAGGTAGTTGGCGGCGCGCCAGTACGCGTCGAGACGCACGAGGTAGTCGGCAGCGAGGGTCGGGTCGGCTTCGGTGTGCGTTTTCATAACAGCACAACGCAGTCCGCGGCACTAAGTTCTCGGCAGCAGCGCGTTGACGTTGATCCTGGGCGGGATGCGAGTGTCGGCACCACCGCCGCACCGCAGACCGCTCGACACGACGCGCACGCGCAGACGCGGAAACACGTCGTCGCGCATGGCACGGAGCAGGTCGCAATCGCCGGGCCCGAGCGAGAGCGGTGGACTGCGCGTCAGGGCCACGGTGCGCCAGCTCGCGGGAAAGCGTTCGATATCGTTCGCGGTCGGCAATTGCTTTTGTTGCAAGCGGGCGACGAGCTCGTCCTGAGTATCGAAGCTGGTCGCGGCGCGGACGTTCTCTTCGGTGGCCTCGATGGGTGCCGCGAGCGTGAGCTTCACGTTTGCATAGTGCACCAGCTCACCGCTGTTGCAGCCCATCTCGACGCCGATCTTCGAATGCGCGCCGACCGCCTGCAGGATCGCCGCGATGCGCCGTTGCAAGTTGCCGCACGAGTAGCGAACGGAGGGGCTGCTGTAGATGAACTCGATCTGCTGGATCTGCCAGATCGCCATCACTGTCGGCGCGGGTGGCTGCTCTTCAGCAAGAGCGCCGAGCGCCGCGCCGGTCAACGCAGCGAATGCAACCCATCGAACGCGACGCGAGCTGAGCATGATGCCGCCCGACAATTCTTATGGCCGGCGGCCAGAGCAGGGCTGGCGACCGCTGGTGACCACATGCTAGCGTGCGGCGACCGCCGTAACCACAATTCTTAATCAGGGGTTTTCCGTGACGGACGTGCAGAAGAACGCGCGTTATGCGCTGGCGGTGTTGTTCGGCATCAACCTCATGAATTTCTTCGACCGGCAGATCGCCGGTGCGCTGCTCGAGCCGATCCGCATCGAGTTCGGCATGAACGATGCAGCGTCTGCCTGGGTCAACACGGCCTTCACGCTGATCTACGCCGTGGCCGGCGTGCCGCTCGGGCGCCTGAGCGACACGTGGAAGCGCACCCGCGTGATCGCCATCGGCGTGACGGTTTGGAGCGTGATGACGGCGACCTCAGGACTCGCAATCGGCTACTGGACCTATCTGCTCACGCGCATGGGTGTCGGCATCGGCGAGGCCAGCTGCGCGCCGGCCGGCCAGGCGCTCATCGGCGACTTGTATCCAGCCAATCGCCGTGCGCGCGCGATGGGCATCTTCATGATGGGTCTGCCGCTGGGCCTGTTCGCGTCCTACCTGCTGAGCGGCGTCATCGCCGAGGCGTGGGGTTGGCGCGCAGCGTTCTTTGTCGCCTGCTTGCCGGGACTGCTCCTTGCCGTGGCTGCGCTGCGGATTCGCGAGCCTGTGCGTGGGGCGTCGGAAACCACCGCGCACGTTGCACCGTCCGCAAAGACCGGAGCCGGCGCCGCGTTCGGCGTGATCCTGCGCGTCCCGACGATGTGGTGGATCATCCTTTCGGGAATCCTCTTCAACTTCCACGCGTACGCGGTCAACATGTTTCAGAACGCGTTCCTGCAGCGGTTCCATGAGGTCGGCCTCGCGACCGCCAGCAAGCTGTCGGCCGTCTCGCTCGGGTTGGCCGGCGCGATCGGCTTGCTCGTCGGCGGCGCGCTCGGCGATCGCTTGCGCATGAAGATGGCGAACGGCCGCTTGCTCGTCGCTGCTATCGCGATGCTGTGCGCAGCGCCTTGCATCTACATCGCGCTGGAGCAGCCGAAGGGCGGCGTCACTCTGTTCGCGATCCTGATGGGAGCATCGAGCGCGTGCACGTTCGTGTACTACGCGACCGTCTACAGCGCGATTCAGGATGTCGTTCCGGTCCATCTGCGCGCAACTGCAGTTTCGGTGTACTTCCTCGCGTTCTATGTGCTCGGTGCGAGCTTCGGTCCGACCATCATGGGTACGTTGAGCGACAGCATGGCGCAGTCTGCGATGCACGCGGCGGGCGCGACCGAAATGACCACGGCATTCCGTGCCTCAGGTCTGCACACGGCGATGTACGTGATGCCGGTGCTGGTGCTGTTGTGCGCAGGTTCGTTGTTCGGAGCCGCGAGCACTGTCGCGAAGGACATGCGGCGGCAGCAAGGATCGTTGGCCGTGGGTCAGGCCCCGGCCTGACCCTTCAGCGAGTGCCGGTCAGGCTCTCCATCATCAGGCCGGTGCCGCCTTTCGAGACGTGCGCGACGATCGCCGTGCGGCGATGAATCTTCGTGACGACGCCGAGATTGATCGCGAACGCGAGATGCACCGTCGCACCTTTCTTCAGTCCGAGATTCTCGGTCTCGATGAACACGCCGTTCGCACTCAGATTGCGCGCGCGGCACAATTTGCCGGGGCGGCCGGGGACCGAAACGTAAACCGCAGTGCGCGCGCGATGACGCGTATGGAGGCGGCGCTCCATGCTCAACTCCCCCGGCGATCGATGTAGTAATTGTTATAGCGCACGCGGGCATTATGCCGCGCCGCTCGCCGGGTGCGAAGCCCGCCGAAGCGGTCTTATGTCTTAACATTCACGCGATATGACAACACCCCTGACGCTGCAAGAGATACAGGAGGCCGCGGCGAAGCTGGCCGGCCGCGTGGTCCGCACTCCGGTGCATCGACTGCGCAGCGCCGAGTTGGAGCAGGCGGTCGGCGGCGACACCGAGCTGCATCTGAAACTCGAGCTCCTGCAGCTCACGGGTACCTTCAAAGCACGGGCTGCATTGTTGAATGTGCTCGCATTGTCGGCTGACGCGCACAGCCGCGGCGTGACGGCAATCAGCGCCGGAAATCATGCGATTGCAGTTGCTTTTGCTGCGGCTGCGGCCGGCGTCAGCGCGAAGGTCGTCATGATCGCCACCGCCAACCCGTTGCGTGTCGCGCTCTGTCGCTCCCACGGCGCGGAAATCGTATTCGCACCGGACGCGCACGCCGGCTTCGCCATGGTCGAGCGGATCGCGGCCGAAGAAGGGCGCACGTTCATCCATCCGTTCGAGGGCCGAACGACAGCGCTCGGTACGGCGACGCTGGGACTGGAGCTTTGCGAGCAGCTGCCCGGATTGCAGGCAGTGATCGTTCCCATAGGCGGCGGCGGTTTGTGCGCCGGTGTTGCATCGGCGGTGAAGTTGCTGGCGCCACAGTGCGAGGTGATCGGCGTGGAGCCGTTCGGCGCCGACAGCATGTATCGCAGCTTCGCCGCCGGCGAGCCGCGCTCCATCGAGCGCGTCGCGACGATCGCGGACAGTCTTGGTGCGCCCTACGCGCTGCCGATTTCGTTCGAGTACTGCCGCCGCAACGTGGATGAGCTGGTGCGTGTGAATGACGATGAGTTGCGTTCTGCGATGCGCTTCCTGCTGCGCAACGCGAAGCTCGCCGTGGAACCTGCAGGCGCAGCTGCAACTGCTGCGTTGCTCGGACCGGCGCGTGAACGGCTGCGTGGGAAACGAGTTGCCGCGATCGTCTGCGGCAGCAATATCGACGAGGCGACTTACGCCAAGTTGATTTCTTAAGACGCGACCGGCGCGCGTCGAGCCGTCGGCAGCTCTTCGACGCATTCGACGCGATTGCGCCCGCACAGCTTGGCCGCATACAGCGCGTGATCGGCTGCTTCGAGTAATGCCAATGTGCTGGCGAAACGCTTCTTCGTTGTCTGCGTGGTGACGCCGATGGATGCCGTGACACGTACGCCGCCAGTCTGCGGGTCGTGATCGGCGGTCGCGATGGCCTTCAGCATGCGCTCCGCAACCTGACGTGCGATCTGCGGATCCGCGCCGGGCAGCACTACGATGAATTCTTCGCCGCTGAAGCGCGCGACCATGTCGCTGCCGCGCACGCATGACTGCAACGCTTGCGCACAGCTGCGCAGGACGCGATCGCCGACCGGCGTGCCGTAGCGTTCGTTGATGTTGCGGAAGTGATCGAGATCGACGTGCGCGATGCTCAGGTCGCGCCCGAACACGACTGCCTGCGTGAACTCGCGATCGAGGGTGCGGTCGAGCCAGGTGCGGTTCAGCGCGCCGGTGAGCGCGTCGCGACGGCTCGAATCTTCGGCTTCCTCGGTGCGATTCAGCAGCACGCTCGTCGTTGCCTGCAGCGAGCTGACTTCCTGCAGGGCGTGCAGGTTGCGCACCGCGAGCATCTCGCGCGCTTCGGCCATCAGGTTTTCGGCGTCCTCGGCGTCGAGAATGCTGGTTTCGTACAGCGCCTCGGTCTCGGGGATCAAGCTGAGAATGCGCGTGACGACTTCGGTGAACGCTTCCTGGTCCATGCCGAGCAGCTTGTTGGCGCGCTGAGCGAGTGCCGCGACCAGCTTGGCGCGATCCGTCGTGACGACGGCCTCGGCGAGATCGCTGCCGAGCGCGACGCAGCGAGCGAAGCGGCCTTCATCGGTCGTCGCGTCGAGCGTCTGCGGCTCGTGGCTCGCGGCGACGGTTTTGCAGATGCGCTCCGGAAGATTCCACGACTTGAGCAGCATCGCCGAGTAGCTGGCGTGATCGCGGCCCAGCTGCTCGACTTCGTAGGCGACCCAGTCGGCATGGGAGGAGGGCTGCTTGAGCTTCGCATAGAAGTCCCGCGATGCCCGATCCAGCGCCAGTACCGCCATGTCTTGCAGCAGCGCGGCAAGAAAGATGTCTTCGGCCTGGCCGACCTTGATCGACTCGCCGAAAGCCCGGGCGGCGGTCGCCGCCAGCAGGGTGCGGCGCCAGAAACGGGGGTAGTCGATCCCGACCGGGCGCAGCGCCCGCATCGAGGAGACCAGCGAAAAGCTCAGCGCCAGGGTCAGCGCGGCATTCAGGCCGATGATGACCAGCGCCTGGCGCAGGTTCTGGCTCGGGCGGCGCTGCGCGTAGAACGCGGAATTCGCAATTCTCAGGATCTTGGCCGTCATCGCCGGGTCGCGGCCGACCGCCTGCGCGACTTTCGCCATTTCGATGTCCGGATCGCGGGCGAGCGCGATGATTTCCGTGGCGACACGCGACGGACTGGGGAAGTCGACCTGGGCCTTCAGGCGGTTTTCGAAGTCCTGCGACTGCATCTTGCCGCGGTTATCGGCTGCGGCGGCGGCGACTTGAGACGGGAGGGAGCCGGCAGGGGCCAGAAAGTAGTCGTTGATCGTCAACTTGCTGTTGACAGTCAATACCTTGGTAAAGAGAATACCCGGCTCTTTGTATCCGCGGAGGGGTACCCAAGCGGCCAACGGGGGCAGACTGTAAATCTGCTGGCTT
>CADEEJ010000184.1 GCA_902826315.1 uncultured Steroidobacter sp.
TTGTCGGCAGCCACCGACAGACCTGCGAAGTGTGCGGTGAATCACAGGCGCGCCGAGGCTCGTTCGGCGCGCATCACACTTCGTTCGTTGACATATTTGCGGGGCATATAGCACGCTAACCGCTGTTTCTCCGGGCAAACTCACTGAAAGGTGAGGACGCAAAGCCACCGGTCTACGGGAGCGTTTTCCTAGGACAGCGGGGTTGCCAGCGCGGCTTCTCTCGCGACTGTCGCCCGCGCGGTCCTGTCAGCGGTCGACGAACGAGATTGATGCCTCAGCTCACACAATTCAGTCCGACTGTGCGCGCTTCGCTGCGAGCGCGATCGCTCATTGCCATGCTGGCCGTGTTCGGCGCGCTGCTGCCGCTCGCTGCCTCCGCCGACATCGTCGGCAAAGCCGCTCCCGACTTCGCGCTGCGCTCGATGAAAGGCCCGTCGGTGCGCTTGTCCGAGCATCTCGGCGAAGTCGTCATCATCAACTTCTGGGCCACCTGGTGCGGACCGTGCCGCCAGGAGATGCCGCTGCTCGACCAGCTGTACGGCAAGTATCAACTCGCGGGCCTGGTCATGCTCAGCGTCAACATCGACGAGAGCACCGAGCCTGCGATCGAGATGGCGCAGACGCTCAAGGTTTCCTATCCGGTGCTGTTCGACACGCGCAAGGAAGTGAGCCGCGCGTACGACGTGAGCGCCATGCCGGTCACCGTGCTGGTGGATCGCGCCGGCGTCGTGCGCTACGTGTCCGAGGGCTACAAGCCCGGCTATGAAAAGCGTTACACCGATAAGCTGCGCGAGCTGTTGAACGAATGAAGGAACCCGACACCATGCTTCGATCGCTGACCCTCTTCTTCATCGCGCTGTGTGCGAGCGTTGCGGTTCTGGCCCAGGACGCCCCGGCGCCGGCACCGGCTGCCGAGCCGGCGGGCGAGTCCGCGGCCGCCGCGCCGGCCGAGAGCTTCCAGGGCCTCGACCAGGAAGTGCAGGCGCTGAAGAAGGAAGTGCTGGACCTGAATCGCGAGCTGTTCGTGCTGGAGGAGGACCTGCTGTTCCCGGCCAACACCCAGGTCGCGGTGTTCGTCTCGATGGACGTCGGCGAGTTCTTCGCGCTGGACTCGGTGACGCTCAAGCTCGACAACAAGGAAGTCGCCAACTACCTCTACACCGAGCGCGAGGCGCAGGCGCTGCTCAAGGGCGGCGTGCATCGCGTGTATATCGGCAACCTGAAGGCGGGCGACCATGAGCTGCTCGCGTTGTTCACCGGCCAGGGCCCGCACGTGCGCGACTACCGCCGCGGCGCCACCATCAAGCTCACCAAGGGCGTCGGCGCGAAGTATGTCGAGCTGAAGATCAGCGACCGCGCCGTGAAGGCGCAGCCGGAATTTGTCGTCAAGGAATGGGAGTGAGATGGCAGGGATGACCTCTCACTGGCTGCGCAAAGCAGGGCGGAGCGGCGTGCTCGCCGCCGTCGCCGGCGCATTGGCGCTGGCGTCCGGGCCTGCAGCTGCGCGTAGCAAGCCGAAGGAACCGAAGCCGCTGATCGGCACGCCGCAAGTCGTGCAGGACCTGCACTGGGGCGACGTTCTCTTCTATTTCTATCAGGGCGACTACATGCAGTCGCTGACGCGGCTCGGCGCGGCGCAGGACTTCAATCGCCTGACGCATCACACCGTCGAGGCGGAGCTGCTCAAAGGCGGCTTGTATCTTTCGCTCGGCGAGCACGAAGAAGCGGGTCGAATCTTCCGCGCGCTGCTCAACGACAACGTGCCGCTCGATGTCCGCAACCGCGCGTGGTTCTACCTCGCGAAGGTCTGGTATCAGCGCGAGTATCTGCAGCAGTCCGCCGACGCGCTCGCCTCGATTCGCGGCGCGCTGCCCGGCGACCTGGAGCCGGAGCGGCACCTGCTGGAAGCGCAGGTGCTCATGTATCTCGATCGTTACGACGACGCGATCCGCGCGCTCGAGCGCTGGCAGCCCGTCGGCGCGGGCAACGATCCGTGGTCCGCGTACGCGCGCTTCAACATCGGCGTGGCGCTGGTTCGCAAGGAGCGTCTCGACGACGCTGCGAAGCTGCTCGACGCCGTCGGTCAGATCGAGGCGCAGACCGACGAGATGGCGGCGTTGCGCGACAAGGCCAATCTCGCACTCGGCTACGCATGGCTCAAAGCCGGTCGCGCCAGCGAAGCGAAAGCAGTACTGCAGCGCGTGCGACTCGAAGGGCCGCAGTCGAACAAGGCTCTGCTCGGCGCTGGCTGGGCTGACTCCGCTGAGCAGCACTACACGAAGGCGCTGGCGCCGTGGCTCGAGCTGCGCGGCCGGAACATGCTCGACGCAGCAGTGCAGGAATCCTATCTCGCCGTTCCGTATGCCTACGCGCAGCTCGACGCGACCAAGCAGGCGGCCGATCAGTACATGTTCGCGGTGACTGCATTCGACCAGGAGTCGCAGCGTATCGACCAGTCGATTGCAGCGATTCGCAGCGGCCAGCTGCTCGATGCGATCGTCGCTCACGACAAGGGCGACAAGGTCGGCTGGTACTGGCAACTCGCCTCGCTGCCGGACGCGCCGGAGACGCGTTACCTGTATCACCTGCTCGCGACCCACGAGTTCCAGGAAGGCCTGAAGAACTATCGCGACCTGTTGCTCATGCAGCGCAATCTCGCGACGTGGTCGCTCAGCGTCACGGCGTTCGAGGACATGGTCGATACGCGGCGCCGCGCGTACGCGCAGCGCCTGCCGGTCCTGCAGGAAACGCTCGGCACGTTCGACCTGGACGGGATGGAGGATCACAAGAACGAGATGGAGTCGCGGCTCAAGGCGATCGAGCGCGACGAAGACGTCGCCGGCCTGGCCACCGAGCGCGAGCGCGAGCAGTGGGTGAAGGTCGAGCGCATCGAGAAAGTGCTGGCGAGCGCCGACCAGAGCGATCCGCTGGTGCAGGAGATGCGCGAGAAAACGCGGCTGCTGCGCGGCCGCCTGTTGTGGGATTTCAACGCGAGCTACAAGGCGCGCCTGTGGCGGACGCGCAAAGAACTGCGTGAGCTCGACGTCGCGTACAAAGAGGCACGGCGCCGTTGGGTGCTGGTCGATCGTGCGCGCGAGGATTACCCGGCGCGGACCGAGGAGTTCGCAGGTCGTGTCGCGAATCTGCAGCCGCGCATTGCTGCGCTGAGCGCGAAGCTCGCGACCGCGGCGCAATCGCAGAATCAGTACCTCGCTTCGATCGCGGTCAAAGAGCTCGAATCGCAGAAGGAGCGCCTGGCGGCTTACTCGCTGCAGGCGCGCTACGCACTGGCGTCGATCTACGATCGCGCCGCGAGCGGGCCCGCCAGCAAGGGGGTCGCGCAATGAGCGTCCGCCATTCGCTGTCCCGACACATATTGATTGCGACCATCGCCTGCGTCGGCGCGTTCGGCTCGGAATCGGCCGCGGCGGCCGAGAAGAAGCCGGCGCCGAAGCCCGCACGCACGATCAAGGACCTGGAGACCAAGGAAGTCCAGGTCTCGCCGGATCCGCCGGCCGATGTGAAGCCGCAGCAGGCGATCGAGCAGTACCGCCGCTTCCTGGAGCTGCAGTCGAAGAACGAGCGGATGCGCACCGAGGCGATGCGCCGGCTCGGCGACCTGCAGGTCGAAGTCGACGAGGCCGCGCGTGCGGCCGGTGTGGACTCGGGCGTCGAGGGCCTCGAGCTGAATGAGGCGATCCAGCTCTACGAAGGTCTGTTGAAGACGCATCCCGACTACGCGCGCAACGACGCAGTGATGTATCAGCTGTCGCGCGCGCACGAGGCGCAGGCCAAGCCCGAGAAGGCGCTGGCCGTGCTCGATCAGCTGGTCGCGAAATATCCGCAGAGTCCGTGGTACACGGAAGCGCAGTTCCGTCGCGGCGAAATCCTCTTCAGCGCGGGCCGCTATCACGACGCAGAGCTCGGCTACGGCGCCGTCGTCAAAGCCGGGCCGGGCGATTTCTACGAGCAGGGCCTGTACAAACACGGCTGGTCGCTGTTCAAACAATTCCGGGGCGAGGAGAGCGTCGCTTCGTTCCTCAAGGTGCTCGATCGCGTCTTGCTCGCCGATGGCAAGCTGCGCGAGCGCGATTCGCTCACGCGCCCGGAGCGCGAGCTCAGCGAAGACACGCTGCGGGTCATGGCGATCACATTCTCCGATCTCGACGGTCCGGAGACGATCGACGCACTGCTGAAACAGCGTGGCGACCCGCCATACGCACACCAGTTGTACGAAGGTCTCGGCAATCTCTACATCAGCAAGGAACGTTTCCAGGACGCAGCGTTGGCGTTCGAAGCCTGGGCGAAGCGCCGGCCGGACGACCGCTACGCGCCGTCGTTGCAGATGCGCACGATCGAGGCCTACCAGAAGGGCGGTTTCGCCTCGCTGGTGCTCGAAGGCAAGCAGGCGTTCGTGGAGCGCTACGCGTTCGGCTCGCCGTTCTGGCAGACGCGCACCATCGCAGACGCGCCTGAAGTTGCCGCGCAGCTGAAGACCACGCAGAAGGATCTGGCCGAGTACTACCACGCGAAGGCGCAGAAGAGTAAGAGCGTCGAGGACTACACGGCAGCGGCGCGCTGGTATCGCGCGATGCTGGACTCGTTCCCGCAGGATCCTGAAGCGCCCGCGACGCGCTACCTGCTCGGCGAAGTGCTGTTCGAATCCGGACGCAACGCCGAAGCCGCACGCGAGTACGAGCGCACGGCTTACGACTATCCGCTGCACGCGAAGTCCGCCGCCGCCGGTTACGCCGCGTTGGTCGCGTATCAGAAGCACGAGCCAACGTTGACCGGCGAGTCGAAGGCGCTGTGGCACCGGCAGTACATCGAGAGCTCGCTGATGTTCGCCACCAGCTTCCCCGAGCATCCCGAGTCGGCGCGCGTGCTGACCAAGTCCGACGAAGAGCTGTTCGCGCTGAACGAGTTCGAACGCGTCATCGAAGTGTCGAAGCAGATCCTGGAGCGCAACCCGCCGGTCGATCGTGGCTATCAGCGCACGGCCGCAACGTTGTTGGCGCACTCGCTGTTCGATCGCCAGCGCTACGTCGAAGCCGAGTCCGCCTACGTGCGCGCACAGTCGTATCTCGCGGCGAACGATCCGGATCGCCCGGCGATCGAGGAGCGCATCGCGGCGTCGATCTACAAGCAGGCTGAAGCGAAGAAAACGGCCGGCGACGCCACCGGCGCCGTGGACGACTTCCTGCGTGTCGCGTTGCTCGCGCCGAACTCCAAGGTGCGCGCCAACGCGGAGTTCGACGCGGCCGGCATCCTGATCCTGAACAAGCAGTGGGATCGTGCAGCGCAAGTGCTCGAAAACTTCCGGCGCACGAGTCCGAATCACGAGCTCGCGCCCGAAGTGACTCGCAATCTCGCGGTCGCGTACCTCGAAATGGGCCGCTCTACGCAGGCCGCCGCAGAGTTCGAGCGCATTGCAGCGCGGGCCGAGGAACCGGCGGAAGTTCGCCGCGCTTCGTTGTGGCAGGCCGCGGAGCTCTACGAGAAATCGGCATCGCCGACCAACGCCGCGCGACTGTACGCGAGCTACGTGCAGCAGTACCCGATGCCGCTCAACCCGGCGATGGAAGCGCGCCAGAAGCTTGCAGACACGGCCAAGGCAAATAACGACTACAAGGCTCGCGCCCAGTGGAACGAGGACATCATTCGCGCCGACGCGATGGCCGGCGCCGCGCGCACCGATCGCAGCAAGTACCTTGCAGCGAAGGCGACGCTCGAAGGCGTCGAGCCGCAGGTGGCGATGTTCAATGCCATCAAGCTGGTCGTGCCGCTCGACAAGTCGCTGAAGTCGAAGCGCACGCAGATGGAGAAGGTATTAGGTGCCTATGGCAAGGCGTTGGACTATGGTGTCGCCGAAGTCACCACTGCCGCGACCTTCGGCATGGGCGAGCTTTACCGCCAGCTCGGCGTCGACCTGATGGCTTCCGAGCGCCCGAAAGGACTCGATGCGGAAACGAAGGAACAGTACGACGTGCTGCTCGAAGAACAGGCTTTCCCGTTCGAAGAGAAGGCGATCGAGCTGCACGAGACGAATGCGCACCGCACCGGCGACGGGGTGTACGACGAATGGGTGCAGCGCAGCTTCGACGTGCTCGCGAAGCTCAAGCCGGCGCGCTACGGCAAGGCGGAAAAGAGTGAAGACTATGTGCCGACGTTACGCTAGCGCTGTAGCGCTGTTGCTGCTGGCGGCGTGCGGATCTTCGCCGCCGGCACCTGAAGCGCCAGCGAAACAGGAAGTGCCGGTGGATGCGGCTGCCGCTGCAGCTGCAGGAACTGCGCCGGTCGAGCAGCCATTGCCGCCGGAAGCGGTACAGAAGTTCGACCAGGCCGTCGCGCAAATGAGCGGCGGCAACGCTGCGGGCGCGGAGCGGGAGTTCCGGGCGCTCGCCGATGCCTACCCGACGTATTCAGGTCCGCTGCTGAATCTTGCGATCCTGCAGGTGAAGGCCGGTCACTTCGACGACGCCGAGAAGTCGCTGCGCTCCGCGGTCGATCGCAACGGCAGCAACGCGCAGGCGTTCAACCAGCTCGGCATCGTCTATCGCAAGCTCGGTCGCTTCAAAGAGGCCGACGTCGCGTATCAGCGCGCAGTGGAAATAGATCCGAACTACGCGCTCGCCTATCTGAATCTCGGCGTGCTGTGCGACTTGTATCTGCAGCAGCCGCAGCGCGCGCTCGAAGCCTATGAGAGCTATCTCGCGCTCGCGACTGCGCCGGACGAGAAGGTCAACGGCTGGGTCACCGAGCTGAAGAAGCGCCTGGGCAGCGAGCCGCGGGCAGCGAGGGCCGACCAATGACATTCAGTCCGATCAAGAGTGCGCTGCCAGCTTTGCTGCTGGCGACCGCGACAGTTTTCGCTGCAGAGCCTGCAGCGCCGCCGGCCGCGGACGCTGCACCGAAGTCGAGCACAGACGCGATGCCGGCAGTCGACACGTCCGCTACGCCCGCGGTGGATACTTCCGCTGCGCCCCCGGCCGATGCGTCTGCCGCGCCGGCAGTCGACACGTCCAAGCCCGCCGCTGCACCAGGACGGCGCGCGCAGAACGATCGCCTCGACCTCGATACCACCATCGTGACCGGCAATCGCGAGCTGCCGAAGGTCCTGTACATCGTCCCTTGGAAGAAGGCCGATCTCGGCGACCTGCCGGCGCAGCCGTTCAACACGCTGCTCGACGAAGTTCTGACGCCGGTCGATCGTGACGTTTTTCGTCGTGAAGTGACGTACTACGGTGTTGTCTCATCGGGCGGTAATGCTTCGCCTGCAGCACCGGCATCGCCCGGCGGCGCCACCGGCACGCCCAGCTCGCGGCGATGAGAAGTAGGTCGCAGCATTGCAGTTTTACCTAATGACACTCTGACTCATCGGATTTCACTTACACCGACGCGCGCCAGCGCGCGCAGCGGGCACGGCACTGCAGAGGAGACTACGTCGATGGAGTTCTATCATTTTATCGTCAGCTTCTTTCGCGACGGAGGTTTCTTCCTCTATCCGCTCGCGGCGATTTTCGTCGTCGGCGTGGCGATCGCGATCGAGCGCTTCATCTACCTGAGCGTGGAGACCACCAGCAACCGCCGCCTGTGGAACCAGGTGGTGCCGCTGATCAACGCCGGCAACTTCAAGCAGGTGGTCGCGATCACCTCGAAGTCGCGGGCCGCGATCGCCACGGTGCTGAACTACGGCATCGCGCGGCTCGCGAGCGCGCGCCGCCGCGACGACGTCGAGAAGGCGATGGACGAGAGCCTGCTGGAAATCATCCCGCGCATGGAGAAGCGCACGCACTACCTCTCGGCGCTCGCCAACATCGGCATGCTCACCGGCCTGCTCGGCACCGTCATCGGCCTGATCTCGGCGTTCGCCTCGATCGCGCAGGCGAACCCGGCGGAGAAGGCCAGCCTGCTCGCAGCGAGCATCTCGGTCGCCATGAACAACACGGCCTCGGGCCTGTTGTGCGCGATCACGCTGCTGCTGGCGCACATGTTCCTGGAAGCGAAGACCACCAAGCTGATCGACAGCCTGGAGATCGCCGCGGTCAAGTTCCTGAACTCGGTCGTCGAGCGCCGTCAGGACGTGGACGCCGGTGACGAGCATCCGGCGCCGCGCGGCCGCACTGCCCACGGCATCGCGTAACTCCACGCAGCCGCAGGAGCCAGGCAATGTCGCAGTCCAAGGTCGCGCGGCGGGTGTCGCGCAATCATGCGCGCTACCGCGGGCGCCACGAGATCAATGTCGTGCCGATGATCGACATGATGATCATCCTGGTGTTCTTCCTGATCTTCACCGCGGTGTTCACCAAGACGAACATCCTCGAGCTCAACCTGCCCGGCGCGGACACTGCCGTGCCTGACCTGCCGGAAGGGTTGAATCTCGAGGTGATCATCCGCGCCGACAAGATCGAGGTCGCCGATCGCGGCACCGGACTGTTGAAGAGCCTGCCCTCGCAGCAGGGCACGTACGATCTCAAGGGCCTGCAGGACTACCTGGCGCTGGTGAAGACCAAGTACAGCGAGAAAACGGACGCGACGATCCTGCTCGAGCAGGACATCGCCTATGACACGCTCGTCAAAGTGATGGACACGGTGCGCGTGTTCCCGGTCCCCGGCTCGAAGTGGGACGTGGCAGAGCTGTTTCCGGATGTCTCGGTGGGAGACGCGCCGACATGACGCCTTATCGAATCAAGCGCCACCGCAAGCGCGGCAACAAGGTCGAGGGCGGCAACCACATGACGCTGGTGCCGTTCATCGACATGTTGACGATCCTGGTGGTGTTCCTGCTCGTGCACACCTCGGACGTCGACGTGCTGCCGAACACCAAGAACATCTCGATCCCCGAATCGATCTCGGAGAAGAAGCCGCGCCCGACCGTCGTGGTGATGATCACCAAGGACGAGTTGCTGGTGGACGGACGCGCGATCGCCACGCTCGCGCAGATCATTGCGTCGCAGGATGCCGTGATTGCACCGCTCAAAGCAGCGCTGCAGAGCCAGGCAGACAGAGTGCTCGCCGGCGCAGCGAAAGAGGACATCAAGGAGCGCGAGGTGACGATCCTCGGCGATCGCAACACACCGTACAAAGTGCTGCGTAAGGTGATGGCGACTGCGACCGATGCCGAGTACGGCAAGGTGTCGCTGGCCGTCATCGAGCGTGAGACCGGCGGTGCGTCTCCCGCCACTGCGCGCACTGCGTCGCTGATCAACTAGAGAGCTGACCGCATGGTACTTGCTCCTTTCTACCGCTTGTACGACTTGCCTTGGTCGCCGACCGAGGAAGTGGAGCAGCGCTTTCGCAAGGTGGTGCGCAACGCCTTCATCATCTTCGCGATCTTCGCGATCCTGATCCCGCTGCTTCCGATGCGTGACCGCGACACGGCGAAGGCGCCGGCGCTCGAGGACCGCATCGTCAAGCTGGTGCTCGAGAAGAAGATTCCGCCACCGCCGCCGCCACCGAAGATCGAAGAGAAGAAGCCGGAGCCGGAGAAGAAGGTCGAGCAGCCGAAGCCGCCGCCGCCGAAACCGGATGCGCGCGAGCGTGCGCAGAACGCCGGCCTGCTCAAGCTCCAGGATCAGCTCGCGGACCTGCGCGACAACGCGATCCTCGACAAGGCGGCGATGACCAAGAATCTGACCGGCAAGGTCGGCGAGGAGACGCGCTCGGAGCGCTCGCTGATCACCTCGAAGGTCGGCACGAGCAGCGGCGGCATCAACACCGCCAGCCTGAGCCGCGGCTACGGCGGCGGCGCCGGCTCGCTCAGCGGCCACACGACCACGCAGGTTTCGTCCTCGACGCTCGCCGCGCAGGGGACCAACAAGGTCGAGCGCGGTGCCGGCAGCGGCAAGGCGTCGCGCAGCGAAGAAGAAATCGCGATGGTCTTCGACCGCAACAAGGGCGCCATCTACGCGCTCTACACTCGTGCGCTGCGCGACAAGCCCGATCTCCAGGGCAAGCTGGTGCTGGAGCTGACGATCGGCTCGGACGGCTCGGTGCAGCGCTGCGAAGTGGTGTCGAGCGAGCTCAACGATCCGGAGCTCGAGCGCAAGCTCGTCGCCCGCATCAAGCTGTTCCGCTTCGAGGCCAAGGACGTCGGCACGATCACGGTGACCAAGCCGATCGATTTCTTCCCGGCCTAGTCGCGCCACCGACTTTACTTTTTACCGACCGTTATACCTCTCGTCCGGGCGGGTCCGCCGCCCGCCGCCGGGCGCTTGCCATTCCGGGGCGCTGCGCTGATGATCCGCAGCCAATGAACCTCGACTCGGAAATCAGGCATTTCGAAGACATGTCGTCGCTGGAAAAGTCGCGGTTGCTGGTGCATTTCATGTACGAGATGACGCTGGAAGCTCGTAACTTTTACGGCTCCGGCGGCGACCAGCCGATGGATCAGCACAAGCTGCGCTTCATCATCGAGGTGCAGCATCGCGTGACGCGCTTCATCGAGCAGATCCTCATCGACGATCCGGCGCGTTCTTCCGACGAAATGATGCTGCGGTTGCTGCTCGCGCCGCGCGCCGAGAAGGCCATCGAAGGCCTGGTGCACTCCGCGTACACCCGCACGATCCAGGCGAT
>CADEEJ010000185.1 GCA_902826315.1 uncultured Steroidobacter sp.
CGTTATGCGGCTTGAGAAAGCGCATCTGGTGGCCGACGTGCCCCTCGAGGACGTGAGGGCGGCTCTCTCAGCATGGTCGTGGCTTCTGGAAAATGGAGGGTGGTCGCCGCTTCTAGTTGGCGCAGCTGGTGACGTGTTCCTCGCGAGCTCCCAGGGCGTATTCCGCCTAGACACAGGGGTCGGTGAGCTGCAGCGGATTGCGGACAGCGAGAGCATGTTTCAGAGATCGTTGTGTGACCCGGCGATGGTTCACGACTGGTTTCTTGAACCAGTTGTGGACGAGCTGAGAGCCAAAGGAACGAAGCTCAGGTCAGGAGAGTGCTACGGCTTCACGATTCTTCCGGTGTTTGAGGAAGGCAGCTATAAGGCGGAAAATCGCTTTGCGCTGTCAGTCGCGGAGCATCTGCGCTTCACTGGTGACATTCATTCCCAAGTCAAAGGTCTCACGGATGGTGACAGGGTTCGAATCAAAGTCATCGAGTAGCTGCATAGCAAGCCGCTGGAGGGCGACGCACGACGCGCGCGCTTCAGCGGCGGCGTTAGTCAGCACGGAGGAGGAGCAATGCCCATCGCCGCGCTATCGATCGGTCTACTCATAGTTGCGCAGGGCGTCTTAGGCCTCTTCGCTCCGGATTTATTTGTCGGCCTTGTCCGGGAGTTTCAAACGCCTCCCGTGATCTACGCCGCCGCGGTCATCCGCTTCGTGTTTGGCGTCGTGCTATTTCGTGTTGCTCCACTCTCTCGCGCGCCAACTGCGTTGCGGGGCCTTGGCGCACTCGTAGCCATAGGTGGCTTGCTCACGCCGTTTATCGGAATCCCGTTCGCCCGCATGGTTCTTGGTTGGTGGTCCGACGGCGGGCCGGCGATCGTTCGAATCTGGGCGGCGGCGGCATTGCTTCTCGGCGCGTTCATCGTCTATGCGACGTTGCCGGTGCGTCGTACTGCCTAACAAATCGCTGGAGCGGACGCGTGAAAGATAAAGTGCCAAGCTTATACACCGGCGCGCGCGCCGCTCAGCTCAGCCGTTAGGCGGCACGGCTGGCTCGGCAGTGCCATCGTGCGTTTGGTGTTCGAAACCTTCGTGGCATGGCGAAAGGGGAACAAGATGCCAGACGTGGTTCCGTTTTTGACCTATGAGGACGGCATTGCCGCGCTTGAATGGCTCGCCGAAGTGTTTGGATTCACGGAGACGACTCGCTTCATGTCTTCCGATGGGAGGCTCGCTCACGGAGAAATGTCGATTGGGGACGGACTGATCATGTTGGCCAGTCCGTCGCCGGACTACGAAGGCCCCAAGCGACATCGCGACCACTGCGAGATTGCCGCCTCGTGGTCCGCTCTGCCATGGATCATTGATGGTGTTCTCGTCTATGTTGACGACGTCGACGAGCACTATGCTCGGGCCAAGGCCGCGGGAGCGGTTGTCTTGTCTGAACCGGAGGATGGGCCGCCAGCGCGACGATATCGAGTTGAGGATCTAGAAGGACATCGCTGGATGTTCATGGCGCGAGGCTAGCTCGCACGCTATTCACAATTGCACGGGAGTGGAACGCGGTGCGGCCTGCCAAAATGGATGAAGCTGACAGTCAAGAGCGCCACGCGCTTCGCAAAGAGAGGAGCCGAAATGTCTTACGGTGCCAACGCTCGCACCATCACGCGGAGCGCCAGCCACCTAACAAGCAGTTGCAGCGGACCGTGATACTGCAAAGGGGCGACGCCGCAAGCACGCCATTTCATTCTGCGCTCGTGTCGCGCTTCATGCGGCAGCGTGCGGCCGCTGAACTGCGGCGTTAGAGCACACAGATGGCGTCCGCAGCATTACCAATCGAGCAATGTCCGCGCTGTAGTTCGACGGACAACGTCGAGCGGAAGCTATTGCTCTTGAGCAAAGGCACTCTCAGTCAAGCGAACTCACAATTTCGTCCAGCTCATTCGTCCGACGGTGGCTTTACCGTCCAGGGATTGAAACCAGAATTCTTGGCACTAGTCTCAGATGCACAATTCATTCAAGGTTTGTACTGCACAGGTTGCGGCATCGGTTTCCTTCCTGAATCGGTCGCAAAACCTGAAGCGCCCGCGTACAAATTGTTTTCGGGTGGCTGGCGTCGCGTCTTTCCCGATGGCAAGTTGGGGCCGCTCTTGGAGCGCATATCAGATGACCCAGATTAAAGTGTGCTCTAACAGCGCGTTGCAGAGGACGCGTTCAGAGCAACGCGCCTCTGAACGCGGACGTTAGAGCCAGCAGACGACATGCGCAGCGCCATACGAGCAGAAGTTGCTTCAATCGTCCCGTTCGATGGGCTTGAGCGCGGGCATTGCGAAGATGCGCTCGCTTGGATCGACTCCGGTGCTGAGTTGTGCCGAGTCCAAAAGCCGGCGACCCCGCCGAAGCATCTCGTATCGTACTTTGTGCTTGTAGACCATCACCAAGACCATGTGCTGCTGGTGGACCACAAGAATGCTCAACTTTGGCTGCCGAGCGGTGGCCACGTCGAACCCGGTGAACATCCGCGAGCAACAGTGGCACGTGAGTTGCGAGAGGAACTCGAGCTCGAACTCGCCGATCCTCCCGGAGCGCCATTGATGCTGACTTCAACTGAAACGGTCGGAGCCACGGCTGGCCATACCGATGTATCTCTCTGGTACGTCATCGATGCAGATCGAGGTGTGCCACTAAGGTTCGATGCGGATGAGTTCCATTCTGTTCGGTGGTTCCATTTCAGTGAAGCACCGGTATCTCGAAGCGATCCTCACTTAGCGCGGTTCTTGGCTAAGCTGGCTCTAACAAGCCATTCAACCCGACCGCGCGCAAATTCGCGCGCGGCGGGTTAATGGCGGCGTTAGGCATCATGGAGACCGTTCTCGTAGTGTTTAGGCTTGCGGTAAAGAGTAGTTACGCCCAAAACGTCGAGCTCGATGCGAGTGTCGAGGAGTTCGACACCGTGCAGTTCTATTACGGTGGTGTTGATTGCTGGCGGATCAAAACTTTCGCGGTTGACCAGGATGTTCATGTTTGGAACATTGGGAAGGTCGAGGATGTGGTTGCAATGGCGCGCACCAACACGGAGAAGCACTATGGTGACGTGCTCTCGGAGGGATACATCCTCAAGAGTGATTCAGGGCTCGATGGGATTCGTCTTGAACTTGCCGATCGCGGTCTGGATGTGCACTTGGAGGTCGCCAAAGCGGGCTTCGCCTTTTGGACTCCGGAAGGAACGACTTACCGAAGCAAGTCACGACCGGCGGGTGCATGAGGCCTAACAAATCGCTGGCGCGGACGCGCAGCGGCGAGGCGCCGTTGCTTGCGGCACAGCGGCGGCGTTAGAGCGCCAGACGACAATGGGATTTACATCACATGGAGATCCAAAATGAAGTCATCGATAGTTGCTAGTTCCTTGGCGGCTCTCTTCTGTGCCTTGCCGAGTGAGGCAGCGTGGCAACTTGAGCTTACTCCGACTCAGGTGGGCAGCGCGGAAGCTAGCGGTGAGTACATTTGGTTTTCGGTAAGCGACGCGATATCGAATCCAGCGACCTGTCCTAATTCCGATCTATACGTCATTCGTTCGTTGCCGAGGAACGCATTGGCAATTCTTCTCACTGCGCATGCTAGTGGAAAACGGATTCGAGCTTATAGGGCCCACGCGCTCTAACAACGCTCTGCAGCCGACGTGCGGGGACGCACGCGGCTGAGCGCAGACGTTAGGCGCGACAGCTGAGCGAGCACAGGCACCGACACCGAGGGCACAAGCATTGTCGTCGCACTACATACTGACGTTCTCTGTACGGTTGCGCAGCGATCTTGCCGATGAAGATATGGCGGGTCTGGACTATCTGATCACGGGGGAAGGGCCGTGCCCGACAGCCTGCGGTCCGCTACTCGGATCTGCGCTGAATGTAGGCGACCTGTCGCAGTTCAATGATCCCGGTTTGTCCGGCGTTGCTCGCCTCGCGAAGATCAGGAACGCGAGCGGATCACTGGAGGATCTCTATCTGCATCTCTATGCTCCGGGGTTGAAGATCGACTCTGTCCACGAAGACGCCATATCTTTAGCCAGGTGGTTCGCGTCCTTGGCAAAGGCCGATGGCTACTTGGGGTCCATCATATGCGAGGACGAACAGTCGAGACTTCCCTTGCAGTTCTTCTCGTACGGCGGGGAGCTTCATGCGACCTCGTCGGCGAAGGTAGTGTCATTCGCAACCCACAAGGAACGTGAGATCCGGGTCGGCTGACAGTTTCCGTACGACGGAAAGCGATAGGAGAACCAGGGGGACCAAGTGAATTACAAAGTGATCGTTGCATGTCTTGTCTTCACGGCCATGATCCCTGCTTCAGCGAAGGAACAGGAACCGCTCAAATCTTCTGAACTTCTCGCTTGGCCCAGAATGAATGCGTACGACTTTGGGTGCCTGCTTGAAACCAAGTTCGGACTCAAAGATCCGGTCTTCAATTGCTCGCAAGATTCCCGCTCACGTGATTGGGGTGATCCCTGTCGCAACACTGAAGCTTATTACTCCGGCCCGGAGATCCCTGACACTGTCGGTCCTTCGATTCATCCAAAGATCAAGTCCCTGCGTCTATCCTGGGAGCATGGAGAGCTGCAAGATTTGGGCATTGTGTTCAATGGAGTTGTCACTGCATCAGAGATCGAAAAGGTCTTTGGGCTAAGGCTAGGCGAGAAGCTGCCAGCGAACATCATGCATGCGGATCTGCAGGAGTGTGGAAAGGGCACATCGTGTTTGTCACTTACAGGGTTTGATCACGCGGGCGCCGGGGATGTGGATTGTGAACAGTCAGAGTAACGTTCAGGTGCGACTGCTGGAGACGTCGTGCCAACCGCAAAGAAGAAAAGCTCCACAGAGTCTCAGGCCCTGCGCATCATTGTTGTTGATCCGCCCCCGAACATTCTGTGGGCGCTTCAGCTCGGTCGAGATGAGATGGTCAAACCCTCGTCTGCGACCAAGAGCCGCATCACCTTCGACTTTTCAGTAGAGGTGGTTGATGGCAGATCGAGGGGCGCCTTCCGTCTTCGAGGCCCTGCCGTTCAAGGGCGTCCCGGCGAGCGCTTCGTCTATCTGCGCATCGGGAGCTATGCCGGTCAGACAGGCACTGACGTAGCGAGGCGCGCCAAGATCGGACTCGAAGGCATAACCCTCAAGCTTCTCAACGCGGTGCGAGCCAAGCGCGCGGGCGTTCTCGAAGTGCAGTTCGCTGGCACGGACTCCAAGGGTGGTGCGGCTTGCGCGACGGTGCCTTTGCTGGGGAATGGCTGGCATGTCGTGTGAGGCAGTCCGCAACAAGGCAGGCAACCTGGTTCACGAGGTCGAATGGGCAGGTGCGCTCGGCTACTCTGCGTGGTGGATCATCGCGGCGGCGGATGTTGCGTTCGCTGCCAGCGCTTATGAGGCCGCGCCGTGAACATCGTGAACCTTCAAGCCAAAGCTCGACCGCTCACGGGGCGGATCGAGCACTATTGGTTCGAGAACAAGCGCATCGGCTTGAAGCGAACACGCTTCCATCGCATCGAGATCCCTTTCGAACCCTTCGATTCGGGTCTCGAGTACGTGAGCCAGCCGGAGTCGACTTCGCTCGTGGTGGAATGGCTGGTCCTTAACGTTGAAGATCCTGCGCGCCTCGGGGGCGTACGAGTTTCGGCCGCTTCCGCTCCCGACATGGAAGCTTCGATCTACTTGGGCGGAGCGCATAACTGGTTTCAAATCGACGACCTGTCGCTCGCGGAGGATGGGGCGGATTTTCTGGTCCGCTGCGCTGGAACCGTGCAGTTCGAGAATGAGGGGGTCGCAAAGAACGAGCGCTTCAATTTGAGTGCGCGAGCCAGATATGTGGGTGAGGCCTGACCATGGGGTTGGATTCGGTTGAGCTGGTGATGAATACCGAAGAGCATTTCGGTATCGAAATCCCGGATCAAGTCGCGGCGACGCTCTTCACTGTTGGCGACCTTCATGGCTTCATAGTCGCCGAGTTGAATCGCCTCGGGCGTCCGCAAAGCCCAGAGGCTGTCCTTGCCGAACTGCGCGAGCTGATCTGCGATCAATTCGGGCTGAAACCGGAGCGCGTCGTGGCAGAAGCGCGCATTGTCAAAGATCTGAGAATTGATTGACGAAACCGGAGATCCCGCGAAGTTTCGATGAGATATTCGGCTCGGTGTTTCGAGCAGAAGTACATTTACGAAGGTCTGGGGTGGCGGCTGTTCGGGTTCAGTTTCAATGCGAGTTGAGGGCTCGGAACTCCATGGCGACGCGTGAATCAGTGCCGACGAGATCGCAGCGGCTTCGCCTCGGCGTGTTTCGAGCGTTTGGCGTCATCCTCTTTGTTCTTGGGCTGCTGGCGATGGTATCGCTCGCGGTCTTTGCCTATTTCATCGTGACGGACTCTCAAGACTCGGTCTGGTTTTCGCTCCTGCTGCTCGCCGGAGGTGCCCTGATATCTGGTCTGCTCATGGCGGTTGGCCGTCGAGTGCAGCGCATCGACTCGATGGAGGAGTTCCAGAAGCAGAGTCACTCGAAATGGCTCGATATCGGCTGAAGTGCGAAATTGATGATGGCCAGGGGGAACAGCGTGACGCTCGAATGGAAATACTCCACTGACGCAATCGACTGGGAGGAGCTCTCCGCGCTCTATCGCGCAGCGCCGCTGGGCGACAAGAAGCCGGCGCATCTCCACAAAGTCTTCTCCAACAGCCTGTTCAAGTGCTTCGTGTACGAGAACGCCAAGCTCATCGCTGCGGGTCGCGCACTCGCTGATGGCGGAGACTGCTCGTATATCTGCGATATCGCTGTTCTACCGAGCCATCAAGGCACCGGCCTCGGCAAGCAAATCGTCGGCCATCTCGTGGAGCAGTCACGCGGGCACAAGAAGATCATTCTGTACGCCGTCCCGGGACGCGAGCCGTTCTACCGGAAGTTCGGCTTCATGCGCATGAAGACTGCGATGGCCATCTTCGAGAATCAGCAGCAACAATTGGAACGAGGCTATCTCAGCGCAGACTGATGGCCTCAGGAGAATCCCATGACGCACAAAGGTAGTTGCCACTGCGGCCAGATCAAGTTCGAGGTCGAAGGCACTTTCGACACTGCAATGGAGTGCAACTGTTCCCATTGCAGCCGCAAGGGCTATTTGCTTTGGTTCGTGCCTCGCACGCAGTTCACACTGCAGACGCCCGCGGCATCGATCGGTGTTTACACCTTCAACAAGCACGCCATAAAGCACCACTTCTGTCCGAAGTGCGGTTGCGCTCCCTTCGGGTTCGGCGCCTCGCGTGGCGCTGAGATGGCGGCCGTCAACGTGCGATGTCTCGAGGGTGTGGAGCTGGCAGATATCAAGCGGCAGTTCGTAGACGGGCGTTCGTTCTAAAGCAACGGGAGGGCACCATGGCGGACCATAAGCCCGAGTTCGTGGAGACGATCTTCGAACAAGTCGAAAGCCAGGTTCAGTTCGGCGACAAAGGCGCCGAGCTCTTTCTCCTGAGCTACGGAGCACGCATGGAGCGTGATGCTTTCGCAAAACGATATCTCAGTGCCTCTTCGAGCGAGCTGATACATGAGGCGTTGCGCCATCGAGATGTAAATCCGTAAGCCAACCAGGTCCTTGCGTGGACCTGGATCATGAGCCACGCTGCGGGCAATCAAGGACAACAAGGCAAGTCAGCCATGACGCAGAAGTCTTTTCGCGCTCTGATTCTTCTCTACATCGCCCTCGGTGTTGCCAGCATCGCTGCGGCTTTCCTGCCGACCGGCTACTCGCAGGAGCTGACTGACGCAGTGGACAACGAGCCGATGTCTGCCTTGCTGGAGAATCTGTGGCTGATGTTCGGCCTGGTCGTCCCGTTGTTGCTGGCAGCGTTCGCGGGTATGTATGGGCTGTTCATGTTCAAGCGATGGGGTCGGTGGCTCTCGCTCTACTCGACGCTGGCAGGATTGATTGTCTTCCCGTTGTTCGGTCCCTCGCTTCAGGGCGGGATCGAGAGCGCCCTTTACGAAGCTTCAACGATGGTGTGGGGAGCGATCCTCGCCTTGTCATACTACTCGGCAGTGAGCGGCAGCTTCAGTGGCACTCCGGACCGAGTCGAGTCTCTTGGCGTCTCATAGAGGTGAGCATGCGATACCGACAGCTCCTTGCTTCTGCGATCCTGATGCTGACGTTGGTCTCGCATGCCGAGGCGCAAACGCAGTCAGAGGTCATCGTAGCGCCGTTTGTCGTCGAGGCAGGCGACGACGACAAGCTGCGCGCGCAATCGCAGACTTGTTTCGCGCGGTTTTCCGCGGCACTCACGTCGAAAGGTGTGAAGGTCGCGCGCGCCCAGCAGCTGCTGGAGAAAAATCTCCAGTCGGTTCCAGCGTCATGGGCAGTGCTCGGACGCATCAGCCGCGAGAAGGAGTTGTTCCAAGTGGAGCTACGGCTGCTCGATGTGAAGACGGGCGATGAGCTGCGCTCGTACTTCAACTCGGACAAGGATCTACAGGTTGCTTGTCGTGTAGTCGAGAAGGCCGCGGAACGTATCGCTCTTTTTGTGGCGGAACAGCGCTCGCAATAGTTAAGCAGCGTCTGCTTTGGAGCTCACCAGCGGGAAGTCCAGGTGGAACGTCGTGCCGACGTTCTCTTCCGATTCGAAGCTGATGCCGCCGTCCATCTGCTCCGTCAGGTGCTTCGCGATCGCCATCCCCAGGCCCGTGCCGCCGCGGCTGCGCCTGTCGGACGTGTCTGCCTGCGAGAACCTGTCGAACAGCTGCTTGCGGAACGCTGCCGGGATGCCGCATCCGTGGTCGATCACACTGATCCGGCAGTGACCCTCGCGCGCAAGCGCATCGACTTCCACGCGGCCGCCGGTGCGCGAGAACTTCGCCGCGTTGGACAGCAGGTTCGCCATGATCTGGTGAAAGCGGCCGTCATCGACGCGGATCAGCGCGCCGGGTGCGCGTTGCCGCGCTTCGATCGTCACGCCCAGTCGCTCGGCGTGGTACCGGTTCGCGTTGATGCAGCGATCTATCAGGTCGTCGACCGCGAGCGGCTGCATGTCGAAGCGCATCTTGCCGGACGACGCCTTCTCGAAGTCGAGAATGTCGTTGATGAGCTGGGCGAGACGGTCGCCGTTCGTGCGTGCCATCTCCAGCAGACGCGCGAGCGCCGGATCGGGTCTGCCGAACTTGCCGCTGGCCGCCAGGCCGATCGAGCCGAGCAGCGAAGTCAGCGGCGTGCGCAACTCGTGGTTGATTGTGGCGATGAACTCGTTCTGGATCTGCTCCACGCGCTTGCGTGCAGAAATATCGCGCGTATTGCTGACCCAGCCGATCGATTCGCTGCCCGCCGCAGCCCGCAGCGGGCGCGAGATGGTCTCGACCCAGATGTAACGGCCGTCGCGGTGGCGCATGCGAAACGAACCGGCCAGGACTTCGCGGCCTTGGCGCAGCAGCTCGATCCCTTGTGCATACAGCGCCGCGTCTTCCGGATGCACGTACTCGAGGCCGTCGCGGCCGATGAGCTCGCCGGGCATCCAGCCGAACATTTCCGTGACGGACGGCGACAGGTACGTCCATGCACCGCGCGAGTCGGTCACGGTGATCACGTCGATCGAGTTCACTGCGATCACGCGGAATCGCTCTTCGCTCGCGGCCATATCGCGTAGCAGCCGCCGTTGATGGGCGACCACCGCGCAGACCGGGTAGCTCGTAAGAATGAGCGTGGCAATGACCAGCTGCAGGGCGAGAACTCGCTGCGTCAGCGTCAGGTCGCGGAGCATCGTAAACGGCCCCTCGCCCACGACGATGGAGGAAAACGCGACGGCTGCAGTGATGAAGATCGCCGCGGCCGTTGCGGCGTAGCCCAGTCGAAACGCGATCAGCAGCACGGGTGGGATGACCAGGAACAGCAACGGGAACCGGCTCTGCGCAAACACGAGCAGGTTGGTCGCGATGGCCAGCGCGAACGTGCTGCACAGCGTCTGCCAGCTCGCATTGCGCACGGTCTGCCGCACTTCCGCCGGCCGCAAGCCGAGCGTAAGCGGCAGCATCACGGCCATGCCGAGCGCGTCCGAAGCCCACCAGCCGCCGAACGTGGCCATGAATGCGCCGTCCGGAACTCCGTGCAGGACGATTGCGGCCAGCGCTCCGGAGACGGCCGGCGCGATGATGACTGCATAGAGGAAGAATCGAACCAGGACCTTGGGATCGCCGAGCGCGGCCATGCTCGTCAGCGAAGGGCGCAGCAGCAGCACCACGAGCAGAACCTCTGCGGTGTTCGCCAGTGAAAAACCGATGGCTGTCTCGACGCTGTTGCCGGTGAGGATGTCCACCCCGACGTTCGCTACGAAGCAGGCGGCAAGTATCCCGAGCCAGTCGGAACGGGTCGGCCGCATCAGCAGGACGGCGGCCAGCAGGCCATTGCCGGGCCAGATAGCCGCGACCGGCCCGAACTCGCGCTTCAGGGCGATGCCCAGCCAGGCCGTGGCTGCGAACAGCGCGGCAATCCCCAGAGCGAACCCAACATCCTTCGCGCGCCGGTACATGGCCGACACCTGTTTAACAGAGCGCA
>CADEEJ010000186.1 GCA_902826315.1 uncultured Steroidobacter sp.
GGATGTCCGAGCTGCAACGCTTCCGGCAGCTTCATTCACGCACGCCCGGTCATCCTGAGTTTGGAATCACGCCAGGAGTCGAAACGACGACCGGTCCGCTCGGTCAGGGCCTGGCGAACGCCGTCGGCATGGCGCTGGCCGAGAAACTCGCCGCCGAGCGCTTCAACCGCCCCGGTCAGACGATTGTCGATCATCGGACGTATGTGTTCCTCGGTGACGGCTGCCTGATGGAAGGTATCAGTCACGAGGTGTGTAGCCTCGCCGGCACTCTGCGACTGTCGAAGCTGATTGCGTTCTACGACGACAACGGCGTATCGATCGACGGTCACGTCGCAGACTGGTTCACCGACGATACGCCCGCACGCTTCCGTTCCTACGGTTGGCACGTGATCGAGCGCGTCGACGGTCACGATGCCGCTGCAGTTGACGCAGCATTGCGATCGGCCATCACGCAGTCGTCCTTGAGCATCGGCCGGCCGACACTCATCTGCTGCAAGACGGTCATCGGACACGGCGCGCCTGGCAAGCAAGGCTCTCCAGATACACATGGCGCGCCGCTGGGCGCGGATGAGGTCGCTGCTACGCGGCTGTCATTGGGTTGGCCGCACGCACCCTTCGTAGTACCCAACGAAGTGCGTGCCGCGTGGGACGGACGCACGCGCGGCGAGGCGTTACGGCGCGAGTGGAACGGGCGCTTCGCACGCTATGCCGCCGACTTTCCCGCCGAGGCCGCCGAGTTTTCGCGCCGCATGCGCGGCGAGCTGCCGGCAGATTTCGCACAGCGTGCGGCGCTCACGGCGCAGGACTTTGCAAGCCGTGCCTCGCCGCTCGCGACCCGCAAGGCTTCGCAACTCGTGCTCGATCGGCTGGCGGGTGTTTTGCCGGAAATCTTCGGCGGTTCTGCGGATCTCACCGCTTCGAACCTCACGAGCTTCCAAGGCGCCAGCGCTGCCGGATGCGATCGCGCGGGAAATCATCTGAGTTACGGCGTGCGCGAGTTCGGCATGGCCGCGATCATGAATGGCATCAGCCTGCATGGGGGCTTCCTCCCCTACGGCGGCACGTTCCTGACATTCAGCGACTACAGCCGCAATGCAATCCGCATGGCTGCGCTCATGAAGCAGCGCGTGATCCATGTGTTCACGCACGATTCGATCGGGCTCGGAGAGGACGGACCTACCCATCAAGCCGTCGAGCACGCGCCCTCGCTTCGCCTGATTCCGAACCTCGATGTCTGGCGGCCCGCCGACGCGCTGGAAACCCTCGTCGCATGGCAGTCGGCGATCGAGCGCCGCACCGGTCCGAGCGCCCTCCTGCTGTCGCGGCAAAGCGTGCCCGCGCTCGCACATCTGGATCGCAACGTCGACGCCATCCGGCGGGGAGGATACGTTCTCGATGAAGCCGACATGGCGAGCGCAACGTTGCTCGCAACCGGATCGGAGCTCTCGCTGGCGATCGAGGCGCGAGCCGCGCTTGCGCGAGAAGGTATACCCGTTCGCGTCGTGTCGATGCCGAGTACCAGTTGTTTCGATCGACAGGACGCAGAGTATCGCGCGCGGGTGCTGCCGGCCGACACACCGATCGTCGCAATTGAAGCGTCGCATCCCGACTTCTGGCGCAAGTACGTCGGCCGCGAAGGTACGGTGATCGGCGTGCCCACTTTCGGCGAATCGGCTCCCGCACCGGATGTGTATCGGCACTTCGGACTCACCGTCGAGGCGATCGTCAGGGCGGTGACCCAAGCGGTTGAGGCCCAAGGATGATCGAGCTGGTCATGTTCGATCTCGACGGCACGCTGGTCGACAGCGCGCCCGACATTGCCGCAATCGTCAATAACATCCTCGAGGAAGAAGGCCTGCCGGAGGTGTCGTTGCCCATGATCCGCTCCTGGATCGGCTATGGCGCGCGGCACACAGTCAGCACCGCGTACATATATAGCTCCGCGCGAGCCGGCAAGGACCATCCTGTGGAGCCATCGTCACTGATTTTCGATCGATTGATGGCGCGCTATTCCGCGCTGCATTCCGCGAACTGCGGCGTGCGCAGCACAGTGTATCCAGGAGTGCCGGAAGCGTTGGAGCAGCTGCGCAGGTTGTCGGTACAACTTGCCGTAGTCACGAACAAGGAGGAGAGTTTCGCGCGCGAGCTACTGCTCAGCGTCGGCCTGGCACGATGGTTTTCCGTCGTGGTCGGCGGCGATACGCTGACGACTCGCAAGCCTGATGCAGCACCGCTACGACACTGTCTGGCGATGCATGGCGTATCGGCGGATCAAGCGCTCATGCTCGGTGACTCGGCTGTCGACGTAAAGGCGGCGCGCGCCGCCGGCGTTCGCGCAGTGCTGGTACGCTACGGGTACTCTGCGGGCATTGAGGCGGTATTGGCCGACGCAACAGTGGAGTCGCTCGCCGAGATCGTAGGTCAAGTCCGATCGATGGGAACACCCAACCGCACAGCGGTGAACAGTGGAACTTCACCATAGCCTCAGAGTTGGAATCAGGAGTGTGCAGGAGTAATGAGTCATGAACGCACAGCCCTATCTCTGGATCTGGTTGATCCTTGCGCCGTTCGTAGCGGCTTTGATCAGCCTGCTGCGGACTCCGCGTACTCGGTCTTAGCGGTCAGCCCCAATCCGCGCAGCGACCGGGATCGAGCGCGGGTCGAACCGAGCGGCACTGCACGCCACTGACCTCCATATATATGTATGCGAACAGTGAGTAGTCCAAGCCGCACGGTCCCGGTGGCGGCTAGCAGTCGTCACATAGGCTCCGGCCTGTTCTTTCTTGCATTGGTCGCGGTCGCCGGGAGCTCCGGGGCGTTGTTCATGCCCGGCGAGTGGTACGCAAGCTTGCGCAAGCCGGAGTGGACGCCGCCGAACTGGCTGTTCGCACCGGCATGGACAGTGCTCTATGTCGCCGTCGCCGGCGCCGGATGGCTCGTCTGGCGCCACCGTCGGCGCGTGGATGCAGCTCTGCTGCTCTGGGGTCTGCAGCTCGTGACGAATGCAGCCTGGTCGTGGCTGTTCTTCGGGCTGCATCGCCCTGGCCTCGCATTGCTCGACATCCTTGCCATGCTCGGTCTCATCGTCGGCTTCATCGACGCCGCAAGACACATCAACAAAACAGCGGCGCTGCTCTTCGTACCGTATGCGCTGTGGGTGACATTCGCAGGCGCGCTCAACTTCTCGATCTGGCTGATGAACTGAGAAACGAGCGAACTCGCCGCGGGCCGCTTGCGATGGCACCACCCATGATCTCGAGACTCCTGTCGACGCTCGTCCTCATGGCCACAGCTGTCGCGCTCGCCGAGACGCAGCCGCGACTGGAACACGAAGGCCTGGCGCGCGACGTCGATGTTCTGCAGAAGGCGCTCGAAGACCTTCATCCGGGATTGCTCCGGTACAACACGCCGGACCAGATGCGTGGGCACTTCGATGCTCTGCGCCGCGCCCTCAGCAACGATCAATCTGTCTCGCAGGTGTACCTGGCCCTTTCCGTGTTTACAGCCAAGATCAAGTGCGGTCATACCTACCCGAATTTCTACAATCAACCCAGAGCGATCCGCGAAGCTCTGTTCGAGCGCGCCGATCGCGTGCCATTCGAATTTCGGTGGCTCGATGGGCGAATGATCGTGACGCGCAATCTGTCGGTAGACGCATCTGTGGTGCCGGGCACCGAAGTCATTTCGGTTGAAGGGATAGCAGTGCGCGACATTCTGTCGCGAATGATGACCATTGCGCGTGCAGATGGCAGCAACGACGCGAAGCGAGTGGCCCTACTGGAGGTTCAGGGGCAGGAGCGCTTCGAGACTTTCGACATCTATCTGCCGATGTTTTTCCCCCAGGTCGACGCCATCCACACACTTGAAGTCGCAGCTCCCGGCTCGACCGCGATTCGACGGCTGACCGTCCCGGCGCTTACCTATGCACAGCGCCTCGCGGCAAGGCGAGAAGCCGCAGCCGAAGATGAGCCCGCGTGGACGTTGCAGTTTCCGGCAAAGGAGCTCGCGGTCTTGCGCATGCCGACTTGGGCTCTGTACGACAGCAAGTGGGACTGGCAGTCGTTTCTGGCAACCAGTTTCGCAACCCTCGCGGAACGCAAGACGCCGGTGCTGGTAGTCGACTTGCGTGGCAACGAAGGCGGGATCGGGGTCGGCGATGAGTTGCTAGCGTATTTCACTGACAAGCCTCTCACCTTGTCCGGCATGCGCGAGCTGGTCCGTTATCGCAAGGTCCGTGAAGATCTTTTGCCCTATCTGGACACTTGGGACAGTTCGTTCAAGAACTGGGGCGACCAGGCAGTGCGGGCGGATGAGCGTTACTTTCAGCTCAACCGAAACGGCGAGCGCCGGGTCAACGTAGTGCAGCCGAAGTCCCCGCGCTTCGCGGGCAAGGTCTTCGTGCTCATCGGACCGAGCAACAGCTCCGCGACGTTCGAGTTTGCCGAATTGATCAAGAGGACGCAGCTCGGCACGCTGGTCGGTCAAGCGACCGGCGGCAATCAGCAGGGAATCAATGGCGGTGCGTTCTTCTTCCTGCATTTGCCAAATTCCAGGATCGAGATCGATCTGCCACTCATCGGGCAGTTTCCGATGGAGGCGCGGCCTGACGCTGGCATCCACCCCGACGGGTGGGTGGGCCCGGCCGTAGAGGACATCGCGGCCGGGCGTGACGCGGAAATGAATGCCGTTCAGAGGCGGCTCGCTGCAGACTGATCTCAACCGACAGCACTATGATTGCCGTATGGAAAGCGCACGCCCTTCCTATTCGTCGAGGTCTCTACCCATCGACCGGCAGCTGCAGCTGCGCGTGGTTGGGCGACTGCGTGACATCCTGCCGCAGCGGGCGATCCTCTTCCGCGAAGAGGACACGAGCCCATATGAGTGCGACGGGCTGACCCTGTATCGCCAGCAACCGATGGTCGTCGCGATCCCGGAAACCATCGAGCAAGTCGCCGACGTGCTCAAGCTCTGCCATGCCGAGCACGTGCCGGTCGTGCCGCGCGGTGCCAGCACGGGGCTCTCCGGCAGCGCCCTACCCCACGCTGCAGGCGTGCTGCTGTCGATGGCGAAGTTCAACAGAGTTCTGAACGTCGATGGTTACGCCAGGACGGCAACCGTGCAGCCCGGGGTGCGCAATTTGGCCATCTCCGAAGCGGCAGCGCCCTACGGACTGTATTACGCGCCCGATCCTTCGAGTCAGATTGCATGCACCATCGGCGGCAACGTGGCGGAGAACTCCGGAGGTGTGCACTGCTTGAAGTACGGGCTGACGGTGCACAACGTACTTCGCGTTCGCGGCCTCACCATGCAGGGCGATCCCGTCGAGTTCGGCGGCGGCGCCCAGGATGCGCCGGGACTCGATTTGCTCGCAGTCGTGATCGGCTCCGAAGGCATGCTCGCGGTGACCACCGAGGTGACCGTCAAGCTCGTGCCGAAGCCGCAGCTCGCCCGCTGCATCATGGCGAGCTTTGCCGATGTTGCGGATGCGGGCCAGGCGGTGGCTTCCGTGATCGCCGCGGGCATCATTCCTGCGGGCCTCGAGATGCTCGACCAAGCGGCTTGCCGGCTCGTAGAACCATTCGCGAACGCGGGCTACGATCTGAACGCGGCCGCGGTTCTCCTGTGCGAATCGGATGGCACGCCCGCCGAGGTCGAGGAAGAGATCGCCCGCATGATCGAAGTGCTGCAGTCGGCACGCGCCACATCCATCAAGGTGTCCAGCAGCGAAGCGGACCGATTGCGCTTCTGGGCGGGACGCAAGAACGCGTTCCCCGCGGCCGGCCGTGCCGCGCCCGCCTACTACTGCATGGACGGCACCATACCGCGCAAGCGGCTCGGTGAGATGCTCAAGGCGATCCAGGAAATGGAGTGCAAGTACGGTCTGAGCTGCCCTAACGTGTTTCACGCAGGCGACGGCAACCTTCATCCCTTGATCCTGTTCGATGACGCCGATCCCGAGTCCGTGGCCCGTGCCGAAGCATTCGGCGCCGAGATCCTCGAACACAGCGTGCGAATGGGCGGCACTGTGACCGGCGAGCATGGCGTGGGCGTGGAAAAGCTCGACCAGATGTGCTCGCAATTCGACCGCCTGACGCTCGACGCATTCTCGGGCGTGAAGCGAGCCTTCGATCCTGCAGGCCTGCTCAATCCAGGTAAGGTCATCCCCACGCTCCATCGCTGTGCCGAATATGGCCGCGTGCGCGTGCACGCCAACGAAGTACGCTTTCCTGATCTCCCCCGCTTCTGATGGAACCCGCGATCGCCGCCTTGAGTGAGCAAATCCGCAGCGCGGCCGCGAGCCGGACTGCGCTGCGCATTCGGGCGGGAGGCACCAAAGATTTCTACGGAAATGCGCCGCTCGGCATGGTGCTCGATCCACGCCCGCTCCAGGGAATTGTCGCGTACGAGCCCACGGAGCTGGTGGTGTCGGTGCGCGCCGGTACACCCTTGGCGGAGTTGGAGCAGGAGCTGGCAGCAAAATCTCAGATGCTGGCATTCGAGCCTCCGCACTTCGGATCCGACGCGACGGTGGGCGGCTGCGTTGCATCCGGTCTGGCGGGTCCGCGCCGCACGGCGTCCGGCGGTGTCCGCGATTTCGTCTTGGGCGCGCGCTTGCTGAATGGACGTGGCGAGTCGCTCTCTTTCGGTGGCACCGTAATGAAAAACGTCGCGGGCTACGATGTCGCTCGGTTGCTGGCCGGCTCGCTCGGCATTCTCGGAGTGCTCGTCGAAATTTCGCTGAAGGTGCTGCCGATGCCCGTCGCGCAGTCGACGCTGCGCTTCGAGACGAGCGCGGCGACCGCGTTGCGCAAGCTCAATGAATGGGGCGGTCGACCGCTGCCGTTGTCGGCCTCAGCTTGGAGCGACAGCATGCTCACTGTGCGCCTCTCGGGCGCAACTGCCGCAGTCCGCGCGGCTCGCGACGATCTCGGCGGTGAACTCATCGACGACGAAGATGCCATGGAGTTCTGGCGAAGCATTCGCGAGCAGACTCATCAATTCTTCGCGGGTGACACTGCGCTGTGGCGAATGTCCGTTCCGTCCACCGCACCGATGCTTACCGCGGGTGACCAGCTGATCGAATGGGGAGGCGCCCAACGCTGGCTGCGCACACTGCAACCGACTCAAACTGTCCGCGAGTGCGCTAGACGCGCCGGCGGACATGCGACGCTCTTTCGTGGGGGCGATCGGTCGCAAGGTGTGTTCGCCCCGCTGCCGCCTGCGCTCGCTGCCATTCACGAACGACTCAAGACGGAATTCGATCCGGCAGGCATCTTCAATCCGGATCGCATGTTCGCGGGACTGTGAGAGCGCATGCAAACAAAGCTCGCTGAACCCATGCGGAACACTGCGTTCGGGCAGGCAGCAGAGCAAATCGTACGCAAGTGCGTGCACTGCGGCTTCTGCAACGCTACTTGCCCGACCTACCAGCTGCTCGGAGACGAGCTGGACGGACCTCGCGGTCGCATCTATCTCATCAAAGAAATCCTGGAAGGCGGCCAGCCGACCGCGAGCACACAGCTGCATCTGGATCGATGCCTGACATGCAGAGCCTGCGAGACGACCTGTCCATCGGGCGTTCAATTCGGTCGGCTGCTCGACATCGGCCGCAAGCTGGTTGACGAGAAGGTCGAACGGCCGGCGAGCGAGCAGCTCCTTCGCTCGATGCTGAAGCACGGCCTGACGAGCAATCTGTTTGCACCCGCGATGCGGCTCGGTCAGGCGTTGCGCCCGCTGCTACCGCGAGCGCTGCAGAGCAAAGTTCCTGCACGCAGAGATCCCGGCACGTGGCCGGATCGCCAGCATTCCCGCAAGGTGCTGCTCCTGTCAGGCTGCGTGCAACCGTCGATGTTCCCTAACATCAATGCTGCCACCGCGAGAGTTCTCGATGCTTTGGGTATGGAAACGATCGTGCCGCGCACCGCGGGCTGCTGTGGCGCCAACAAGCACCATCTCGACGATCACGCACGCGCGCTCGATGAAGCTCGAACAAACATCGACGCCTGGTGGCCGCACCTGGAGGCGGGAGCCGAAGCCATCGTCATCAATGCTTCAGGCTGCGCCAGCATGGTCAAGCAGTACGCGCATCTGTTGCGTGAGGATACCGACTACGCGGCAAAGGCCGAGCGCGTCGTTTCGCTGACGCGCGACTTGGGAGAGCTGCTCGGTAGCAGTTCAGATGAGTTGCAGCAATTGGTACGCGGAGCGATCCGACAACGCATCTCGTTTCACTCACCGTGCACGCTTCAGCACGGGCAGAGGCTCCGCGGCGTCGTGGAGAGTCTCATCTCTGAGCTAGGAGCGGAAATCCTGCCCACGGTCGATTCGCACCTGTGCTGCGGCTCCGCGGGCAGCTATTCGATACTGCAAGCAGAGCTGAGCTCGCAGCTGCGAGACCGAAAGATCGCGACACTCGTGGCGCCGCGACCCGAGGTAATTCTGTCAGCCAACGTCGGCTGCATCGCGCACCTCGCCCCGGCGACATCCGTTCCAGTGCGACACTGGATCGAGTGGCTGGACGCAAGACTGCGTCAATAATCACGGTCGCGGGAGATTCAGGGCAGCGCCACGGCGAGCAAGCAAGGCAGTGCCGTATGCAACCTCACCTCTTGCGGATGATTGGATCGGCACATGCAAATGCCGTTCACGGATTTCCGTCCAGGCGGCGTTGCTTGCGCCGCCGCCGACCGTGCGCACATGGGTGGGGTAAGGCGCACCGAGCTCTTCCAGTCGCAGATAGGCGGCGTGTTCGACCGACGCGATTCCCTCGAGCAATCCTTGGAAGAAAACCGCATCGTCATCGGGTCGAGGCGACGCTCGCGAGGGCATGTTCGGATCGTTGATCGGAAATCGCTCGCCCTGTTGCGGCAATGGGTAGTAGTCCAGGTCTGTCGAACATCGAGGATTCAAACGAGGCGTCAGGGCATTCATGGTTGCGACATCGAAGAATTTCAGCAACGCAGCGCCTCCGGTATTCGACGCCCCGCCCGCCAGCCAAGCATCTCCCAGTCGATGGCTGTATACGCCGTACTCCGGTGCGGATACCGAGTGCGCACACAGCACCTTCACAACTAGTGTCGAACCGAGCGATGTCACTGCATCGCCCACTTGATCCGCACCCGTCGACAAGAAGGCCGCCACGCCGTCGGTAGTCCCGGCGACAACCAACACGTCGCGCAGCAGTCCCAGATCCCCGGCAATCCGCGCGTCAATGAAGCCGACAGGTGTGCCCGGCACCAGCACCTGCGGGAGCAACTCGCTGCGTACCGGAAGCGCCGCCAGCCAATCGGGCCAGCGACGTGTCGCGGGATCGTAACCGAGCTTCAGCGCGTTGTTCTCATCGCTGAATCCGTAACGCGCAGTCAGACGCCCAGTGACCCAATCTGCTTGATGCAAAGCATGGCTCGCGTTGGGATGGCGTTCCTGCAGGAAGAGCAGTTTCGCCAGCGCCGAACCCGGGCCGCGAGCGGCGCTGCTCATCGAGGCTACTTTTTCGATTTGACTCAATTGCTCAGCAGCACTCGTGTCGTTGTATGCGAGAGCGGCGCCAAGCGGCGTACCCTGCGCGTCGGTGAGCAATAGGGTGCCGGAGGTGCCGTCGACAGCGATGGCTCGTACGCGCTTGCGGTCCAGTTGCGCGAGTAGATCGCTCAGAGTGGACAGTACCGCACTCCACCAGAGCTCAGCGCGCTGCGAAATGACGCCACCCTGTGGCTTCGGCTGAGGCAACTTGCACCCTGCCCGGCCGTGTTCGACTCCTTCATCATCGATAGCGCACGCACGCACTCCTGAAGTGCCGATGTCGATGCCGATGTACAGTGACATGCTCATTGCCCTTGGCGGGAATTCTGTGCTTTCTGTACACGATCTGTACAGCTTTCGAACTTCGACAGCAGCATTCTTGCGGAACCCTGATTGGTGGCTGACGTATAACCTGCTGTAGCGCTGCAATCACAGTGCAAGGTTGGCCCCGTAAAGCTTCGTGTAGGAGTCGGCAATGAGATATTCGAGATCCGCTGCGTTTGTCACCGCAGCCGTATTCATGTGGCTGGCTCTGCCGTCGACGAGCGCAGCGAGCGATGCCAAGGATCGACCTGCATTCACCGAGGTCGTACGCGTGCACGGAACAATCGTCGACGTCGCCGTGAGCAACCCCAGGTTCTCGACGCTAGTCGCGGCTCTGCAAGCCGCTGATCTCGTCACGACGCTTCAGGGGCCTGGGCCGTTCACGGTGTTTGCGCCGACGAACGACGCCTTCGACAAGATCCCGCCGGCTATCCTCAACTTCCTGCTCTCACAGCCGGATGCGCTGAAGTCTGTGCTGCTGTACCACGTGGTACCCGGAGCGAACGACCTGCGCTTTGCTTTCAATACACGGGACCTGGACACGGCCCAGGGTCAGGAGGTGTACGTCGAACGCGAGAGCGCCCGACTGAACGTCAACAACGCGCGTGTGCAGTGGAAGACCATTCGCACCGACAACGGTGTCGTGTACATCATCGACAGCGTGCTGCTGCCGCAGTTTCGCTGAGGTTGCGACCG
>CADEEJ010000187.1:0-3399 GCA_902826315.1 uncultured Steroidobacter sp.
GCGGAGAACTCGCTGCCGCTGCAGGATGCGTTCGCGGTCATGTTCTTCGTTTCGGTCGGCATGCTGTTCGATCCGTCGGTCGTGCTGGAGCGGCCGCTGGAGCTGCTCGGCGTGCTGTTCGTGGTCGTGGTCGGCAAATCGCTCGCGGCCTTCGCGATCGTGCTCGTGTTCGGCTACCCGGTGCGCACGGCGCTGACGATTTCCGCGAGCCTCGCGCAGATCGGCGAGTTCTCGTTCATCCTCGCCGGGCTCGGCGTCGCCCTCGGGCTGCTGCCGCCGGAAGGACGCGATTTGATCCTGGCCGGCGCGCTGCTCTCGATCACGTTCAATCCGTTTGCTTTCGGCATGATCGCGCCGATGACGCGCTGGCTCGATCGGCATCCGCGCGTGACTGCTTTACTCGAACGCCGCAATCGGCGTCACACGCCAACGCCCGCGGAAGCTCAGGCCGCCGGCCTGCGCAATCATGCGGTGATCGTCGGTTACGGCCGCGTCGGTAGTGTCGTCGGTCACGCACTCGAAGCTCAGGGACTCAAGTTTGCGGTGATCGAAACGCATCAGCGCATCGTCGACGAGCTGCGCGGCCAGAAGATCGTTGCGATCCAGGGCGACGCTTCCGCTGCCGGTGTGCTGGACCTCGCGGCGATCCAGCATGCACGCTTGCTCGTGATCGCATCGCCGGATGGCTTTCAGGCGCGGCGAATTCTCGAGCTGGCGCGCGAGCGTAATCCGCGCGTCGCCATCGTCGTACGCACGCACAGCTCCAGCGAGCTGGCATATCTGATCGATCAGGGCGTCGACCGCGCAGTGATGGGCGAGCTGGAGCTGGCGCTGCAGATGACCGACTACGCGTTGCGTAGCCTCGGCGTGACGGAAGAGCGCTCGAAGCTCGTCACACAGTGGCTGCGCACGCAGGAAATCTCACGGCCAAAGTGACAGCACCAGCGCGAACAGCATGAATTGCGCGGTGTGGTAGCCGGCGTCGATCGCCCACATCAGGAAGCTGCGGGCCGCGAACTGATAGTTGATGCCGAAGCTCGCGCCGACGATGCCGGCACCCATCGCGAAGCCCTTGATCAGCGACTCCTTCAACTGCGGATCCGGGCCGAGCCAGGACGCGAACACCCACGCCGCGATCAACGCGAACACGAACGCGATGCCGAACACGCGCCCGGGGTGCTTCATCTTCTCGGGATTCTCGCCGCGGCCGGCTTCGCGGTTCCATACTTTGTGGAACAGCAGCGGGGAATACCAGAGGCCGCCGAGCAGGAAACTGGAGACGGCCGCGACCAGGACGGCGAGGAGATTGACTTCGCTCATGATTGAACCCTCGTTGTCGGGCTGAAGCCCGACCTGCAGTTATTTCTTCTTGACGGCTTTGTTCGTTGGGCGGCGCGGTCGTTGCCGCGCTGAGATCGACTTGATGACGATAGCTCCGCGCTTGCCGGCCTGCAGCGACGCGCCGGAGCGCGTAAGCGCAAGCTGCATCAGCTCGCGGATCTGCGGGTCGTCGAGCAGCGCGATATCGGTGAGCACGACGTGGCGAACTACACTGCCGCTGCCACTCAGGCGCTTGTGCGGATCCGGCAGGCCCGCACCCTTCAAGAGAAACAAGCTGACCCAGCGCGGATACAGGACGATCGAGAACACTGTCTCCGAGGCGCGCTCGTTGGGTCCGAAGCCCACGGCCAGCGCGTTGTAGTTGTCGTACACGATCACTTGTGCGGCCGGCAGGAACTTGCGCATGCGTGCGATGGCCGCGCTTCCCAGCTTCGCAACCTCCGGGGAGTACTTCGCGATGAAGCCGTCGAGCTGTGCTTTGGCCGTCGGCACGTGCGTTACTCGACCCAGCCGAACGACCGCGTGACTGCTTTCTGCCAGGCCGAGTACAAGCGGCCGCGTTGCTCTTTCGTCATCGCTGGCGTCCAACGCTTCGCAACGCCCCAGTTCTGCCTGAGCTCATCGGTGCTGCGCCAGTAGCCGGTCGCCAGTCCCGCCGCGTAGGCCGCGCCGAGCGCAGTCGTCTCCGTCACCTTCGGACGAACGACGGCCACATCGAGGATGTCGGCCTGGAACTGCATCAGCAACTCGTTCAAGACCATGCCGCCATCGACGCGCAACTCGCTCAGCTTGATGCCGGAGTCCTGCTCCATTGCAGTCAGCACATCGCGAGTCTGATACGCCGTGGCTTCGAGAGCAGCTCGTGCGATGTGCGCGCGGGTCGCGTAACGCGTGAGTCCTGCAATGACGCCGCGGGCGCTGTCCTTCCAATACGGCGCGTACAGACCGGAGAACGCAGGCACGATGTAGACATCGCCATTGTCCGCGACGCTCGCTGCAAGCTCCTCGATGTCGTTGCTCTTCGCGATCATCCCGAGGTTGTCGCGCAGCCATTGCACGAGCGCGCCGGCAATCGCGATGGAGCCTTCTAGCGCGTAGTGCGCAGGTTGTTTGCCGAGCTGATACGCGACCGTGGTCACGAGTCCCGCTGCAGACGAGACCGGCGTCGAGCCCGTGTTCATCAGCAGGAAGCATCCCGTGCCGTACGTGTTCTTGGCTTCGCCAGCACGGAAGCAGGTCTGGCCGACGAGTGCGGCCTGCTGATCGCCGAGGATGCCCGCGATGGGCACGCCGCGCAGCGGGCCCGTCGCAATCTCGCCGTAGACCTCGCTCGATGAAACGATGCGCGGCAACAGTACACGCGGGATCGAGAACGCATTCAGCAGCTCATCGTCCCACGCGAGCGAATCGAGGCGCATGAGCTGCGTGCGGCTCGCATTCGTGACGTCGGTGATGTGCAATCCACCGCGCGCACCGCCGGTGAGATTCCACGTGACCCAGCTGTCGATCGTTCCGAACAGCAACTCGCCGGCCGCCGCACGCTCGCGCACTCCTGGAATGTTATCGAGCAGCCATTTCAGCTTCAGGCCGCTGAAATAACTGGCGAGCGGCAGGCCGGTGCTCGCGCGAAAACGGTCTTTGCCGCCCTGCCCGGCATAGAACGCGACCAGGGGATCGACACGCGTGTCCTGCCAGACGAGAGCGTTGTGAATCGGCCGGCCGTTGCGATCCCACACCACGGTGGTCTCGCGCTGGTTCGTGATACCGACTGCGACCAGGTCACGCGCGGTGAGCTTGGCGGTCTGCAGCGCGGTGGCGATGACCTCGTCCGTGTTTCGAGCGATCTCGAGCGGCGAGTGTTCGACCCAGCCGGGCTGCGGATAGATCTGCGCGTGCTCCTTCTGCGCAACCGCGACGATCGCGCCCTGCGCATCGAACACGATGAAGCGAGTGCTCGTCGTGCCCTGGTCGATGGCGCCGATGTATTGCCCCATGGAGAGAGCATGCGGGAATCTCATCCCTCGCGGCAACCACGGACAGACGCCCGCCGCGCTCGCC
>CADEEJ010000187.1:3499-5682 GCA_902826315.1 uncultured Steroidobacter sp.
CATCACGACCGAGAGCTTCCCGGCCGACGACCCGAACTACAACCCGGAAGACAGCGGCATGCAGAGCATCCACTGTCGCATCGAGCGCGGGCCTCAGTAGCCGCTTCCGCCACCGCCTCCGCCGCCGGCAGCTGCCGCCAGCGCTCCCGCCGCGACCACACCGAGAACGACCCACATCGTGCGCTTCGTGTCCGTCTGCTTGCGACTGATGCTCTGAATGTCGTTGTACGCGACACGCTGGCCGCCGCCCTGCACGCCGGTCGCATCGACATTCTCGACCTTGAACTTCAGCTCCTGGCCGCGCGTCGTCACGATCTCGACTTGATCGCCAGCCTTGAGCGTGCTCGCGAGCTGCGAGCCGTTGGCGGTGAGCGGCTGGATCGTCGTGCAACCCACCATTGAAAGAGCAACGACAGCTGCAAGCAGCTGCATGAGCAAAGTCTTCATCGAGAGAACCTCGGGCCTCGCCCTTCGAATCGTAAATGATCTGTGCGCGTAGGTGATCGCTGGCGGCAAAAAGGTTCAGCGGATTTCCTTACAGCGCCGTCAGCCTCCAGACTGGCGCGCGGGCAGCGTTCGCAGGTAGGACCACAGCGCTCGCTTCTCGACCTCATTCAGCTTGCCCATGGCACCGAGCGACATGAACGGGTCCAGCTGCTTGCCGTTCTTGCGAATGCCTTGCGTCAACAGCTTGTCGAAGTCCTCGTAGGTCCAGTCCGCGAGACCGGTTTCGTGCGGAGTCAGGTTGGAAGGCACCGCCATGCTCGGCGGCGCGCCCGGTAACGGACCACCGCTGAAATCCTCGCGATGACAGCGAATGCAGAGCTGCGCGACGTATGCGCCGTATTGAGCCGTCGGCGCAGGCGACGGCGCAATCTGCTGCGCGTCGTGATCGATACGACGCGCGATGTCCAAGGTCACCAGATCCATGCGATCGAAGAGCTTCGCAAGCGTGCCGAACTCGATCTTGCCGGGCTCGCCGTCGACGGGCGGTACGGTGCGCAGGTACGAGATGAGCGCAACCACGTCGTCCATCGGCCACCACGCGGTTTCGTTGCTCGGCATGTAGATCACACTGCGCCCGTCGCGCTTGACGCCGTGTTTGATCAGGCGGGCCAGCTCTGCGTCCGTGTAGCGCACGCCGTTCTCGCCCGCCGTCAGGTTGGGACCTCTGGAGATACCGAAAGGCCCGTGCTTGACGTCCTTGCCAGACGCCAGATTCGGACCATGACACTGCTTGCACTTACCGAGCGAATCCGCCAAGTGCTCGCCACGCGCAACAACTACTGGATCGGACGAGACGATAACTGTCGGCAGAGGAATGTCGTAGATCGTGCGGGTGCTGCGATCGAAGAGCAGGACGCAGGTGACGCAGAAGGCTGCAGTACCAAGCAGTAACGCCAGCACGAGGCTGATCGCCACACGTTTGATGACCTTCCACTTGCTCATCGCCGAAGCTTCGGGCGATCGACACACTGGCGACAGCGCGAGTCGTCGGAAGCAGGGGCTGACTTTGGTGCGTCTAACACGCCACCTTCCCTAGGAGACGCCGAGCAAGTCGACTCGGCGCGGATTAAACCGCTCCTCGACGCACTCGGATCATTCGACAAAGTCGATGAACCGCAGGTTTTGCATCTGAGTTAAGAGATCGGAACGACCTACCCTTCCTCGCACCTCGGCAACGTGCGGGGAAGGATCTGAGATGCTACCCACGCGAACCGCTGATAAGCTTCCACGCGACACTTGGAGCGCCGTAGTCCCATGACGCAGCGCTTCGTCTATCGGTTCGACTGGGACATCGGCAAGGCGATGGCCTCATAGGCGACAACCATGCAGAACGAATACGACTTCTCCAACGCCGAGCGCGGCAAGTTTTATCGCAAGGACGCTGTAGTGGAGTTGCCGATCTACCTGGATCCCGAAGTGCACGCGCATCTGGCTGCGCTTGCCAAGGCCAAGGGCATCGAGATCGACCAGCTCGTCAACGAGCTACTGAAGCGCGATATCGGCTTGAATCCGCCGAAGCCCTGACCCCACGAAGAGCTGGCGTCGGGTCGAGGACGGAACTACCTGTATTTATCGCGCAGCTTCGTCTTCCAGAACTTTCCCGTCGACGTGCGCGGGATCTGGTCGAGGAACTCGAAGCGTTCCGGCAGCTGCCACTTCGCAAATTTGTGCGCGAG
>CADEEJ010000187.1:5782-10464 GCA_902826315.1 uncultured Steroidobacter sp.
GCTCGCGACGTCGCCGGTGCGCAGCCAGCCGTCGGCGGTGAACTTATCCGGCTCCTTCGGCACGTTGTGATAGCTGCCGGTGATGAAGTTGCCGCGCACCTGGATCTCGCCGACGCTCTTGCCATCCCACGGCTGCTCTTTGTCGCCATCGCCGACGATGCGCAGATCGACGAGTGGCGCAGGCACGCCGGCGGTCGTCGCGAGTGCGATTCGTTGCTCTTCGTCGTAGTGCTGCAGCTCCGGCTTCACGAATGCACCGCTGGCCAGCGGGCTGGTCTCAGTCATGCCCCAGCCCTGCAGCACGCTGGCGCCGTGTCGCGCGAAGCCGCGAATCAGGGATTCGGGCACGGCGGAGCCGCCGACGATCATGCGCACGCCGGGCGGCAGGCGATAGCGCTCGGGCTCGGAGTCGAGCAGCTGCAGGATCGAGATCCAGATCGTCGGCACGCCGAGCGAGTACGTCGGCTTCTCTCGCATGAACAGGTCGATGAGATCGGCCGCGTTGAGATGCGGTCCGGGGAATACGATCTTGATGCCCATCATCGCCGCGCCGTACGGGATGCCCCAGCAATTCGCATGGAACATCGGCGTCACCGGCAGCACGCTGTCCTTCGACGCGAGATTCCAGTGGTCGGGCTGATTGCCGACCAGCGTGTGCAGCACCATCGAGCGATGCGAGTACACGACGCCCTTCGGACGGCCGGTCGTGCCCGAGGTGTAGCACATCGCGATCGGGTCATCCTCGTCGTGCGCCGGATACTCGAAGCCGCCCGGCGCGTCGGCGAGAAATTTCTCGTAGTCGATGAACCCCGCCGGCACCGGCGCGCCGGTGAGCGGCACGACGATCACCTTCTCGAACTTCACCAGGTCCTTGAACTTCGCGAACAGCGGCAGCAGGCAGTCATCGACGATGACGAAGCGATCCTCGGCGTGATTCGCGATCCAGGCGATCTCGTCCGGGGCGAGCCGCAGGTTCAACGTGTGCAACACACCGCCGGCGGCCGGGATGCCGAAATAGCATTCGAAGTGCGCGTAGTGATTCCAGCTGAGCGTCGCGACGCGGTCGCCTTTCTTCAGGCCGGCAGCGAGCAGCGCAGAGGCCAGTTGGCGCGAGCGGCGGTAGAAGTCGGCGAAGCGGTAGCGATGCAGCGACTTGTCAGGCATCCGGCTGACGACTTCGGACTGCGGATAAATCTTGCCGGCGCGCTCCAGCAATGTGTTGGTGGACAGAGGAACGCGCTGCATCGTCGAGCGAATCATGTGACCCCCACAGAGAGACCCGAAGTCGGGTTGCAACCCGGCCTACAGGGATTTTTTCATTGGAATGAATTCAATCGTGACGCCGGGCTGCACTTCGTAGTGCACGCGCTCGGTGCCGGAGTAGCCGTATCGCGTGTACAGACGCGCGCCCGGCAGCGTTGCCATCATCTCGAAGCGAGTAAAGCCGCGGCTGCCGGCTTCAGCCTCGCAGCGCTCCAGAATCGCCGAACCCAGGCCGCGGCGTGCGTACGCGGGGTCGACAAAGAACGCGCGGATCTTCGCTGCATCGACCGCCGGATCGAGCTCGGCCTCGTCGCGCCCCGATCGAGCGTCACTGCCGAACAGCGTGCGACGCTTGCTCCAGCCGCCGCATGCGACGAGCTTGCCGTCTGCTTCCGCGACGAAATAAGTGCCATCCACAATCAGCTGTGTGTCGACGCCGAATGCGCCACGCAGTGCGCCTTCGACTTGCTCAGGTGTGTAGTCGCCAGCGCTCAGCTCGCGCGCCGAGCGTGCGATGAGTCCGACGAGCTCGGCTTTGTCGTCGAGCGTCGCAGGACGAATCCGCGCCTCACCAGGCGATGCCATAGTCCTCACCGTGATACGCGGCAGCACCCCACAGAGAGCCGTGCTTGCGATCGACGTAGATCGCGGTGATCGGGCCGGAGTTGTTCTGCGTGAACTCGAGCTTGTAGCCCTTGCGCGTGAGGTCGTTGCGCACCCACTCCGGGATCGAGTTCGTCAGCGTCACGCGACCGGGGAACGACTCGTGCGCGCCGAACGAGTCGCGCATCTGATAGCTGGTGATGTTCGCGGCTTCCGCCGCTTCCTGCACCGTCATGCCGAACTCGACCACGTTGAGGAAGAATTGCAGCAGGTTCTGATCCTGCGTGTCGCCGCCTTGGACGGCGAAGGCGAGCATCGGCTTGCCGTCCTTCAACGCGAGCGATGGCGTGAGCGTGGCACGCGGCCGCTTGCCGGGCGCGACGACGTTGAATGGATTCTCGGCAGCGTCGAGCACGAAGCTCTGCATGCGTTGACTCATGCCGATGCCGGTCTTGCCGGCGATCACCGCAGGCAACCAGCCGCCGCTCGGCGTCACCGACACGACCCAGCCTTCCTTGTCCGCCGCTTCGACGCTGGTCGTGCCGAGCCGGAACGTGCGATCGAACTCCGCCAGTGCGGTCGGGCTCCACTGATTCGGCTTCGGCTTGTCGGCGCGCTCCTTGACCGTGTGCCACTTGTCGAGCGTCGCCTTGAACGGATTGCTGCCGCCCTGGAACGGATACGGATCGCCGGGACGCACGTCCGGATTGTTGGCGTCCTCGCTGATCAGCTTCGCGCGCGCACGCGCGTAGTCCTTCGAGAGCAGGCCGCGGATCGGCTCTTCCGGCGGGAAACGCGAATCGCCGTAGTAGAAGTCGCGGTCCGCGTACGCGAGATTCATCGCCTGGTAGAGCGTGTGGATGTAGCGCGCGCTGTTGTAGCCCATCGACTTGAGGTCGAAGCCTTCGAGGATGTTCAACGTCTGCAGCATCACCGGCCCCTGCACCCAATGCGTGAGCTTGTAGACTTCGACACCCTTGTAGCTGGTGCTCACCGGCTCTTCGAGATAGACGCGCCAGTTCGCGAGATCTTCCGCGGTGTGCAACCCGCCGACTTCCTGCGAGCCGCGTGCGAACTCGCGTGCGATGTCACCCTTATAGAAGCGATCGTACGCAGCCATGATCGCGTCCTTGCGATTCTTGCCCGCCTGCAACGCTTGCGCTTCCGTTGCCACCAGCTTGCGCAGCGTCGCTGCAAGATCCGGCTGCCGGAAGATTTCTCCAGCCTCGGGGGCAGCGCGCTTGCCTTGCCCTTCGTGAACCAGGAACGTGCGGCGCGACTCAGGCCACTTGCGTAGCTCGTCTTTCCAGCGCTCGATCAGATCGGCGGCCTGCGCTTCGATCGGATAACCGTCGGCCATCTCGATCGCCGGCGCGAGCACTTCCGCGAGGCTCAGTTTTCCGTACTCGGCGAGCATCACCATGATGCCGCCGGGTGTGCCCGGCGTGACGGCCGCGAGCGGTCCGAACTCCGGCGGATACTCGTAGCCCTTGCTCTTGAAGAACTCCGGCGTGGCACCGGTCGGCGCGGCACCGAGCGCGTTGACGCCGATGACCTTGCCGGTGTGCGGGTTGTAGATCAGCGCCTGAGTTTCGCCGCCCCAGCTGAGCGTGTCCCACATTGTGGAAGTTGCTGCGATCATCGCGCATGCGGCGTCGACCGCATTGCCACCTTTGATGAACGTCGCAGCTCCAGCAGTTGCGGCGAGCGGCTTGCCAGTGACGGCAACCCAGTTCTGTCCATGCAGCGGCGGCTTGACCGTCTTTGCATCCACACCGGCACACGCAACCGTAATAGTCACAGCCGCGAGAGCTGCACGACCTAACGTTTTCATGCGCCAACTTTACCCCGTTCGTGCCGGCATCTCAGCTAGGATGTGCCAAGAAAAATCGAGGGGACGCCATGACCGAAGTCATCCTGCATCACTATCCCATGTCGCCGTACGCCGAGAAGGTGCGTAAGGCTCTCGGCATCAAGCGCTTAGCGTGGCGGTCGGTGCAGATCCCCATGATCATGCCGAAGCCGGATCTCATGCCGCTGACCGGCGGCTATCGCAAGACGCCGGTGATGCAGATCGGCGCCGACATCTACTGCGACTCGCAGCTGATCCTGCGCGAGCTGGAACGGCGCTTTCCCGAGCCGAGCTTCTATCGCGGCACCGACGCGGGTACGGCAAACGCGTTGTCGTTCTATCTCGATCGCACGCTGTTCTCGCCGGTCGTCGGCATGACGTTCGGCCTCAGCCCGCGCGCGCTGCCGGAAGGTTTCGCCGAGGACCGCGGCAAGCTGATGGGTCGCGAGCTGAACATCGAGCGGCTCAAGCAAGCCGTGCCGATGCTGCTCGACCAGCTGCGTCCGCAGTTCGCTTGGCTCGAAGCGATGCTCGTCGACGGGCGTGCGTTCCTGTGCGGCGAGCATCCGACGACGGTCGATTGCTCGGCGCATCACTTGTGCTGGTTCATCACCACGAACGTCAGCGGCACCACACCGCCACTCGGCGAGTTGCCGAAGCTGCGCGGCTGGATGCAACGCATGGAGCGCATCGGTCACGGTCAGCCGTCGGAGATGGATCCGAAAGAAGCGCTCGCGATCGCAAAGGGAGCGACACCGCAGGTCGGAGAGCACGCGGATGCGAACGATCCGTTCGGACGCAAGATCGGCATGCGCGTGCAGATCGCGCCGGACGACATCGGGCGCGATCCCGTAGTGGGCGAGCTGTTGGCGCTGTCGACTTATGAAGTGGTGATCAAGCGCACGGATCCGCAGGTGGGCGAAGTGGCCGTGCATTTCCCGAGGGCCGGCTTCGTGATCCAGCC
>CADEEJ010000188.1:0-1949 GCA_902826315.1 uncultured Steroidobacter sp.
GATCTCGCGGCCGAACGTTTCACTGAGGAGTCGTGCATTCGCGCATGCGCGATTCAGCACGAAGTCGTCGAGCACGCCGATCAGTCCGCAGCGCTCGGCAATCGAGACGAAAGCGGGCGGCGCGATCTCGCGCATATCCGGCGGCGTCCAGCGCGCGAGCGCCTCTACGGCCACGACGCTGCCGTCCGTGATCCGCACGATCGGTTGATAGTGCACGTCGAATCCGGCGCCTGCCGGATCGCGCGCGAGTGCTTCGCAAATCAGGTCCTGGAGCCGCGAGTCGAACGGACTGTAGGCCTCCCGTTGCAGTGCATCCCTGTGCATTGGAACCTCTTGCTGGTTGTGCTTCGGAGCCAGACTAGCCCCGCGGACCTCACCAGGAACTCACCGCAGGCAACAGAGGCGTAAAACGCACCAGCGGCGCCGGTACTCCGTAGAGGAAGCCCTGCCCGGTCTCGCAGCCCAGCTGCTTCAGGGCCCTGGCCTGCTCGTGGGTTTCGATACCTTCCGCGACGATCGCCAGCTCCATGCTCCGGCCCAGCTCCACCAGCACCTCGCACATCGACTGCTTGTGCGTGCGCGGCTCGATCTCAGCCTGCGTGACGGTTGCGTCCAGCTTGAGCACATCGACCGGCAGCTCGTGCAAGCGGCGCAGCCAGCTGAACCCGGCCCCGAAATCGTCGAGCGCGATCCGTACGCCGCGCTCGCGGATGCGCCGCGCCGTCGCATGGGCGGCGTCGACGTCGTCGAGTTGCGAGGTTTCGGTGATCTCCAGCACCAGGTGCTCGGGTCGCACGTGGCCCTGCTGCAGAACGCGATCGAGCGCGAGCTCGATGCTGCTCTGGCCGAAGCGGCGCGCCGATACGTTCACATGAATGTCGACGGGACGGTCGTAGAGGAGAGCGAGCGCGTCTGCATCCGTGCAGGCGCGCTCGAGAACGAAGTGGTCGATCGGGTCGATCAGCCCCTGCGACTCCGCCAGCGCGATGAAGCGCCGCGGCTCGATCTCACCCAGCTTGGCGTGAGACCAGCGAGCGAGGGCCTCGACCGCGATGACCGCCCCATCGGCCAATCGTACGATCGGCTGATAGTGGACACCGAAGCCGGCGGCTGGCAGATCGTCTGCCAGCGCGTCGGCCAGGAGTTGCTGCAGGCACTTCGTGCAGTCGTAGCTGTTGTGCATCGTGATCTGCCGGTCGTGTCCCCATAGCGTCCCTGCCTGCATCGTTACCATCGCGTGTACACAACATAGGCTGCGCGACCCAACCAAAAGCTCACCAGATCAGAACTTCTTGGCGAGATTCACCCCTACCGTGCGCGGCGGCGTGCTGAAGGCGAGGCCGCGTCCGAAAGGTGCCGACAGCACGCGGCCGATCGCCACTTCGTCGAACACGTTGTTGACGAACAGGTCGGCGTTCCAGCCCGACACGTCGCTCGCTACGCGCAAGCGCAGGTTGGCGATCGTGTAGGCGTCGATCGTCTCGAAGAACACGCTGTTCGGGCGCAGCTCCGAGAACGTCTCGCCGACGTGGCTCACGTCCGCGCGCACCGAGCCTTGCAGCGATGCACCGAGTGCACGCGTGTACTCGACTGCGAGCGAGCCCGAGAACTTCGGCACGTTCGGAATCCGGTCGCCGTCGAGGCCGGGGAACAGCACGGGAACCGTCACGGCGACATCATCCGTGAGCCGGGCGTCGGTATAGGCGGCGGAGAACGATACTTCCAGCCCCTGCGAAACCAGCGCCACTGCCTCCAGCTCGGCGCCGTCGATCTGCGAGGTGCTGGCGTTGCTGATGAAGCTGACCGCCCCGCCGGGAACCGTGCCCGTGACCTGCATGTTGTCCCAGTCGATACGGAAAGCGGCGACGTTGAGGGTCACGCGCTCTTCGAGCCAAGTGCTCTTCATGCCGAGCTCGTAGTTCCACAGCGAGTCTGCTTCGTACGGCAAC
>CADEEJ010000188.1:2049-7764 GCA_902826315.1 uncultured Steroidobacter sp.
TGTTCCAGCGAGTCGTCGATGGTGCGCTCGAACTGCGGCGCCGCATTGAGCGGCAGGCCGGTCGCCGCGTTGGCCTTGAACTGCCGCGAGAACGTGAACACGTCGCGCTGCTCGAGGAACGCGCCGAGCGTCCAGATGAAGCGGCCGTTGTCGCCGGAGCTGAGCCGCAGCTCGTGGCTGCGATCCTCGACGTCCTGCGGCTGATGCAGCGCCGCCGGACCCAGCAGCAGGGGAAGTCCCGGATTCAGGCTGCCCAGGAAGCGCGTGACATCGATCGTCGCCAGCAGCTCGCGATTGAACTGCGAGGTCACGCCGGTCAGCGTCGCGAAGCCGAGATCCCACTTGAGCGTCAGGTTGTACAGCTCGAAGTCGTCGGCGACCAGCTGCTGCGTCGGCACGAGGGTCTGGTAGTCGCCAGCCGCCAGCTCCCACACGGAGACCAGCGCATCTTCGCGCTGAATGTGCGCGGCGGCGTCGATCGTCAGGTTGTCCGTCGGTGAGTAGCGCAGCAGCAGTCGGCCGCCGGTGGTCTCGTCGTCGTTGACGTCTTCCTGCTTGAGCGTGAGGTTGTCGATGTAGCCGCCGCGATCGACGTGATAGCCGACTGCGCGCATCGCGAGCTTGTCCGACACCAGCGGCACGTTGACCATCGCGCTCGCTTCGTAACCGATCTCGCCCTCTTCGCTGAAGCGCGAGCCCGCGCTCAGTTTGGTCGCAAATTCAGTCGTCGGCTTGTTGAACAGCGCGCGAACAGTGCCGCCCATGGAGCCTGCACCGTAGAGCGTGCCCTGCGGGCCGCGCAGCACTTCGATGCGTTCGACGTCGAGCAACGCGACGTCCGGCATGCGCTGGCCGGCGTCGTTGGTCGTGCTGGGCGCGCCCGGAATCGGCGTTTCATCGTAGTACAGCCCGGTCTGCGCTTCGCCCGCGCTTTGCACGCCGCGCACGATGAGGCGGCGCTGACCTGCGCCCTGGTCGAGCACTGCCAGGCCAGGAGTCGAGCGCACCAGATCCGAAACGTTGTCGATGCCGCGCTTCTCCAGCGTGTCGCCGGAGACGACGGTGATAGCCAGCGGCGTCTGCTGCAACAGGGTCTCGTACTTCAGCGCCGTGACCACGATCTCTTCGATCTCGAAGGACGCGCTCTCCTGCGGCGGAGCAGTCTGTGCCGCAGCGGCGCCGGCGACGAACACGAACGATGACGCCAGCACTTTCGCGGATGCCGGCACGGACTTTTTGAGCAACATAGAGAACCTCACGACGAACAGATGTCGTTTTTTCGTGGGGGCACTCTATGAAGCACGGACTCACAAGAACCTCACGGATGCGGCGGCCGCGTATTGCAAATCGGGAAAGTGTGAACACCGACCGAAAAAAAAACACGGGCAGTCTTGTGGGAAGACTGCCCGCAAACGGGGATCGAGGAATCGAAAAAGAGACAGGGCGCCGTTGCAGTTGGCCCCAGTCTAGGGCCGGCGACCTTACCGGAACCTCACCGATGGCCGACGCGCGTCTGCCGCTCCTGGGCAGCGCGCGGGCCGAGCGCTTCGCGCAGCTTTTCCATCTCCGCAGAGGGCTTGATGCCCAGCGAGCCCGCCAGGATCTTGCGGCACCGATCGTAGACCGCGACCGCTTCCAGCGGCTCACCTTGCTGCTGATGACAAAGCATCAGTCGATACCACACGTTCTCCGTCATCGGCTCGATTTCCAGCGCGCGGCGATAGCAGCGGATGGCGGCACTCCACGCCGCGAACCCTTCGAGGCGCCTGCCGATCTCATGCAGCAGCATCATGAGAGAGTTGCTCAGCCGGTCGCGGCGCGACGAGGCCCACGCACTGGATTCCTCGGGTAGAAACTCCCCGCGATAGGCGCTCAACAGCCGCGTCGCCAGCGCTTCGAGACGGCCGGCATCGCGTTCGGCAGCGAGCGACGAGCTATCCGCCTGCTGCAGCAGACGCTCGACTGCGAACGCGTCCACCCAGACGCGACTGCTGTCGACCGTCAGCTTGCCGCTTTTCAGCACGATGGCAGCGTCGTCACCCAGCAGCTTGCGCAGACGATACAGCGCAGTCTCCAGCGCACGTTGCGCGTTGTCGCCTTCGAGCTCCGGCCACAATGCGTCGATCAACGTCGACTGATTGACGTCGCTGCCGCCGAAGGCGATCACCGCCTTGAGCAACTCGAGCGGCTTGCGCGGCGACTTGCCCGTGAAGCGCAGCGGCACGCCGTCTTTCAGGATCGTGAACGCGCCGAGCGTCTGCACCTTCAGTGGCCACGGCCAGCCTTGCAGCGAGGCTGCCTGCGGCGGCGGCGCGAGCCCGCGCTTGCTGATCACGGAGCACACGTACTCGGTCTCGATCTCGTGCTCGAGCGCCAGCGCGTACAGACGCGGGATGATCGCCGACCACGACATGAACTTGTGCCAGCGGTGCTGGGCCGCGATCGCGAGCCCCTCGCGCAGGAATCCGATGCAGCGCTCCGTGCCGTCCGGAGTCTCGAGCGCAACCGTGGCCGCCGCGATGCACGAGAGATATTGCAGCATCGGCGACTGCATCGCCTGTGCCTCGGCGCGCGACCTTTCGATCAGCTCGCTGCCCGCGTCACGTTGACCGAGCCGGACCAGCACCGTTCCAAGCTCCAGACGCATGAGCGAGGTCAGGAACACCGCACCGGCTTCGGAGACCATCGCTACCGCGATCTTGGCATTCTCGAGCGCGGACAGGAGACTGCCGCGCGCAGCGAGCACGACACCGCAGGCGTAGTAGTACATCGCCTTGTCCATCAGGCCGCCGGCGCCGAGTCGCGCTTCCATGCGGGCGAGGTACTGATTGGTCAGATCGGCATCGTGCAAGCTCACGCTCGCGATCATTCCTTGCATGGCGAGCAGCATGTCCCAGATGTGGATGCCGCCATCGCGCGTCAGCTGCCAGCCACGCTCCACTTGGCTGAGGCATTCCCGGGGATCGGCAAAGGTCAGGAAGTGGCTGGTCGCCATCACTTGCCAGGTGATCTGGTTGAGCGGATCCGGACTCTCTTCCATCTGCGAGCGCAGCGTGTTGACCAGCAGGCCGCCCTTGGCGAGGTCGCCGAGCCACCACGAGTAGTAGAGCAGCAGGTGATTGCCGACTTTGGTGCGCAGCTGGGCATCGCCGCCGTACAGAATGATCTGCCGGACGCGTTGCTCCCAGTACGGCAAATCAGTGTGCTCCGGATGGCGATACATCAGCGCGAGGAACATGCCACAGGTCACGTGCGCATCGAGCGCCGGGTCCGGCACCTGCTGCGCGCTGCGCAGCATCTGATCCATCTCGGCGATCCAGTGATCGAGCGGCTTGAAGTCGCTCCACTTGAACACGAAGCTGTCGACGATCGCGCACCAGGCGCGGCATTGCCCGAGCAGCTCGCCGCGCGACTTGAACTGCGCATACGCCTGCTCCAGGCGGACCCGCGCCAGCTCCGGATCGTACGGCAGCCGGCACATGCCGCTCCAATACAGCAGCCACGGGTCGGCACAGGTGATCTCGTCGGGCAAACCACGCAACCAGCCTTCGATGACACGGTAGCGGCCCTGCTCGGAAATGAACGCTTGCGCGTAGCCGACGATCAGCCGCGCCACCGCCTGCGCATCCTTCGCACCCTGCAACAGCGCGACTGCTTCTTCGATGTGCCCGTCGGCTTCGAGCAGCGCTGCAGCCTTGCGTTGCAGGGCCCTGAGCTCGTCGGCTGCGAACAAGTGCGCCGCGCGCGCGAGCAGGAATTCGCGGAACAGCGGGTGATACTCGTAGCTCGGCTCGACGTGCTCGCGCCTGAGCGTGAAGTAGTTGCGCTCATTCAAGCTCTGCAGCAGCTCGTCGGCGCCGGCAAACCCCGTCAGCTCCCGAACGTTGTGCACGGTCATCTCGCCAAGCAGCGCGCTCGCAGCGAGTACGCGCTGCATCTGTGCATCGAGCGCAGCGAAGACCTCGCCGGCGAAATAGTCGAACAGTACTTGATGAGTCGCGCCCTGCGACACGCGCTTCGCATCGTCCAGCTTCGTCTGCTGCAGCAGGAACACGAGCCCACCGGCCCAACCCTGCGTCCGCTCGCACAGCTCCTGCACCTGGATCGCGCCTGCGCCCTCCCCTCGCGTCAGCTGCACGAGTGCAGCGACCTCATCGACGTCCAGGCGCAGCTCATCCCAACCGAGCAGCAGCAGCTGCTCGTTGAGGCGCGTGCGCGCCCATTCCGAGGTCGGCGCGGCGCGGCTCAGCACGACCGTCGTGAAATTTTCGGGCAGCGACGCGATCCCGTCGCGCAGAGCGACGTGCAACGCCGCGCTCGGCGCCACTTCGTGATAGTTGTCGAAGACCAGCACGAACGGTGTCTTGACGCGTGCCGCCAGTGTTTCGAAATAGCGGCGCGCGAACACCGCAACGTCCGGGTTGAACTCGGCCCGGAGCTGCGGCAGCACCTTGCGATCGAACTGCAGCGCATTGGCAGCTGCGAGGCCGAGGTAATGGAAGAACGTAGGCAGATCGCTGTCGCCGCGATCGAGCTGATACCACAGATGCGGAATGCCGCGGACTTCGAGGTAGCTGCTGATGAGCGAGGTCTTGCCCGCTCCCGGCGGAGCGCTCAGCCAGATGAGCGGACAGGAGCGCTCGTCGAGCGAACGGAACAAGCGGGTGCGCGCCAGCACGCGCGCGTAGCGAGGGCGCGTGATTTTGGCAACGGCTAGCTGGGACGAGCTGCGCTCTTCGGTCATCGCTTCCCCGGGGTCATCTCGCTCGCGAGCACCTTGAACTGGCGCGCGTTGCGGGTCCTCTGACCAACGATCCGTCCCGGTACTGACTTTAGTGGGCGATGCGTTCAAAATGCGCGCATGTCCAACCCGATCAACGTTCTGCTGCAAACGACGATCGTGCCTACGGAAAACGACTGGCATATCGGTCGCTTCTCGATGCTCCGCGACTACCTCGCTTCGTTGCGCGCGCCCGATGGCAGTGCGCAGTTTTATGTCACGGCGCGCGATCGCGATCCGGTCGGCGCGCCGGACTCGGTGCTTTCCTTACTCGACCGCTCGCAGTACGACGAGTTGTGGCTGTTCGCGGTCGATACGGGCGACGGCCTGGACGACGCCGATCGTGAGGGGATCCTGCGGTTCCGCGCGCGCGGTGGCGGCGTGCTGGTCACGCGGGACCACATGGACCTTGGGTGTTCCGTGTGCCAGATGGGCTCGCTCGGGGCCGCCCATGTTTTTCACACGCACAACATCGACGGTCCGGTGCCCGATCCGGACGACCGCGAGACGCCGTACATTCTCTGGCCGAATTTCCACTCCGGCGCGAACGGCGATGTCCAGCAAGTTGCCGCCGAGCTGCCTGTGCATCCCGTCATGCGCGAAGTGACTCATCTTCCTGCACATCCGCATGAAGGCACGGTGGTGGCGCCGGCATCGGATCGCCATGCTCGAGTCATCGCGACCGGAAAGAGCCGGGCAACCGGCCGGCAGTTCAACATCGCCGTGGCGTTCGAGCCAGCGGCGAGCGAAGGACCGGCGATCGCCGAGTCGACGTTCCATCATTTCGCGGACTACAACTGGGATCCGCGGCGCGGCAGTCCCGACTTCGTGACGGAGCGACCCGTCTACACGTTGCCCGAGGCGCCGCGCGCGATGGATTCCGTGCATCGCTACGTCCGCAACGTAGCGCTGTGGCTCGCGGGCCGGCTCTGATC
>CADEEJ010000188.1:7864-10454 GCA_902826315.1 uncultured Steroidobacter sp.
TATTCCTTGAACGGCGCGTTCATCAGCATGTCCACCGTCGACGGTCGGGTGTAGCCGGGCACGAACCGCTCGCCGAAATCGCGCGCGAAGTTGTCATAGGTCGTATCGGGGCGCGCTGCGACGATGCGACAGACATCGCGCGTGAACTGCTGCTTCATCTGCAGGCGCGGGAAGGCGTCGACGATCGTCGCGACTTGAGTTGCAGTCAGCAGCTCGATGCCCCATCCACCCCAATCGAGTCCGATGCCGAGCGTGCACCAGGCGACTTCGCCCTCCTTGTGCAAGGCGATCGAAGGCGTCGAGTTCAGCGCGACTCCGTCCCAGATGACTTGCGCACGGCTCTCCGCCATACCCGCGGCGCGCGCGAACGCCCGTGCGGCGTTGGCGCCTTCCACTTCGAAGCGCAGCGGCCCGCTGAATGCCTTCGCCAGGCCGATGTCGTGCAGTATCGTGCTGACGGCGAGCACTTCCGGATCGTGCGACGCCCGCTTCGCTTGCGTGATCGCTGCAGCAAACAGCCACGAGCGCATGCTGTGATTGAAGAGATACGGCTCGCAATGCTCGCGCGCGTACTCGATAGCGCGCCCCACGATCGCCGTGTCAGGCACGACGATGCCGGCAAGCTCACGGGACGGGCTGTTCATCGGTGACCGTACTCCGTAAAGACGTAGTCGTTCGCCTTGACGATCGTATGGCAGGCGACGCCGCACTTCGCGTCGTTGGCTTGCGGCGGCTGGTCGGCCGTCGTGCCGGGCGTGAAGGTGTCGGTCGCGGCGTCGTAGCGGAACACGGCATAACCCCAGCCGCCGACGTCGCCGAACCGCTTGTTGTCCTTCACCATGAAGTCCACGTCGTGCTGCGCGCCCGGCACGGTCGCAGTCGGGAAGTACTGGTTCTTTTTCGGCAACCAGTGGACCTTCGCCATCTTCGCGCCGTCGGGCACCGGCTTGCCGTTGGCAGGAATGCCCGCCTCGTACGCCTTGATCATCGCGGGATTGCCGAGAATCACGGCGATCCCTCGGTCGGTCGTACTGGCCGAGACGACCTGCCAACTCTCGTATCCCTTGAACTCGGAAAACGCGAGTCCACCCGGCACCTTGACGGTGTACTTGTCCGGCCCGGGCTTCGTTGGCGCATCTGCAGCGAACGCGATCGTGGCCACCAGGGCGGCGCAGCCGGTCAACAAGGCGAGTTTCATCGGACGGTCTCCTTCAGCCATTCGGGTCTGTGCTCGGCCGAATCGCCGGCTTCAGAGTCGCACACCGGTGGAACCACACCGGTGAGCGAGTGCGAGTCCGGATCGAGCGGCCGCATCACACCAGAACCGCCGGTGCCCGGCGATTGCGCCATGGTATTGGTGGTCTGCTCTGCCATCGGCACCGACGCTCGCGTGCAAGTCGCTACTCGGCGGCCTTCGCCGCCTTCTCGATCAGCGCCGCCACTTCTTTCGGGCGCGACAGGAAGATGGCGTGGCTGCCCGGCAGCTCGATCGTCTCGGACTTCGCGCGGCTCGACATGAAGCGCATGAGCTCCGGATTGATCATGCGATCCTGTTGCGGGATGACCGAGTAGCTGCGCTTCTGCTTCCAGGCTGCGACCGTCGCCTTGGCGCCGAAGATCTCCGCGGCGATCGGTACCTGCGAGATCGCCATGAACTGCGCCAGGCCCTTGGGCACGTCGGCCGCGAAGTCCGCGGGGAACGCCTCGGGGTTCACTTGCAGGAAGCCGCCGCCGACGGGCACTACGGATTTCGCAGCAGGCGGTGTTCGGTTTTGCAGCCCTCCGGCGGTCTCACCCACTTCGGGCAGGAACGCGGCAACGTAAACCAGGCTGCGCACCGCTGCGTGATCGCCGACCTCGCTGACGATCATGCCGCCGTAGCTGTGACCGACGAGCACGCACGGACCTGAGCGATCGAGAACCAGACGCGTGGCCGCGACGTCGGCGGCGAACGTGGTCTCCGGTTCCTGCACGACGAACACGTTGTAGCCGTGTTCCTTTAGGATGTCTGCAACCGGCTTCCAACCCGAACCGTCGGCGAACGCGCCGTGGACGAGAACGACATTCGTGACTGCAGCGTGACTCACCGAAGCGAGCGCGATGCCGAGCACGGCCATGAGAGCGAGGGTGTATCTGGTGTTCATGCGGCGATCACACAATATCGCCACGCACCCAGGCAATTACACGATGGTATGGGCGATGGTATGCGCGTGGGGCGCACCCTCGCTCACGGCTGCGAGGTCTCGCCTTCGCCGACTTTCTCGCTCATGGTGCGGATGCCGTTCTCGAAGCCGCCGCCCGAGCCGTTGTAGTACATGTAGATCGGCTTCTCGTTGCGCAGCAGGTCGATCGCGTTCTGGAAATCGTCGAGGTGATAGTGCAACTGCGCCTGGTTGTTGACGACAGTGTCGGCGGGCAGCGCCGCGCCGTTGGGCATGAAGATCATCTGGCCGACGTAGTTGCCGGCGTTCTTCAGGGCAATGCGCGGCGCAAAACCATTCGCCGAGTACAGCACTTCGTAAGCATCGATGCGCATCTGTGCCATGGACGTCTCCCTGAATCCAGGGTCGGGAGACTAGCACGGACGCGG
>CADEEJ010000189.1:0-8461 GCA_902826315.1 uncultured Steroidobacter sp.
CAGCCGACGGGCTGCTGGCATTCTCGGCCGTCGAGATCCGTCGCTCGGACAAATCGGGCGCGACCGGCGCCGTGATGTTCTTCGCGCGCTTTCTGCGCGCCGATGAAATCGAGCGCGTGCGCCAGACCAGTCGCTTGCCCGCCAATCTCACAGTCATCGCCGAACGGCCCGCCGCCCAGGCCACCGGGCCAAGGAACCTGCAATCATGGCTGAGCGGGTCAACCGGCGAAGGCCCGCTGGATGCAGCAGCCAGCGGCCCGGACTCGGTCATGGGCTATGCGCTGGTGAGCGATGTGGGCGGCCGGCCGCTCGCATACTTCACGACAGAGCATGAGCGTGACGTCGGCCAACTCGGCCGTCGCACGACTTGGGGACTGATGGGCACGCTGGCGGCACTAATGATCGCTAGCGCGTGCGCGCTGCTCGCGATGATGCTCCGGCTGCGGCGCAGCTGGGCAGAACACGCCGCGCTGCAAAGCGAGCATCGACACGTGCTTTCGGACCTGGACCAGAATCAGAATCGGCTCGCGCATCTGATCGAGCACGACGAGCTGACGGAGCTGCCGAACCGCCGCTACCTCGACGCGCGATTGCCGCAGCTGCTGAGCCGGCTGCAGGCACAGCGCCAGTCGCTCGCACTGCTGCACATCGATATCGACAACTTCAAGAACGTGAACGATGCGAGCGGCCACGGACAGGGCGACGCCGTGCTGAAGATCATCGCGCGTCGCCTGTGCACGGCGACCTCGGCGCAGGACGTCGTTTTGCGCATCAGCGGCGACGAATTCGTCGTCATCGCTCCCGACATCGAGGGAGCGACTGCGACACGCAAACTCGCCGACCGGCTGCTCACGGCCATTCGCGGCCCGGTGTCGCTTGGCGGCCTGCCGCTCGCGCTCCCGGCGAGCATGGGCATCGCCGTCTACCCGCAGGATGGCTCCGACGGCGAAACGTTGCTCAAGCACGCCGACATCGCCTTGCACGAAGCCAAGCAGCGCGGTCGCGATTGCTTCGCGGTGTTCGCCAGCGACATGAACGTGCAGGTGAACGAGCACCTTGCTTTGGAGCAGGCACTGCGCCGTGCAATCGACAGCGATCAGATCTACGTCGAGTATCAACCGGTCGTCGACCTGCAGACCGGCCTGCTCGCGTCGTTCGAAGCCTTGGCGCGCTGGCGCCATCCCGAGCTCGGAATGGTGTCGCCGGGCCGCTTCATCCCGGTTGCGGAAAAGAGCGGCTTGATCGTCGCGATGACCGAGCGCGTCGTGCGCCAGGTGATAGCACAGCTCAGCGAATGGCAACGCGCGGGCCTGCTGCTCGCACCCGTCGCGGTCAACGTCGCGCCGATTCAGTTCGAGCGCACGGAGTTTCCGAACTTCGTGCATGCGGCGGCGCTGGAGTACGACATCGACCCGCGCTGGATATCGTTCGAAGTGACCGAGTCGGCGTGGATGCAGAATTCCAGCAAGCACGTCGTGATGATCGACACGCTGCGCCACGAGGGCTCGCGTATCTACATCGACGACTTCGGCACCGGCTTTTCGAACCTCAGCTATCTCAAGACGCTGCCGGTCGACGCCGTGAAGATCGATCAGTCTTTCATTCGCGGCATCGAGACCGACGCCAGCGACGAAGCGATCGTCAGCGGCATCATCGCGATGTCACGCCAGCTCAATCTCTTGACGGTGGCGGAAGGCATCGAGACCGCCGGGCAAGCGCAACTGCTGCGCAGGATGGGATGCCGCTACGGTCAGGGCTACCACTTCGCCAAGCCGATGGCCGCGGAAAAATGTCAGGCGCTGCTAGAACAATTGGCAGCAGTCCAGCGAGTCACCGAGACGATGACGATGCGTGCGTTCAAGAAGGTCGCGACGTAACCATCCATGTGAAGGTCACGCGACAAATCGGCTAGCCGATCGCCGCGATCGCTGCGATCTCGATCAGATATTGCGGTCCGGCCAGGCGCGCCTCGACGGTCGCACGCGCCGGCGTCGAACCCTGCACGACCCATTTGTCCCAGACTTCGTTCATTTCTTTGAATGTACCCATGTCCGTCAACCAGATCGTCGCGGACAAAAGGTTCTGCTTGCTCGTACCCGCTTCGGCGAGCAATTTGTCGATCTGCCCGAGTATCACCTTGGCTTGCCCCGCGACCGTCGTCGCGCCTGCCTCCGCGGGACACACCTGCCCTGCCAGATACACGACGTTGCCATGAACGACGGCCTGACTCATGCGCGGACCGGCCTGGATACGCTTGACTGTCATACGCTGCTCCAAACGATTGTCGGCCGTCACTATATCGCGCAAAGAATGGTTCTGCTCCAAGCCTCAACGCTCATCCGCACTGGCGAGCAGCGTGCGCCAACGCGCATCGGCATGCAGCGCCCTGAGGAAAGGCGATTGCATCATTTCCTCCCGCGTCCATCTGCGGCCGGTCTGCTGGAGGGCACGATCCAGCCACTTCAGCGCCTGCTCTTCGTCGCCGCGAAACGCATACACCTCGGCGATCGCGACATGCAGCGCCGAATCGCGATTCGCATCGCTCGCCTGCGCAACCATCCGCGCCAATGCAGCGTCGGATGCAGCCTTCTGCCCCGGAGCACGAAAACCGAGAGCGGTGCATTGATCTCGCAGCGGACCTGCGGGGATGCGCGCTGCAGCGGCCTGCGCCTCGTCGAACCGCTCCCGCAGGATCTGCACCCGCGCAATGTCGCTGTCGATTCTGGGCAGCGTCGGACTCAACTCGTGCGCCTTCTCGAGCTCGGTGATCGCCCCCTCCCACTCGCCGACTGCCGCCAGATAGACGCCGAGGTTGCCGCGCGCGACGGCGGCGAGCGGATCGACGGCGACTGCCCGGCGTTGCAGAGCGATCCCTTCGCTCCAGTGTCCTGCGTCGAAAGCCTTGCCGGCCGACACGCTGAGCACCAGCGGGTCTGACGGATTCAGGGTGATCGCGCGCTTGCAATGCTCTGCCGAGGTCGTGTTGTCGCCGCGCCGCCAGAAGTACTGCGCAGCCCGGACGTGCGACTCCGCGAGGTTCGGGCCGAGCTGCAGTGCTCGCTCGACGACTGCGCCCCACGCCGCGAGCACCTCCGCTGTCGCATGCTGTTCACTGACGTGATAGACACCGGCGAGACCTGCCCAGGCGCGCGCGTAGTTGGGATCGATCTGTAAGGCCCGCTCGAAGTACTCCTTGGAGCGCGCCAGATCCGCAGCGCCGCGGCGATTGAAGAAATACCTGCCCTGCAGGTAGTGCTCGAAGGCACCCGCGTTCCTCGTCTGCCCGCTGCGCAAATCCGCATTGCCCGTGAGCGTCACCTGCAGCGATTCGGCGACCGCTGCAGCGATCTCGTCCTGCACGCCAAAGACGTCGGTCGCGTCGCGATCGTAGGTACGCGACCAGACATGCGCGCTGCTCGCACCGTCGACGAGCTGCGCGGTGATGCGCATGCGGTTACCGGACTTGCGCACGCTCCCTTCGAGCACGTGGGTCGTCTTGAGCGTGTCGGCGATCGTCGCGATGTCGACGCTGCGGCCTTTGAACGAGAACGATGACGTCCGGGCGGTCACCCGCAGCGTCGTGGACTGCGCCAGCAGATTCAGGATCTCTTCGGAAAGGCCCTCGGCGAAGTACGCCTGGTCCTGCGCCTCGCTCATGTCGACGAAAGGCAGGACCGCAATCGACAGTGCCGGCGGATCGACCGACGCGCTGCGCTGTGGCTGGCGCGAGCCTTGGAGCAGCCAGAACACGATGCCCGCAAGAACGACGATCGCCACCGCCGCCGCCGCGGGCAGCAGCTTGCGCTTCTCCGGCTGCCGCGGCTCTTCGACGGTCGTGGCCGTGACGGCCGCAACGAATCGATAGCCTCGACCGGGAACCGTCACGATGAAACGGTGCTCGTCCGGGCGCTCGCCGAGCACGCGACGCAACGTGTGAATGGTTTGCGTGAGGTTGCTCTCCTCGACCACGACGTTCGGCCACAGCGCTGCCAGGAGCGTGCGCTTGTCGAGCAGCTGCCCCGGCCGCTCGACGAAATACAGCAACGTGTCGAAAATCTTTCCAGTGACCGGCAACGGCTGGCCGTCGAGGCGCGAGCACAGGACGCGACGCAGTGCGTCCAGGCGGAACTCGCCGAACTCGTAGCTGCGATGTGCGTGCTCTGCGGTCACGCCGAATCTCCCGTCCTCACGCTTGAGAAGACCCTCACGCTTGAGAAGATTTGAGTCGCGGCCAAGGAGTTTTTAGATGCCGCACGGCGATTCTCCACCTCCAGGGGCATGAACACCACCCAGGGGAGCGATCGTCATGAGAGTGAAGACTTTGGTGCTTGCCGCATTGAGCCTGTGCGGCGGAATTGCGGGGCCGGCCTGTGGCGATGCGGTAGTCGACTGGAACGAGATTGCCCAGGCGGCGATCGTGACCGGGCGTCCCGGCCCGATCGGCGCGGTGGATTCGGCGCTGATACAGGTCGCAGTTCATGACGCCGTACAGGCGATCGACCAGCGCTTCGAGCCATATCACGTCGAGGTCAAAGGAGCGCAGGGCTCGCGCTCGGCGGCAGCGGCCGCCGCTGCACACGCAGTGCTTGTCGGCATTTATCCCGCACAGGCGGTGACGCTCGACGCGACATATTTCAACTACCTGGCCGCGCATGGCCTGACGAACGACCCCGGGCTGCTCGTTGGCGAGAAGGTCGCCGCCGGGATCCTGCCGCTGCGACGTGCAGATCCCAACCCGCTGCCACCGCCATTTACCGGCGGCACAGGCATCGGGCAGTGGCGACCGACTCCCTCGTTCCTCGGTAATCCGCCGGCACCCCCGTCCGGCGCACCGATGGCAGTGCATTGGATGGCGGGATTCGATCCGTTCACGCTGACGGGTCCGACGCGTTTCCGCGCTGATCCGCCGCCGGCCCTGACGAGCGAGCGCTATCGACGGGACTATGACGAGGTGAAGAAGCTCGGCTCGTTCGCCAGCACGGACCGCACGCCCGCGCAAAAGGACATCGCCTACTTCTACACGGACAATTTCCTCGCACAGTGGAATCGCGCGCTGCGCGGGATCGCGACCAATCACTTGCGCCGGACCGGCGACTCCGCGCGACTGTTCGCGTTGGCGAACCTCGCGACGGCAGATGCCTTGATCACGTCATGGGACAGCAAGAAGTTCTACTTCGTCTGGCGGCCGATCACGGCGATCAATGAAGGCGACAACGACGGTAACCCGCACACTGTGGGCGATCCTGCGTGGCAACCGCTGATCAACAATCCGAACTATCCGGACTACACCTCGGGCGCGAACAACGTAACGGGTGCGATGACGCGCACGCTGTCACTGTTCTTCGGCCGCGACCGGCTGACGTTCGACGTGACGACCCTCGCGCCGCTGGCGATTCAGAAGACGCGGACCTACAACCGTTTCTCGGACGCCGCAGAGGACGTGGTCGAGGCTCGCATCTATCTCGGGATTCACTTCCGCTTCGCCGACACGGCCGCGCGCAAGCAAGGCCACCAGGTCGCGGAGTGGGCGTTCGAGCATTTCCTGCTGCCGCTCGACCGTCATGACCATCACAAGCACGGCCGCAAGGACGACTAGAGGGCACAGGGCTTGCTCGGTTTCCAATCCGTCGCAATCGTCATCCACGGCTCGCGAGGGTCGTGGATGACGAGCACGACGGAGCGGCGCAGCTCGGTGCCCACGCCGGTCAGGACCATTGGCGGGCCCATCGGCACGACGGCTCCCTGACCTGCGCGAGTGATCGTTTCGCCGTCCGGCGTCTGCAGACACTGCGCGCCGCTCAGGATGTACCAGGCTTCCGGCCCGGAATGCGTATGCACTGACGTTTGCATTCCCGGCGGGAACACCGCCTCCATGTATCGAGCCGTGTACTGTGCGGCGGGCTTCAATCGCAGCGGGCCGATGACTGCGACACGTTGGCCCGCAGCCGGACGCCATTCCTTGGCGGCGATGACATAGAGCCAGACTTTGCCGAGCGACTCGGTCACCGTGCCGAACGAGCGTGGCTTCGCTGCGTCGGCAGCGGCGCGCGTCGGATATTCATATAGGTGCCAGAACACGTCGCCGTCGGGCAGCGCGTCCAGCGTTTCCGTCGCAGTCAGATAGCAGCCGACTTCCTTCGTCTTCGCTGCGACGGGAACATCGCACCCGCCTGGAACTCGGGTGCCGGGCAATTGCGCAGCCGAGTACGACGGCACGATGGCAATTGCCCACAAGAACATCACGAAGCGCGACGCTGTAAAGATCATACTGGCGCCTTCCGCGGACCGGGGAGCGCCATGAGCATAGCAACGATCGCTATCGGTATAGCCCTCTTTGCATGCAGCCTCACGGCGCATGCGCAGTGGCTGACCGAGCGCACGCCTGGCATCCCGCGACTGGCCGACGGCAAGCCGAACCTCACGGCGCCGGCGCCGCGCACGGCCGATGGCAAGCCGGACTTCTCCGGAATCTGGCTCGCCTCGCCACATCCCGCGTACTGGTTGAACATCGCAGCCGACTTGGACGGTGCAGACGTCCAGCCGTGGGCGACGCAACTGTTCGTCGAGCGCATGAACAACTTCGGCGCGGACGACCCGGGCTCGATCGGCTGTCAGCCGGTGGGGCCCAGAAACATCTTCGGCACCGGCCTGCCCGAAGCCGCGCGCACGAAGATCGTGCAGACGCCGTCGCTGATCGTCATCCTGCAGGAGGACCTGACCTATCGGCAGGTGCTGATGGACGGCCGCAAGCTGCCGACGAATCCGCACACCAGCTTCATGGGTTACTCGGTCGGGCGCTGGGACGGCGATGAGCTCGTCGTCGAAAGCGCAGGCTTCAAGGACACCACCTGGCTCGACTTCGGCGGCCATCCGCACACGGAATCGCTGCACATCACCGAACGCTATCGGCGCGTGGATTTCGGTCACATCCAGCGGCGCATCACGTTGACCGATGCCAAAGTGTTCAACAAGCCGATCACGATCTCGTCGGACCTGGCGCTCGTGCCCGATACCGAGCTGCTGGAATACGTCTGTGCAGAGACAACGCCGTACAACCTGACTGGCCGCACCGAGGCGGAGAAGAAGGTCATCGTCCCGCCGGCAACCCTCGCGAGATACGTCGGCGTCTACGATTTCGAGGGACCGAACCCGTTCAACTTCCGCACGCTCACGCTGTCACTCTCGGGCTCGCAGCTGTTCGCCGACTTCAACGGCAAAGGCCACATACCCATGATCGCGCTGTCGGAAACGCAGCTCTCGCCGCGGCTGCTCGGCACCTACGAGTTCTTCACCGACGAGCACGGCGACGTCACGCACATCATGGCGCACGGCGTCGCAAGCAGTATCAAGATCGTGAGACGACGCGAAGCAGCGCGTTGAAGACGCTTACGCCGGTTGCAACTGCGGCTGTCTCGCGCGCGGGAACGTGAAAGCGATCGCCATCGCACCGGCCGCGAGGCCGAACGACGCGAAGAACAGCCACGAATAGCTGCCATACGTATCGAAGATCCAGCCGCCGACGACCGGGCCCGCCGACATTCCCAGGCTCGAAAGCATCGTCGCAGCACCGAGCACGGTGCCCATGATCGATTGACTGAAATAGTCGCGCGCCAGCACCGCGTACAACGGCATCACGCCGCCGTACGCCGTACCGAAGATCACCGCCATGAAATAGAACTCGCCCAGCTCGCGCACGAACGGATACGAGCCGATGGCAAACGCTTGGACCAGCAGGCCAGCGATGAGAACGCGCTTCGCACCGTAACGATCGCCCGCCACGCCGAACAGCAAGCGACCGCCCAAGCCGGCCAATCCTTCGACACTGTAGATGCTCACCGCCGCCATCGGCGCAATTCCGCACGCCATCGCGTAGCTGACCATGTGGAAGATCGGGCCGGAGTGCGCCGCGCAGCACAGGAAGAACACCGAGGCCAGCACGAGGAACTTCCGCGAACGCAACGCTTCGCGAACTGAGCCGATGGATCCATCCGTGGCCGCGCTCGCCCCGGCTGCACCGGCAGCAAGTGCAGGCGGTTGTCGCACGAAGAACGACGCAGGGATCAACAACACCCACGCGAGGCTGCCGACGACGAGCATCGCCGTGCGCCAGTCGTAGGTCGTGATCAGCCATCGCGCGAAAGGCGAGATCGTCATCGGTGCAACGCCCATGCCCGCCGAAACGAGCGACACCGCGAGACTGCGTTGCTGGTCGAACCACGCCGTGGTCAGCGCGATCATCGGCGCGAAGAAAGTGCTCGCGGCCAGGCCCACGAGGACACCGTAAGTCAGCTGGAACAGAAGCAGCGACTGCACGCGACTCGCGAGGACCAACGCAAGCCCGAGCAGCACCGCGCCGATCGACACGACGAGCCGAGTGCCGTAGCGGTCGCTCAGCGCGCCCCAGCCAAAGGCGCCCGCGCCCATGACCAGGAAGTTGATCGTCATCGCAAGCGAAACCCCG
>CADEEJ010000189.1:8561-10415 GCA_902826315.1 uncultured Steroidobacter sp.
CTCGGGATCGGTGTCGATCAAGCCGAGGTCTTCGCCGGGCGCGCCGACTGCGAGAAAGTCGCCATGCTCGCTGAGCGCAACCGCGCTCCCGAACGCGAGTCCGATGTCGACCTTGTCCGCGAGCAGGAAAGCCCGCTGCCGCCAGAAGAAGCTGGCGCGCTCGAACACATACGCAGCGCCTGTGTCCACTGCGATCCCGCCCAGCTCGTCATCGCCGTCCTGGTCCCGCGCGCCGGCAGCCGCAAAGCTGCCATCCGCGCTCACCGCGACAGAAAAGCCGAAGTGATCGTTGTCGGCCGCATTTTCGGCCTTCAGGACCGACTGCCGGACCCAGGCGCCCGTCTGATCCTGCACGAAGACATACGCTGCACCCGAATTATCGATGGCTGGCGTGTAGCTACCGTGCGCATTCGTGTCATCGTTCGGAACACCGATCACCAGCGTCTTCCCGGTCGCATCGAGCGCGACGGACGTGCCGAAGAAGTCATCGATCGCGGGAATCTGTGCCTTCAGCACCTTTTGCTGAAGCCAGTTCTGACCGAGGCGCTGGAATACGTAGACAGCACCGGCGCTCTCGACGAGATCGTTGTCGATGTCGCCAATGTCCTTACTGTCCTCGTCCTTCGCGCCGACCGCGAGCGTGCTGCCCTCGCCGCTGAGTGCAACGGCGCTGCCAAAATCATCGTCGGACCCGGCATTGGACGCCTTGACCATCGTCTGCTGCGACCACACCTGCTGCGCGTCGCGCACGAACACATAGGCGGCGCCGGAGTTCAGCTCCAGGCTGTCTTCGAACGGCGCGCCGACAGCAAGCACGTCGCCGCTGTTGCTGAGCGCGACCGAGATGCCGAATGCCAGACGCTGACTCGAGTTGTCGGCCTTGATGCACTCCTGTTCCGACCACTGCGCCTGCGCGTCACGTACGAACACATAGACCGCGCCCGAATCCTGGCCTTCCAAGGTGTCTTCGCCGCAGTTGCCAATGCCGCCGAACTGGCTGTCCTCGACGGGGGTCCCAATGGCGAGCGTCTTGCCATCGCCGCTGATGGCGACGGCAAAGCCGAGCTCATCGCCCTCGTTGGTGTGGGAGCCGGTGAAGCGCCCGATGGCCGTCAGCATCGCATTGGCGACACCGACCGCGTTGGAGGTCGAGCAGCGCTGCTGGAAGCAGGCTCCGACCTTGTATTTTGCATTCGGCCAATCGATACCGTGGACAGCGATGTCGAGCGTGACGTTCGTGGCATCGGCGCCAAGTTCCACGCCATGTACGGGCGTGAACTCATCGTCACCGTCCGCGCTTTCGAGCAATTGATAGCTCGTGGCGCCATCCGACTTCAGCCAACTCAGCGTCAGCTGCTTCACGCTCGAGGTCGCTTCATTCATCGCAGGCGCGGGCGGCACATCGTTGTCCTCGATCGTGAGCGTCGCGGCGGCGTTCGTGCCGATGACGCCGCCCGTCGGCGCACTGAGCGTCAGCGTCAACGTCTCGGCGAGCTCGAGCGCGGCGTCGTCCGCCACGCTGATCGTCACCGTCTTGATCGCCGCATCGCCGGCCGCGAAAGTCACGGTCGGGTTCTCGACCGTGTAGTCGGCACCTTCGGTTGCCGTCCCGCTCTGGAGGATCGTGACACTGACTGCACCGTCGCTGGCGCCCGTGCGCGTCACATCGAGCGTTACGGTCGCACCGGCGGCGCCGCCCTCCACGACCGTGAGTAGGGTCCGATCGAACTGAATGCTGGCCTGAGGCGGTGGCGGCGGCGGCGGCTTGCCGCCGTCGTTGTCGCTGATCGTGAGCGTGGCCGCAGCGTTCGCACCGATCGTTGCGCCACCGGTCGGCGCACTCAGCGTGAGCGT
>CADEEJ010000190.1:0-2737 GCA_902826315.1 uncultured Steroidobacter sp.
CGTGACCGGCACGGTCGTGTCGTGTCCCTGGATCACCATGCCGAGCGAATCGCCGACCAGCACCAGGTCGATGCCGGCGTCGTCGACCAATGTGGCGAAGCTGGAGTCGTAGGCGGTGATGCAAGCGATCTTCTCGCCCTCCGCCTTCATCTTCATGAGGGTGGCGACGTTGACCGGCGGCCGCGGCGCGTAGCGCTCTTGCAGGTGCTTGTACATGACTCGAGGGGGTGAGCCCCGACCGGGCAAAAATGAGCGGCAGAGAATATCAGACTGCGCTCTTGAGGGGGTTGTAGTACTGGCGGCCGCGGCGGATACGCCGCACCTGCTCCAGCAGCTGGGTGTAGTCGCCCTCGTTGCTCACGAAATCGGCTTGCGCTGCGTTCACGATCAGCAGCGGCGCGGTGTGATAGTCGTGGAAGAAGCGGGCATATGCCTCTTGCAGCTTCTCCAGGTACTGCCGCTCGATCCCTTGCTCGTAACGGATGCCGCGCCGCTCGATGCGTTCGAGCAGCACGTCGATCGGCGCCTGCAGATAGATGACCAGGTCCGGCACGGGCGCGTCGACCGCGAGTTTCGCGTACACCTGCTCGTACAAAGCCAGCTCCTCCTCGTCGAGCGTGAGCTGCGCGAACAGCCGGTCCTTGTCGAGCAGGTAGTCGGCCACACGCACGGTCTCGAACAGATCGTGCTGGCGGATGTCCTCCAGCTGGCGCGTGCGCTGGAACAGGAAGAACAGCTGCGTCTGCAACGCCGCGGCACGCGGGTTCTTATAGAAGCGCTCGAGGAACGGGTTCTCGTCGGCCTGCTCCAGCACCAGCTCGCTGCCGAAGCTGCGCGCGAGACGGCGGGCGAGACTCGTCTTGCCGACGCCGATCGGCCCTTCGACGACGATGAAACGATGCGGGGCAGTGGCGACTTTGTCTGTCACGTGGCTGTAGTCATTGTTCAAGGAGTGCGAGGCCGGCGGACCCCGCGCGCGCCGCCAGCACATCGACCCGTCCCTCTCCGGGGACGAGCAGCTCGGGCGCGATATCGCGCAAAGGATACAGGACGAAATTGCGTCGAGTCAGGCCGGGATGCGGAATCGTCAGATCCGGCTCGGCGATGCGCAGGTCGTCGAGCAGCAGCAGGTCGAGATCGATACGACGCGGGCCCCAGCGCACCACCGGCTGCGCACGCCCGAGCTCGGCCTCGATGTTCTTCAATGCTCGCAGCAGATCGCGCGGCGCGAGCACCGTCAGCAATCCCGCCGCCGCATTGACGAACTCGGGTTGATCTTGCGGACCGAGCGGCGCGGTTCGATACAGCCGCGAACGCGCGACGAGCCTGCAGCCTTCGAGAGCCGCGAGCCGATCGAATGCGGCTGCAATCTGGCGTGGAGGATCGTCGAGGTTGCTGCCGAGCGCGACGTACGCCGGCATCCACACCGCTGCGCTCACGACGCGGCGGGCGGTCTGCGTCGGCGGCGACGACGGCGGCGGCGCGGGCCTTCGGCTGCACCGGCAGCAGCGGTGCGCGGGCCTGGCCCGAGACTCTCTACGCGCTCGACCCGCTCGTCAGCCGAGGCCGCTTGAATGTCGGTCCACCATTGCGCCAGCTCTGCATCGGCTTCGCCGGCCGCGGCGCGCAGGAGCAGGAAATCGTAGGCGGCGCGGAAACGCGGATGATTCAGCAGGCGCAGCGCCCGACGCCCTTCGCGTCGCTCGAACCGCGGTTGCAGACCGATCAGCTCGCGCAGCGGCAAGGTGAAGCGCTTTGGAATGGCGACGCGTGCCTGCTGGCGCGCAGTTACGAGATCGCAAGCTGCCAGCAGTTGCTGCGGATCGCCGTCGGCGGCTGGCGCGTGCTTGGCGTACGCACGCTGGATGGCCGGCCACATCAGAACAGCAAACAGGAAGGTCGGCGTAACGGATTTTTCCGCACGCACGCGCTCGTCGGTGCCCTGCAGTCCGAGCCGCACCAGCTCACGCGCGCTGCCGCCCGGCGGCACGTCCTCGAGCGCACTCGACAGGTCCGGGAACAGGTGTTCGAGCAGCTGCAAGCGTTCGAGCAACTCGAACGCGGCGTACGCGCTGCCCGCCAGAAAAACCTTGTTCACTTCATCGAACAGGCGGGCCGGCGGCACGCCATCGAGCATCCACGCGAGCTTCGGAATCGGCGCAGCCGTATCGGCGTGGATCGTGAAGTCGAGCTTGGCCGCGAAACGCACCGCGCGCAGCATGCGCACCGGGTCCTCGCGATAGCGGGTCTCGGGATCGCCGATCATGCGCAGGATCCGCTGGCGCGCGTCCTCGACGCCGCCGACGTAGTCCCACACCGAGAAGTCTTCGATGTTGTAGTAGAGCGCGTTCGCGGTGAAATCGCGCCGCCAGACGTCCTCTTCGATCGTGCCGTAGAGGTTGTCGCGCAGGATGCGGCCGCGCTCGTCCAGCACCCGGTGGCCGCCTTCGTCGACGCTGTTGTCCTCGTCGATCGGCGTGTGCGCCGCGCGGAACGTCGCGACCTCGATGATCTCGTAGCCGAAGCGCACGTGCGCAAGATGGAAGCGCCGCCCGATCAGCCGGCAGTTGCGAAACAGCCCTTTGACCTCGTCCGGGTGCGCGTTGGTGGCGATGTCGAAGTCCTTGGGATGCAGGCCCAGCAACAGGTCGCGCACGGCGCCGCCGACCAGAAAAGCCTGGAAACCGGCGTCCCGCAGCCGGTAGAGCACTTTCAGCGCGTTGGAGGAAATGTTCGC
>CADEEJ010000190.1:2837-5374 GCA_902826315.1 uncultured Steroidobacter sp.
CGTGCGCTCCCATCGTCTAGAGGCCTAGGACGGAGCCCTCTCAAGGCTTAAACCGGGGTTCGAATCCCCGTGGGAGCGCCACTTTTCTCACTGCCGTACGGACGCTGTACGGACTCCGTGGCGCCAGACCCGCGGGTCACTTCATCTGGAGTGCCCCGACATGGCTTTGATCTCTGTTTCGCGGCTCGCCGTCCTGGCCACCGCGCTCTCACTTTCCGCCTGCGCTTGCGACCCGCTCGTCGGCCAATCGGCCGCCGAACTCGTGCGCGCGTGCGGAAACCCTCTGGACACTTTCGCCGCCGAGACTTCGATCGGTCGCCAGGAAGAATGGCTGTACGACGGCGACGTCTACGTCGGGCTTGTCGACGGCACAGTGCAATACGTCCTGAAGTGAAAGAAGCGGCCGGCCACGCACGGATCAGGTGCGCAACCGGCCTTGACCACAACGCACTCGGAGGTGCGCCATGGCCCGAAAGAAGTCTAACCGCCCGCGATCCCTGCGGGCATCTCAGCAACAGCGTCAGCACATCGAAGAGCAGCGTCGCCGGCTGAACAAGGCCGTCGCCGTGCTTATCGGCGCCGAACTGACGTCCGAGTATTGTCCCGACGGGGATCTCGTCGTGGACGCAGTCAGCGTCGCTCGCGATCTCATCGAGCAGGTGATCGACGCGCTCGATTCCGTGAAGCCAACAAGCCACTACAGGAGGATGACCCATGAGCAACATCGAACAATCGATCGAGGAACAGCGCATGGCGCTTTGGCAGGCCCAGGCTGCGATCGAAACAGTCGCCGCCGCCCTCCACCAGCACATCGGCCGCGACTGGCCCGCCGGCGTGCCTCACTTTCCGATGGTGCTTAAGCGCGCCGCAGCGGATATCGAGGAGGTCACCGGCCGGCTGGAGGAAATCGCGCAGGAGGCGAAAGCGTCATGAGCGACCCCGCGGTAATTCAGCTCGAAGGCTCGATGCCCGGCATGTTTGCCCACATTCGAATGAAGGTCGAACGATGGTCGTATCACTTCGAGGTCAGCTATGCGGCGATGCCGATGGATCTGGTCGCCGCGGGACTAGTGGACCCCGCCATGATCGAGCGTATCTTCTCGTCCAAGCCCGGCCCGATGTTCGACTCCAACGGCAAGCGATTCTCTTTCGGCTGGAGTCCCAAGTACCGGAGCGCAAGGCGTGTCTGGGAGAGCGGGGAGCCGGTGACTTTCATTCGCTTTCCGCGCAGTGACGCGGAGGCGATGGAGATGCCCGGCATGCACGCGATGTTCCCGCACGGTCTCCCGCAGGCTGATCCGAATGAGGCCAGAAGGCGCCGCATTGTCGAGGACGAAATCCGGACGCGAACGGAAGTAGTGCGCACGCGGGCCATCGGCCGGCTCCAGCGCGTCGTCAGCTGGACTGTCGTCGGTTCCATCATCACGCCGGACTGGACCCAGATAATGGCTCAATGATTCGGGATTACTCTCGACGTTCAAGCCCGGCGCCCCGCGGCCGGGCTTTTTTCTTTCTCAAAAGGGGCATGACGGGTAGGGGGACGCGCAAAGATGCTCGCCGCGCGCGCTCCGCACTGCCGACACTGCAGTAGCTTGCGCAGTTCGCCGATCCACAGGATTCGCACCGCGCTCGCCGATGATTCGCGCCGACGTCGAGCACGACCTGATGACCGCAGCTTCCGCACTCAGCAATCAGTTCCTGCGTCGCCGGTGTCGACGTAGCGAATCAGCTGGAAGTCAGTGACGGAATGCATCGCCGACACTCTACAACTGAATACGAAATTCGGCGCCGCCGCGTCTCATTTGGGGGGTTGGCGGCAGCGGTGCGGCGGTCAGTCTGCTCAAGGGGGCGCGCTTCGACCGGCGCGGGATACGTCTGTGAACGAAACAACAGTTCAACTCGGACAGCAGTTGCAGGGTTCAACGGCAAGCTTCGCTGTCGGCTCAAAGTACGGACCGCGGTCGAGAAAATGGAATGTCATAGTTCGTGGCCACGACGTGTATATCAATACTGACGAACTGGCCAGCATGTGGCACGTCAGCCTGCACAAGAGCGGCGAGCACCATGTCCGCCACGATTTCGGCGGACAGCCGACATACCTGCAGTCGGTCGACGATGCATTGCCGCCGGGCTCCTACCGCGTAGGGTTCTATATCGTGGTTCCGGATTCATGCCTACGACCGGCTAGCACGCCCGACCGGATGCCAGAGCCGAGTCTTTGGGTAGAGCGGCCATCTTATGATGGCATCATCGAAGCGTCTGTGATGGTGTGGGACTCGCGTGGCTACAAGGAAGAATGGCCCGGCAGGAGTGTAGGCACTCAACTGCTGCTGGCTTACAAGCTGAGCGAATACAAAGTCATTCTCGTCATGTGGCGCGCGCTCGCCGCCGACCATCCGGTATCGCTGCTGTGGCGCCAATGGCGGGAAACTCAGTTCAAAGGTGTTCAACCGATCGTCCTTGACTCACCACGACGAAGCGGCGTGACCGGTGGAGTAACTGCGTACGGCGAGTTGTTTGCAGTCGAGTGGGCCATC
>CADEEJ010000190.1:5384-10385 GCA_902826315.1 uncultured Steroidobacter sp.
GGGACATCGACTGATCTTATTCAATCGTCGAAAAGCGATTCGAAGCGCGCTGGTGTAGGCGCTCGCGGCGCGTTGCACCAGCGCGATTGTTGTGCGCTCTGCGAGTACAGCGCGAATGCATCGCACGCAAGCCGCTCATCTCTGCACCGCTCCGCGAACTGGCAGCCGCTGCACGGCGCCGGCTCGACGACGATTGCGCGCACCAGGTCGGGATTGATCATAGCTGCCCGCGCAGTTCGGCGATCTGCTCGTCGATCGAGCGTAGCCGCGACTCTGCCTCGGCGTTCTTCGGGTCGACGGCGAGCTCGCGCAGCGGGCGCAATTGTTGGCGCTCGAGCTGCTCGATCCGTTGGAGCGAACTGCTGTGCTCTCGCTCCCTGTCCATCCGCACTCGATTCGCTTGGGCCAAATCGGCATCGTCAACAACTTGCCCGCTCTCAAGATCGACGCGCTGCGAAAGGTGATCGAAGTGACCCTCGATCGCGCGATAGCCGGGCGGCGTATTGATCTCCCGTGCATTGCGGTCGGTTGATGTGAGACGGCGAGAAAGGAATCGTCCGTCTGCCTCGCTGTAGAACGACCAGGTCCTCATCTCTTGATGCACTCCGCTCGCAGAGTGATGTTGCGCGTCTCGGCAGTGCCCGCCGGCTGCGCGCCCGTCCACACCAGTTGAGCAACGACTCCGGAGCCGGCCTCGTGTGTGATGTTGATGCTGGTCGATGCCTGAACTGTGAAGCGCTGCCCAGGAGACGTGGTCACAGACGGCACAGCAGGCAAGCCCGTGACCAGCGTTGATCCGTTGCCGTTAATTACGACTTGGAAGAGCGGAGTGCCGCCGCCGAAGTTCGTGATCCAACAGTCGAACGTCGCGATTACGGTGAGCAGATACTCTGACTCCACCATTCCTTGCGGAGGAACGCTCATACCGAGCACGACGCCGCCGCCGTTGGTCAGCGAAGCGGTGCTGTCCGTTGCCTCGGAAACGACTGTCGCCGCGTTCGGCGCGATGTTCGAGGCCTCGCGCGACTCGTACAGACGCTCGCCATTGCCTTTCTCGGTACGCCGCAGCACACCGAGAATCCTGTTCCGACCGAGCGGGAGCATCGTCGAGTTGGTGACGAGCCAGTACTCCGAGCCGCATGCCTTCAGGAGTTTGGTCGCGAGCGGGTTGGGTTCCGAGTACATCGCGAGCCAGGCGGGCTTGTCCGCTCCGCGCTTGTGGATGCCCTCAAGCACACGCGAATCCAATTTCACGAGCACGATGTCGTCGTCCTGCGCTGGCAGCAACGGGTCGAACCAGCCGAGATCTTCAGAGAAGATCGGCGTCAAGCAATCACCACGCCCACGCAAGGGTCCGGCAAGGCCCTCGGTCGTTTCAGCCGGCGCGCGCAGGCGCCACTCGCCGCGTTGGGCGCGCGCGGTGAAGTCCTGCCAGATTTCGGCGCAGCTGAATCGAAACGCCCCGTACTGAGGTTGCAGCGGCGCCGGCGGAACGGCGTGCGCGAGCTGCGGGCGCCAAGCGAGGATGCGCTGCCACTTCGTTTCCAGGTCGGCAGCGAATTTCGCATCGGAAGTGTCGACGATCCGACCGTCGATCACGCGGTGAAATTCGAAGTCGGCAGGTCCCTCGTGCTCGATGATGCCGAATCCCGGAGTCGCATCAGACGGGCGAGACAGCGCTCCACTCGAAATTGAGCCAACGATCGCGCCGTCGCTGAGTCGGTACGTAATGAAATGGCGCTGCGTCATCAGTCCTCTCGGCCCAAGTGCGAATCCCGTCCGCGAGTGCGTGCCCTGCCTTCGTGTGCCATCCGATTACTGGTCGGTGCGGGCAAGCAGTTCAACCGGTGATGTCACGCGCGCACGACTAGCCGCGGCGCCGGCGCACACACAGCAGGCAGCCACACGTCGCACTCGCGGACGGGATTCGCACTTGGACCGACCAATGACCTGCCGTGCCGCCCGTCAGTGCGAGCGAACCTGACGCTGTTCCCGTAGCACCGGCACTCACGTTCTCACGCGTCGCCAGCTGCACGTTCAAGAAGCCACTTTCGAACGTATCGCGAACCGTGAAGCCCGCGGGCTGCGTGATGCCGTTGGCCGCGTTGTTGGTGTCGACGTCGGGGACCGTGATCCACAGAATGTCGTCGCCGCAGACTGCAGTCGTTGACGGTGCATCGAGCGCGACCGGCGAGCTGGCGCCCGTGTTGTTCGCGCCTGCATCCGCGATCACCGGCGGATTCGTGGTGTGCCGGCCGCGGAAGCTCGCGCACATCGCGATGTATGGGCCGGAAGTGCCGACGCTGGACAGGAACGTGTAGGTCCCCGTGTCCGCGCCTGTGAGCCGTTTCCATGCGACCGCGGCCGACTGCCCGTCGACAGTGATGTCGACCTCGCCGAGCTCGGTGAACCCAGCGGGGTAGTCACCCGTATCGAAGACATTCGTCGCACCGTCATACGTCCAGGCGCAGACAACGATGTCGTCCGCCTGAAGCGGGATCGTGCCGCTCTCGTTCGGGACCGCAACATCCGGCGAGTTGCTGGTCGTTACCGTGCGGCTGGCGTCGAGAAACGCCGCTTCCGCGGGCTTCGGCGCAACGGCCGCTATGCCTGTGAGCGCGATGATCGCCGCGAGCAGCGCGACCGGGATCCTGCGAAGACTGAACTTCATCGTTACCTCAGTGAAAGTTGCCCGCCGCGACCAGGTGGAGGCGCGGAATGATCGGACCGCAATTGGGCCCGGTCCGGCGGGCGTGCCGGGGTTTTGCGCGGCGCTGGCACTGACCGGCTGATCCAGCACGTGCGCGCACCATGCGCGCGCCGCCCCACTGCGAGCACTCGCCGCTCATGAATCTCTCCGCGCGAACATGTTCACGTTCACTTGTTCGCGTAGGTCTGGGGGCGGATCGCCGTACTGCACCGGCGCTGGCACGCAGATTCGCGATCGCAAGAATGCGCGCGCGCCGCGCTGTTGCTCTTCGCGCACCAGGGCTGGCGGATGCATCACGGCGAGGATGCGATCGAGCGTCGCGTCATCGACGACCAGGCGCTCGCCCTGCGCCCTATCCTCGCCGAGCGCGGCGATCCGCCAGCGCTGCTGTTCGTTGGCGCCGCCGATGCTTCCCGTCGCATCGTCAAGCTGTTGGCGAGCTGCGAGGTACGCGGTCAGTGCTTGCTCTGCATTCCCGAGCACCTGCGCAATCCGCCGATGTGCGCGCGCACCACTCTCGATCACTTCGCGCTCTACGGCGGCCAGGTGCAGCCGGAATGCTCGTGTGTCGAGGTCGGCGAGAAAACCGAGTTCGTCGTCGAGCGCCTCGGCTTCCTGATTCAATTTGGCCAGCGCGCCCGGATCCGCCGACGCGATCACCGCGCGACGCCCAGCGCCGTTGCGATCCTCGATGCTCGTCAATCGCTCCTGAATCGTTCGGCGGCGCGCAGCGATCGCGCGTACCAGTTCCTGGCAGACCGCTGCCGTCAAGTCCGAGCGCTGCAACTGCGCGGCGATTTGCTTCGTCGTCATCTCGGTCATGTGACGCTCAACCTCAGCGCGTTGCGGATCCGGCATCCCCAGTAGGTCGTGTCGCGACTCACAAGCACCTCGCCGTCGCGCAGAGCGACCCAGTGCGCGAACTCCGGCGCATCGACGTCGAGCAGCCAAGTGCCGCGGAAGCGCAGCCAGTCGCGCAAGCGCAGCGATTTGCTGAACATGTTCTGCACGTATTCGACAAGGCTGGGGCGCGACGCCTCGGGCTGTAGCGCGATCACCGCCTGCAATGCGTCCTTTCCCATCGGCTCGCGCGGTCGCGTGTCGCGTGCCCTGGCGACGCACTTGGCCATCGGCTCGCGAACGCTGCCGGTTCTGGCGTCGTAGGTCTCGACGCTCACGCTTAGGACATGCAGCCCCAACAGCATCGTTTCCTCACTGGTGTACGGCGCTTCGATCACGCCGCGTGGACGCTGCACGCCCAGCAGCAGACGCGCAGTGCTGCCCGACGTCAGATCGAGCGCAGCTGCAAGCGAGCGCGGGCCGCAGAAGCGGGAGTACTCGGCGGGGTCTTCGGTTGTCGGGAACATCGCGAGCGCTATGCTCGCATCGCCGTGCGTGCCGTGATCGGGACGGTTCGGGACATCGACCACTGCACGAGCTCGACCAAGTCGTAGAACACGACACCGTGCTCGCTCTGCCAACGCGGTCCGACACTTCGCGACCGCCAATTACGTAGCGTCTTTGCCTGGCGCCCAAGCACCAAAGCGGCGCCGAGCGTTCGCACCTGCAGTGCTGTCGTAACCGTGATTCCCTGTGCGGTGAGCGCGGCGGCCTCTCGCTCGACGACGGCACGCAGGTTCGCGTCTGCATCGAGTGGCGTGCGATCCAGGCCGGCAGCGATCTCACGCAGCAACGCAGCAGCGTCGGCACGACTCAGGCCGAGCTGCGCTACGAGATTGCGCACGCGCTCGGCCTCGGGTGTCACTCGACACTTTCCAGCGCGCCGGCGATCTTGCCGACAACGCTGTGAAGTTGGTTGCCGACCTCGGCGAACTCCGTCTCCAGTCGCGTGCGGACCTCCTGGGGGTCGCTCATCGCTGCGATGTCACTGGCGCAGCGTTCCGACACTCGCGACCACTGCGTGCGGACCGTCGCAAAGATGGCCTGCAGCACATGGTGCAACTGCACGGCGTCGACAAGGTCGCTTCGCGTCTTCGCATTCGAGAGCGCCACGCGATCAGCCTGTTCGCGAAACAATCTCTCCCGCGGCGACTCGGGCTTGGGCTCGTGCGCGTACTTCACGAGCCAGGGGCAGGCTTTGAACGCGTCGATGCGAAAGCCGCGGTTCCGGCCGAACGACTCGTGAGGCATTCCGTTCGAACACCAGCGTGAGACTGTTGCCGGCGAGACGTGCACAAGCCGGGCGAACTGGCGCAACGTGTATGCGGATGCGGCAGCCTTACGCGCGCGCATGCGGCCCCGCGTGTTCAGTGTTCAGCAACTTTTCGGCG
>CADEEJ010000191.1 GCA_902826315.1 uncultured Steroidobacter sp.
ATGCTGGCGCCAATCGACCAGATCACCTGCAGGTTGACGTAGGTTCGTCCGCCGAGCCCATCGACGCCTGTCGGCGAGAACGACGCGGCCGTGGAGATGATGAGCACTTCCAGAACGATCAGCCACAACCCTCGCGTCAACAGAAACGACGCAATCTCCGTCGAAGTCTTGCGACGTGCCATCAGTCCCGCGCTCGTCCCGGCAAGGAAGACGAACGTCGGGGCGCAAAAGTGCGTGATCCACCGGGTGGCAAACAACAGGGGGCTGACGTTCGGATCCGCCGTCGGATCCTGTACGGCGGAGAGCATGAAGTAGTCGCGGACGTGATCCAGCGCCATCACCACGATCACCAGCCCTCGCAGGAGATCGAGCGAGGACATGCGGTACGCCCGCCGATCGGATGCCGGGGCGGCAGTCGTATCGGTAGCGCGGATCGGCGTGCTCGCTACCGTCGAGGGGATGGAACTCATGTACTTGGAATCGGATTCCCCAGCCCGATCACGACACGTGAACTTTCGCGCAACTGTACCGGTCTTAAATCCGAGAGCCTGTGTGGGGAGGTGGCAAATGACCGTTGCAGCTCGCACATCCGTTCAAGCCACGATCGCGGCGTTCGTTCTCTGCTGGGCGGCGATGACCAGTACCGCCGCGGAACAGGCGGTGACCAACAAGGAGGTCGCGAAGTACCTCACCGAAGCGAAGGACCTCGCCGGCGGCAAGCGCTGGGACGCAGCGTGGACCGCATTGGAAAAGGCGGAGCGTGTTCCCGACTCGGACCCCTACACCAGGGACAAGATCGGCGAATACAAAACCTATGTTCTGACTCAGCAGCACAAGGATGCCGAAGCAGCCGCACTGTTCGAGCAGCTCGCGAAATCCGCAGCGGCTTCGGTCGATCAGCGCAACGACCGTCTCAAGAAAGCTTCGCAGCTGTACATGCGCGCGAAGCAGTACGACAAGTCGGCGCGCGTGGCGGAAACAGCGCTCGAGAAACAACCGAACGATCCCGCGCTCCTGGAGCTTGCCGGGCAGTCCAGGTACCTCGCTGGAGATTTTCGCGGGGCCGCCGCCAGAATCGCTCAGCTCGTTTCAGCAACCGAGCGCAAAGGAGCGCGGCCGCAGGAAGCAACGCTGCAATTGCTCCTGAACTCGTACTACCAGCTGAAGGATCGGCAGCAGATCGCGCACACTTGGGACATGCTGCTCCGGCACTATCCGAAGCCGGAGTACTGGCGCAATGTCCTCGAGCTCAAGGCCGCCCAGCCACATTCCGAACGGGTCGACTACTACTATCTCGCTTTGAAGTTCGACGTCGGCATGCTCGACAAGCCCGCGGACTACGAGGCGCTCGCGCTCGGAGCCATCGATCTCGGAATGCCTGAAGATGCCGTTCGCGTGCTGCAATCGGGCCTGGGCAAAGGCATTCTTGCGGGCGAGCGCGAGCCCCGTTTTCGACGAATGCTCGCTCATGCGCAGGCAGAGACTGCCAAGAGCCCGGACGAAGTGAAGGATCTCGCTCAGCAGGCGCAACGCGCCAGCAGCGGACAACTCGACGCAACAATCGGGCGTATCTACCTCAGTCAGAGAATGTACGACCGGGCGATCGCAGCGCTGCGCAAAGGCATCCAGAAAGGCACGCTCGATCACCTGGACCAGGCGCGCATCGATCTTGGCGTCGCTTATCTGAGGAGCGGCGAAACGCAGCGAGCGCGCGCGACCTTCGCCGCAGTGAAGCCGGACTCCGAATGGCGTGGTCTCGCGGAGCTGTGGTCACTGCGCTCGAACGAAGCTGCACCGGATACGAAGCCGCCCCGCGAGCCAACGCAGCGCCTGTGAAATCCCTCACCTGAACTGCGCAGGAATCGGTACGACGATCATGTTCCGGTCGCCGATGTAGTAGAGCGTGTTGCCGTCGGGTGAGATCGCCACCGTGACCAGCGTCGAGCAGGTGTCGACCTGGAAAATCCGGCACGAGGGGTAGTCGAGCCCGTCGAACTCGAAGAAGGTCGAGGATTCGAGCACCTCGAACTCGTCGTCGCCGGTCAGATCGAATACATACACTCGCAACCGATTCGTCGGCGTCGGCTCCGGGCCGCCATTGAAGTTGTAATCGGCCGTGTTGAACGCAAACACGTACGCGAATTCGCCGGAAGGTGAGATCGCGGAGGGACTGAACCCGGCGTCGCCGATCCATCCATGCGAGCGATCCAATTCGCTGATCTGGAGCTCCCGCCGCGGTTGCCAGGCGCCGTCGTACACCAGCCCGCACAGTGTTCGACTTCCATCGTCACTGGTCGCAACGGTACTACAGGCACCCAAGTGCGCGATGCGGACCACCTCGTCGTCTGCGCTCGACAACGTCATGAGCGGAGCGTTGAGGATCAGCCGCAGGCCATCGCGGCTGACATCGATGCGCGGTCCATCGTCGAATCTAACCGGGATCGGCGAGGGATCCTGCCGATGAAACGAGCTCGTCGCCGGGTCGAAGTACGCCAACAGGTGGAGCTCTTCACGGATCGCGAACCACACCCGGTCGTCGTTCGAGACCGGCAAGACTTTCTGGGCAGAGAGACTACCGAACGGACTGCGGAAGCTCTCCGGCGAATCGAAGCTCGAGCGCTCGGCAAACGTGTCGGGGTCGCGATACGTCAGGCGCCCCGGTGCCGACGACACGAGCAAGCTGCTGCCGTCGTTCGACATGCCTGCGCTGTACAGCTGCGGGACTGCAAAAGTATTGGTTTGCCAGTTGCCTGACTGCAGTCGATAGCGCACCAGCTCGGATGGCTCGTGTCGGATGCCGTAAACACTAGCACGCTGCGGATCGACGAAGACCGACTGCGGTCTGGCACTCGAAGGCACCACCGCATACGCGGGGAATGTCGGATTCAGCACGCGGAGCGTCGCGGACGTCGTCGGCAGCCCGAGCTCGTTCGTGATGCCGATGGAATAGTCGCCCGCAGCGAGAGCAGGAGTCGTGATGATCACGGCGTTGTCGTTTTCGGCGACGACGCTGTTCATCGTGGCGCCCGTGATGTGGATGCTCTGGTCAAGGTTCGCCACGTCCATGAAACCGCGACCGCGAATCACCGTGCGCAGCGGTCGACCGGAGAATTGCAGCGCCGGGCCAACGCTAGTCACCTGGCCGATGCGTTTGTGCAGCAGCACGGGCACGTCGATCTCAGTCGCTCCTGCGCTGCTGGTCAGGTGAATGCTGCCTTCGTAATCCGCCAGGTTCGTAAGCGCCGCAAGCTCTGGCTGCCGGATCGCGAACTCGACGTTCGTTCCAACCGCGCCGCTGGATCGCGTCAGCGCGAGCCATGGAGTCGAGCTCGTCGCGGTCCAGCTACCTGTCACGCCGCCCAGCGAGCTGACTGTGCTCGAGATGGCGAGGTCCGCAGCGGTCGTCGACGAAGTCACATTGATGTCGGGAACTGTGGCCGCCAGCGTCGGGCCGACGTTGAGAGTGACCGCCACCATATCCATTCCCTGGAAGTTGAAGCCGGTGCTGAAGCGAATGACTGCGGTGTATCGACCGTTTGCGAGGCCCGCGGCCGAAGCATTGACCGTGAAGCTGGTGTCCGTGCCGCTCAACGTCAGCCAGTTGCCGCTGCTCGGCAATTCATACGAGATGGCTGACTGGACGCTCGTCGAGAATGGCGGCACGACGGCGATCGTCTTCGATTCCTGCATGCCGGAGGGAAGGTTGAACGTCAGCGTCTCGGGCGAGGCATAGAGGCCGCCCGGCTTTCCAGGCGCATCCGCCGACGTGTAGTCCACGGTTATGCGATGGGTCGACGGGCCGCCGTGCACGTCGACAAGGCCAAGATGACGTCCCGTCGGCCGCGGGCCCGCGACGATACGGAAGCTCGTCGCCGTAATGTCGGTAACCTGCAACCACGGTGCCTCTGCGGAAGGAACCACGCTGAACGCGGCGATGTTCTCGGCCGGAGTCACCGTGATCGGTCGAGAAGTGGCCGTGGTGCCTTCGACGCTGCTCAGATAGACAAGGTCCATGCTTGCCGCCACGGCGCGGCGAATCGTCACGCTGCAGTTGATCGTGATCGGCGTACCGCCGACGCGGTTTATGCAAGCGGGATCCGAGCACGCGAGAGCCTGCACCCGCGACGTGTACTGCCCTGGCGGCAACGAAGTGTCGGGAGCGATCGCGATCGTTCCCCGGTTGTTGCCATCGATCGTGACCACTATCGGCGAGCGTATGCCCTGCCCTTCGACAATGGCGCCCAGATAGAGCGTGCCCTCGAAATCGCCGGTCGAAGTCGCATTGATGATCTGACCGCCGTTCTGCGTTCCTGCATAGACGTCGAACACCAACGACGTGCGATCGAGCGCAATGCGAAACTGATTCGAGCGGCCCCCGCCGCCGCCGCCGGCGCCACAAGCAGTGAGCACCACGCACGCGCAAACCAGCGCGCACCAGCGAGCGACATTCATTATGTTCTATTCGCGCCACCATCCGAGGCGAGGCGCGCTCCCGCTATTTGGATTCTAGTGCCGCAGTGATACCAGAATCGCTAGCTGATCCACAACTGGCGCCAACCTTCATGGCCCAGTCTGCGCAACGTCTCCTTGTTCATCGTGCCGATGCGGTCGATGTGCGGAAAGTTTGCGACGGCACGCGCGACGCTGGCCTCGCGCAGCAGGTGGAGCATCGGATAGGGAGAGCGGTTGGAGTAGTTCTCGATGTCGTGCGCGTCGGTGCCGGCGAATTGATACTGCGGGTGAAAGCTCGCCACCTGCAGCTCACCCTCGAATCCCAGCTCTTCCACCGCGGCGTCGCAGGCGTCGAGAAAATCGTTGTATTCGAGAAAGTCAGTCAACACATGCGGATGAATGAGCAGCGTCGTCTCGCACTTCAGCGGGTCTGCATCCTGCAGCGCCTGCAGTTCGTGAGCGAGCTCTTCGAGCAGACCCACGCCGGAGCGTTGCTCACTGACGCAGTAGCGCACGCGATCGTTCAGATGCGGAACCGCGGCGAACGGACATAGCTGGAGACCGATGACAGCTCGCTCGAGCCACCTTCGAGTTGCTGCGATGACTTGATCGGGGTGCTCGGCGGGATCCGAATCGTCAGCCGGGCTGTCCACCGTGCTCAAGGCGGCTGCGGATCAGCGGGCGGCTTCCTGCGTTCAGCGATTTCGCGCTGCTTCTCTTCGTTCTTCTTCTTCTGCTGCTCTTCGCGGCGTTTCTTTTCCTGCTTGTAGTTCGGTGGTCTCGGCATTGAGTCTTCCTGTAGAGGGAGGGGTGGAGCCGGTCGGTCGGCCCGGTCCATGGCAGTCTAATACGCGTAGGCCTCAGCCGTATGAAAATCATTACCGCGCGGTCGGCTATCTGCAGTAATCGCCGGGGATTTGCCCGGGGAACCCGGGGACGTCGCCGAACATCTTTACCGGCGGCCTTCAGACATCACGGAGTCGATCATGACGCGCAGGAACCTGCACTCGTTACTCGGTGCGCTCGCCTTGTACGCATGGAGCCTGGCAACTCCTGCGCAACCGGCGATCACCTATCGCCTCGAGCTACTCGGGACCTTTCTACCGAATGACCAAGGTCCGCAGTTTGCCGTCAGTGACCTGAACGACAAAGGAGAAGTCGTCGGTAGCGCTCCGGATAGCAGCGGCGCCCTCTCCCAAGCATTCATCTGGCGCGACGGCACATTCCAGGATTTGCCTGTTCCGGGGACGCGGGGCTCTGCCGCGGCGGCGATCAATGACAAGTCAGACATTATCGGCGCCTATGAGGACGCGCAGTTCCAATCGCATTCCGTCCTGCTCCGACGTGGACACGTCGTGCCGATCGAAGCGGCCGCTCCAGAGGCGCGGGCGTTTGCTCTCGACCTGAACAATCGGCGACAGGTTCTGGTGGCCGTGCGACCGGATCCCTTCGCGGCGAACCTGCAGTATTTCATCTGGCAGCGAGGCGAGTTCGGGCAGGAGCTCGAACCCTTGCCCGGCTCCCAGTCGACGACTGCGACGAAGATGAACAATCGCGGCGCGGTCGTCGGTACGGCGACGGCCTCGGCGAGCTTGAGCACCACGGTGGTGATTTGGGAGCACGGCACGATCATGCCGCTGGCAGCGCCGAGCGATGCGCTGTTCGTTTCCGGCGTCGACATCAACAATCACGGCACCGTTCTCGGCAACGCGAATTTCGCCGACCATACCCAGGCGTTCATCTGGAGAGACGGCGAGACCACTCTCCTGCCCTTGCTGGGCGGTACGACGTGGTCGGACGCAACCGCGATCAACAATCGCGATACTGTGACTGGTCGAAGCTTCAATGGCATTGCCGCGGACAGCGTGGCGACGATATGGCGCCGCGGCCGGCCGTCGGATCTGAACACGCAAGTTGCGGCCGACGATCCGGCCCAGCCGTTCGTTCGTCTCCAATGGGGACTGCTGATCAACGACCGCGGTCAGATCGTCGCACGAGGCCGCGATTCACGCGCGGCGGATCCCGAGGAATTGAGCCTCTACTTGCTGACGCCGGAGCATTGAACGCTGCGCCGGCGCCTCATTTCGGCAGCGCGCAGTTACTTCTTCTGCTTCGCCTTCTCTTCTTCCTCGGCGCGCGCGCCTGCGAGGATGCCTGGCAGCGCGTAATTGCCCTCGCTGCACGCATACTCGTGAATCTGCTCGTTGATGCGGTTGAACGGCAGCTCGCCGCTGTACGGCGCGGTGTACGTGTCCGGGTCTTCCACCGTGAACTTGTAGTTCAGCACGTCCGGACCCGTGCGCGTGAACCGCTCCGTCACCTTCAGCTTCTCGGACGCTCCGCGATACGGCCCCAACCCACCTGACTGCGCCAGCTGGATCGGATTGATACCGGTCGTCTCGACCACGAGCGTGTCGCCTTCCCAATGTCCGATCGAATCGCCGAACCAGGGGCGGACTTGCGCCGGCACGTGCTTGGCGGCTCCCAGCCGGATGATGCGCGCGTCATGGACCATTTCCGTCATGATCATGACGTGGTCTTTCGTCTGCACGATCGTGTAATTGTTGTTGTAGAAGTAGTTCGGCAGCATCGGCGGACCGGCATTCGATCCGAATGAAGTGAGACAGCGGTCGGACAGCGACCTGATCTCGGGGCCGTCGAACTCGCCGAACTTCTTCGTCATGGCCATGCGCTCGCCCATGCGCTGTTTGCCTGCGGCCGTCAGCTGGGGGATGCGGCCGTCGGCCGGGTCGATGATGATGGAGCTGCGCGGGACGCCGTCGATGCGAATGACCTTGTTGCCCGGGTCGAGCCAGAAGCCGTTGTAGCCGCCGACTGCGCCGCCGGCCGCCTGGGCAATCCGCTCGACGAACGTCGGTTCGCCCGGCACTGACGCCAGCTCGGTCAGGCCGTTGTCCTTGGTCGCCGTCTCGCCGGGCTCGGTCGGCCGGTCGCGGAATTCCTCCACGTCCTGAGCGCGCTTCTCGAGCGCGGCCGCCTGCTCGTTGGTCAGGTTCATCCCACCCTTCCCCATTCGTTCGAGCGGCGTCTGGGTTTCGTTGCTCCAGTTGCCCTGGAAATCGGGCGTTCCCTCGGGGGTGCGCGGCGCGACCCAGGGCTTGCCGGTGCCCGGCGCCTTTGCAGGCGTTTGCGCGCTGACCGATGTGAACGGGATCGCCGCGAGACTCAGCGCCAGAGCGACTGCGCCAGCGAGCGAGCGGCCCTGGTGGCGCGAGCATAATGTTCGTTTCATCGTGAGGATTCCTGCATGGGCATTCGCGTTTCGCATACTAGTGGGCCGGGAGCTGACGAACAAGAAATGGGTCCCGAACCTCGCTGCCAGTCGCGTTAAGAAGAGTTAGTCTCTTGCGTCATGCAGTGCCTGACGAACCTCCTCCTCAATACCGACAGCTATAAGGCCAGTCACTGGCTGCAGTATCCGCCCGGCACCGACGCGACTTTCTTCTACGTCGAATCCCGCGGCGGCCTGTACGACCGCACGCTCTTCTACGGCCTCCAGGCCATTATCAAGGAGTACCTGGCCAAGCCGATCACGCACGCGGATGTCACCGAAGCGCGCGACGTCTTCGCCGCCCATGGCGAGCCGTTCAACGAGACTGGCTGGCGCTCCATCGTCGATCGGCGTGGCGGCCTGATGCCGATCCGCATCCGTGCCGTTCCTGAAGGCACCGTCGTGCCAACACATCACGCGCTGGTCACGATCGAGTCGACCGATCCTGCCGCGTACTGGGTGCCTTCCTATCTCGAAACCATGCTGCTGCGCCTCTGGTATCCGGTCACGGTGGCGACCACCAGCTGGCACATCAAGCAAACGGTCCGGCAGTTCCTCGAACGCACCAGCGACGAGCCGGTGCAGCAGTTGGCTTTCAAGCTGCATGACTTCGGCTCTCGCGGCGTATCGAGTGCCGAATCAGCCGCACTCGGCGGCTCGGCCCACCTCGTCAACTTTTCTGGCACCGACAACGTACTGGCGCTGATGGCGGCGCGCGCGCACTACCACGAGCCGATGGCCGGCTTCTCGATTCCAGCGGCCGAGCACAGCACGATCACGAGTTGGGGCCGCGAGAACGAGGTCGAGGCGTACCGCAACATGCTGCGTCAGTTCGCGAAGCCGGGCTCTGTCGTCGCGGTGGTTTCGGACAGCTATGACATCTACTACGCAATCCGCGAGCACTGGGGCAAGACACTCAAGGACGAGGTCATCAAGTCAGGCGCTACGCTCGTCGTGCGTCCCGACTCCGGCGACCCGGTGCAAGTCGTGCACCAGTGCCTCGTCCTGCTCGACGAAGCGTTCGGCCACACTATGAGCAGCAAAGGCTACAAGGTGCTGAAGCACGTTCGCGTGATCCAGGGCGACGGGATCAATCCGGACAGCATCCGCGCGATTCTCGAACGCGTGACCAGCGCGGGCTACGCGACCGACAACCTCACGTTCGGCATGGGCGGCGGACTGCTGCAGCAGCTGCATCGGGACACGCAGAAGTTCGCGCTCAAATGCTCCGCAGCGCGCATCGACGGTCGCTGGATCGACGTCTACAAGGACCCGGTCACCGACAAGGGCAAGCAAAGCAAGCGCGGGCGCATGACGCTGCTGCGACATCGCGAGCTCGGCACCTTCCAGACTGTGCGCGTGCCGCCCGAAGCAACGTCACTCGCCGATGTGGTCAAGCCGCCAGGATATGAAGACGCGATGGTGACGGTCTGGGAGAACGGAAATCTGCTGCGCGACTGGACCTTCGCCGAAGTCCGCAGCCGCGCAGACGCTACGCAGCTCTAGCTCTCACCCGTTCCTGATCGATTCCCAGCGCTGCAGTTGCTGCGCGAGCAACTCGGCGCGCTTCTTGTCGTCGCGCCCGTCCAGAATCGTCAGGTCCTCGGCATCGGCACGCAAGTAGACTCCCGATGTCCGCACGGTGGCGTTCGGCAGGAAGGTAGTCCAGTAACCGGCCGCACGATCCGCAGACTCGATTCGGATCTCGCCCGTCCCATCCACTTGCGGTGCGTTCGAGCTGCGCGGCCGCTCGCCCTTCCAGTAGTAGAAGACGCCGGCGGGATCCTTCGTCTCCTTCGCTGCTTCGCTGCGGTACCGCGCCGACAAAGTGCCATCCGCCTGCCATGAACGACCGGACACCTCCAGCATCCCATTGCGATCGCGCGTGACCCGCAGCAGGCTCATGGCCGAAGGCTCATCGGCACTGCGCTCGGTCAAAGAAAACTGCCACCACAAGCCTTCGATGCCGACGACTCGACCCTCGCTCTCGATCGCCTTGCGAAGTTTCTGGTTGATGCCCTTGATCTCGGTCGGGGTCAGCTCCTCCGCGTAGCGGATGCACGTGAGGCCGAGGAGATCGGTCGGCAGCTTCGCACCGCTCGCATGGAGAATAAAAGTCCGGCGCATGCCGAGCACGCCGCCGAACAATCCTGCCTCGAAGACGACGTTGTCGCGCGGCGCAGCTTGCCCACCATCACTGACGGCCGCTGCGGCTCCTTTGACCGTCCAGTCGTCGCGGGCGAACACGAACGCAGCGAAATCAACCTCGCGCGTAAGCTCGAGGAGGCGCCCGAGCGTAGTGGTCCCCGGGTTGAATGAAGCGGTCCACGGCTCTACTTGTGCGATGTCTTCGAGACCGCGCGTCAGTGACTGCAACAGCTTGGTCTGCGCGGCCGATGAGCCCAGGAAGATGCGCGGCTTGTCCATCACTGCTCCAACGTGTAGATCACTTCTCCATGGCGCACGACACAACGAACTGCCGCGAAATTTCTCGGCGAATCCGCAGGATCTGCATCCAGCACGACCAGGTC
>CADEEJ010000192.1 GCA_902826315.1 uncultured Steroidobacter sp.
ATCTTTTGGCGCCCGTCATCCGTCTATTCATTGCTATGACCGCACCGACCCGCAACCGCCAGCGCGAGCTATCCGATGCCGTGAAGGCGTCTTGTCACGAAGGCCGTAGCGCGGCAGAAGCGCGAAGCCGACAAGGACATCCGTGCGCGCTGAATCGCGGGCAGCGCCGCCGATAGATTGCGTTCACGTGCCTCCACCAATCTCGAAGAGCCCGGGCGGCTCTCATATATACATATATGTACACGCCGTGGGCCCGAGTACGCCCACCGGCGGGACTCGCGCTACCGCGTCGCCGGTTATCGCGCGCCGTTCGTGTGGCGTACTTGCGCGCTACGAATGGATCGCGTTGTCGCCCGGAAGCTTCGCGATCACCTTGATCTCGAACTGGAAGCCATAGAGCCACGTCACGCCGATGCCGGTCAGTGTCGGGTGGGGCGCGTCGCCCCAGTAGGCTTGCGCCACCTTCCAGATCTCTTCGAAATTCGATTCGGGATCGACGATGAATACGGTCACGTCGATCACGTCGTCGAACGTGCAGCCTGCAGCCGACAGGATTGCGTTCAGATTGTCGAACGCGAGCCGGACCTGCGCCTCCAGGTCGGGCTCGGGCGAGCCGTCCGGACGGCTGCCGACCTGCCCCGAAACGAAGAGGAAGCCATTGGACCGGATGGCCGGCGAATAGCGGTTCACTGCATAAAGCGCCTGGCGCCCGGCCGGAAAAACAACGTCACGCTTCGCCATGGTTGCTCCCTACGTATCAGGTTTCATCCGTTCGGTCTTGCGGAGCGAGAGCCTGCGCCTATTCCATGAAGGCCTCTCGTTCGTCGCTGCTCGGGATCGTGCAGGTGTCGCCGACGATCGCGACATGCCGCAGCTGTGGATCGTCGGGGTCGACGAGCGAGAGCCGCGCGGGATCATCCGCAGGGATTGTCGACGGGGGTGCTGATTTCTCGCTCATCGCGTACTCCTGATTCGTGTGGCTGGCATCCTTGGAAGAACGCAGCGCTCGTAAAGCAAGCGCTCTCGAACGCTCTCACTCGGCGCCAAGTTCACGACATCACGCGATCGGACGAAACCACGAAAGGCCGCTACATAACGCGATGCGCCTACTCGGGCCGCCGGCTGAAGCGTGGCCGTCACTGACACGCAGCCGTGGTCAATCCCGTACCGTCCAGGAATACTCGGATCTCAGGCCAAGCGTCGGCAGCGGCTCGTCCAATCCTTCGATGACATTCACGCCCCGGCGCTCGTCCCACTCGCACGCATTGCCATTCTCGCGCGCATAGACCTTGAGCACGTCGAGATACGCAACGAGACTCAACGGGCCGCAACGGCGCTGGTAGTCTACGCGCAGATTGAGGGAATGATACGCGGGCAGCCGCTCGGCGTTGCTGCGCGTGAGTTCTTTCCAATAACGCAGCGGCCTTGCAGCCCCAAGCACATCGCTATAGACGATGTACGCGTCGGTTGGTCGGCCCGACGCGTATTTCCACTTCGCCGAGAAAGTCCAGCGGTCGTTCGGCTGCCACGCTCCGACCATGCCGAAAGCATGCGGCCGATCCCAATCCGACGGGTACTCCCGTTGGCCGACGCGCATGGATTGCTGCTTGCAATGGATCCGTCCGGACGCGAGATGAGGCCAACAGACGCGAGATGAGGCCAACAGGTGAGCGGGATTGAGGTTAGCAGCGCGCAAGGTCAGCGGGCCCCGACCGCGATCTGCTCAACTGCATGCGACGCCATCAGTCACGCGCCTCGGGAGTCAAAGACGGCACGCCTAGGCGGTTCCCCCTCACGGCATGTACCGATTGAGGTCAAGCAGTGGTCGGCCGCAAATGCGGGCTACGATGCGGACCGTTCAGTGACTGATTCATACAGAGTGAAGGTCTTCGGACGCGTCTGCGGGAGCCGGGCGCAGGACGGATTTCGGGTCACCGTCCCGTTCGGAATCTATCGCATGGAAGCGCTCGGCATCGACCGCTACCGGCTCTCCGGCCCTGATCTGCCGACGATCGAGCTCGCATCGGCCGAGGTCGCGGCTTACATGAATCGGCAAATGAACATTCTGGATGACGGAGATGTGCATCCTTAGTTCTGGCCGACACGAAGCAGATCAGTCTGCAGCTGCATGCGGACGCTGACATGCCGGCACTGCTGCTCGACACTGGGAGATTCGAGCAGGTATTGAATAATCTCATCAGCAACGCAGTGAAGTTCTCGCCAGACGGCACGACGATCCAACTGTGGCTCCGCCGGCAAAGCGACAATGCGCTCATCGAAGTGCGTGATCAGGGCCCCGGCATGAGCCGCAACGACCTGGACAGGATGTTCGAGCCATTTCGATCCTTGCGCAGGACGGGGACTGCGGGCGAGCCAGGCACGGGCCTGGGGCTGGTGATTGCGCGACGAATAGTCAATGCGCATGGTGGACGCATCTGGGCCGAGAGCAGCCCTGGCCAGGGTTCGTCATTCTTTGTGCAACTGCCGCTGTGAGCGGGAGAAGGAGCAGCGAGAACTAACGGCCAGCACGCCCGGAGTATTGAGCTCGCCCCAGCCGTACGTGGTATCGCGACCCGGAGTGCCGCGATCGCGTGCCTCACTCTTCAATGAGTCGATTGCGCTCTGCACACTTGCGGACTGGTCGAGCCGGCGGGCAATGGCGGCCGCGACAACAGGCGCAGCGAAGGATGTACCCGAGACGGTCTTGGACGAAACGGCGTCGTAGTCCGAAGGGATGCGTACGCCGCGCGCTGCAAACGTGATGTAGTCGCCTCGGTTGGCCCGTCGATAGACACGTCCGCTCTCGTCGACAGCCGTAACCGCGACTACGCCTGAATATGCAGCGGGGAATGCCGGCGGCGCTGCTGGCCCCGCATTGCCCGCAGCCGCCACGATCGCGACGTCGGCGGCAACAGCGCGCTTGATGACGTGCGCGAGCACCACGTTGTCCGGTCCTTCGATGCTGATATTGATCACGCGCACGCTGTTCCCGACAAGCCAGTCGATGGCGCTCGCAATGGCTGCGGCGGGGGCGAACAGACGATTGTCGGCATCTAGGCCGAACACGTCGGCGACGGTCAAGCGCGCGCCGCTTCGTGCCACGATCTGCGCAACGAGCGTACCGTGCGTGCGCGACGTGTAACCCCCATCCGCGAAAGCTTTGGTCTGCACGATCGCACGCGTAAGCGCCGGCCACGCTAAATCGGCGCCAGTGTCGATCACGCCAACATGCCCGGCGCCGTTGGGCTCGTGTCGCGGGACGGGGGCGGGTGAATTTTCTTCCGGTGTCGCCACGGCGACATCGTCGGCAGACGGGCGAAACACATGATGCGGGGCGATGCTCGCGAGCGGCGCGAGCGCCTGCAGCTCGGAGATCACCTGGTCCACCGAACTTCCACGCCGGACACGAATACGCGCCAGCGTTTCGCCGAAAGCGGCCAGCGGACGCTCGGCGATGATCGTGAACCCAGCGGTGCGAACTGTATCGATCGAGGCACGGTCTGCGACCATCAGCACTTCACGGCGCACGCGCTCGTGGCCCGCAGTGTCTCGTTCCACCTCGAACCGTGCGGACGATCCGCGGTCCCGGTCGTCGCGGTCGTGGTCATCGTCGTCGCTGCGATCGTCCGAATCGACGCTGCCGGGTCCCGAGTTGTCCGATGCCACCGACCCGCTGCCGGAGTTGTCGATCCGGTCGCTGTCAGTTCTCTCGGCTTCGCGCTCGCGACGCTCCTGCTGCTCACGGACTCGTCGTTCTTCGCGTGCCTCGCGGCGCTCGGTGCGCAATTCGCGCTCGCGAGGCTCGTCATCTTCACGCGACCACGCATCGCCGGCGAGCAGCGGCAGAGCCGACAGCAGCACGGACGCGAGGATCCGCGCTGCGCCGGCTGACTTACGCAACTCGTGGCCTGGATGATCCATGAGCGGCACACTACAGAAATACCGCGGCAGAGGGAATAATTCGCTGGCGGGGTCGTTGTCGGTCGGAGGTTGGTCGAGACATGCCGGAGTTCAGGCGCGAGCTCGTTGAACTGCTACCGCGGCTGCGTCGCTTCGCGTCCGTGCTGACGAAGTCGCATGACGATGCGGAGGATGTGGTGCAGGCTGCAGTCGAGCGTGCCCTGCGCCATGCCGATTCCTGGCAACAGGGGACGCGGCTGGACAGCTGGCTGTACAGGATCATGCAAAACCTCTGGCGCGACGAGTTGCGCGCGCATCGCAGGCGCGCCGAGCCGCTGGAATCCCATGCTGATATCGCCGGCGCCGACGGACGTGAAGTAACGATGCGACACATTCAGACCAGCGAAGCGCGACAGGCGCTCGACGAGCTGCCGGAAGAACAGCGCGTCGTGGTCGCGCTGGTCGTCCTCGATGGCATGTCGTACCAGCAGACGGCGGACATCCTCGAAGTGCCCATCGGCACAGTGATGAGCCGTCTGGCGCGAGCGCGGGCCAGGCTTGCCGCGAATCTCGGAGAAGGTCCACAGCGTGTGAGAGCCGCGAAGTGAGCGAACGCTTCGAACTGAATGACGAGCTGTTGTGCGCGTACATGGACGGCGAACTCGATGCTGGGACACGGACCCGCGTCGAGCAGGCGCTGGTCGGCGACGCGGGTGCGCGCGTAAGGCTGGAGCGGATGCGCGTAGCAGATGCGCGGCTGAAGGCGGACGTTCCGTTGCCAGCGCCGCAGCCGGGCGACGCATTGTCGCAGCACATTATGGATGGCAAGCCGATGTCGCGCGCCTCGCGGTCGCCGCGCGGTTGGGGCGCGGCCGTCAGTGCGTTGGCCGCAGGCATTGCAGGTCTCGCAGTGGGATTCGTGCTCTCGCGGCCGCGGGAGCCCGTGGAGATTCCAGTGGCCGCGAGCGAGACGACATCGTTGAGCGGAGCGCCGTCGAGCGGACTCCTGCTCGCCGCGCTGGAGAGCGGCGAGAGCGGCAGGGCTGCGAGCGAGGGCGATCGCTCGGTATGGATCATCTTGACGTTCAGGGCGGAAGACGGACGGTATTGCCGCGCGTTCGGCTCACGCAATGCAAGCTCAGCGGCCGAAGGCGTGGCTTGCCGTAGTGATGCAAAGTGGGAAGTCGTGGCCTGGGATGGAACTGCAGATCCGAGCGAAGGCTTCCGGGCGGCTGGTTCCAGTGAGCTGCTCGATGAGGTGATGGATCGGCTCGGTGGCGGTGGTGCAGTGGAAGTTGCCGATGAGCGCGAGCTGATCGAGCGGCGATGGGCAGCAGCGCCGCAGCGATAACGAGAATCAGGTCAGCGCCGGGCAGCGGAGCGCCAGATCAGCGTGAGTCCCACTGTGTAGTCGGCGCTTACATCGGAAAGTCCGACCCCGCCGTTCAGTTCGATCTTCCATGCGTCGTTCAGGCGCCAGGCTACGTAGGCCTCGGCCGAGCTCGGCTCCTCGCCGTCGCGCACCGACGAGTCACGCCAGTCGTAGTAGGCGCCGACGACCGCGGAATCGCTGACATTGATCCAGCCACCGGCAGAGGCCTGCCAGCCGTCCACGCGCTCGAAGTTGTCGCTGTCGCCAAGGAAGCGACGCCCGGCGCTTGCGAATACGCCGCCCGCATCTGCGTCCCAACCCAGTTCGACGAGTGCGACGGAATCAGTGGCCCCGACGCCGAGACCTTCGTCTTCGTTACCCGTCGGCAGGCGCACGCGGCCAGTGAGATCGAGATACGCTGGCGAGTCACCGATCGTATCGAGCGAGTACGTCAGTGCGATGCTGGCATCGCCGATACCCGACACGCTGCGATCCGCCGCACCGACGACATCGTCATCATCATCGTCGCCGCTTCCGCCGCTTCCGCCGCTTCCGCCGCTACCACTGCCGCTTCCGCTGCCGGAGCCCGAACCGGAGCTTCCCGAACCGCTGCTCGAGCCCCTGCCGCCCGAGTCGTCGATGATCTCGCTCACATCGGCCGGTCCGTCTACCACGACGTACGGAACGGATGCGCGGATCGACCACGCACCGAACGTGGCGCGAACCGAGAACGGGACGACGAGAGCGCTCGTGCCTGTCGTCTCGCCGTACTTGCCGTCGGAAAACTGCACGCCGCTGGAAAGTTGCACGCGTGTGTCGGCATTGGCGGTATTGCAATGAGCGAGTACAGCGACGACGGCGCTGGCCAGGACTGTCTTGGAGACGTTCATTGCGGGAGATCTTACTCGGTAGCAGGCCTCGAAGCGTGCGAACTGCCACGCTGCCCATGGCCGGAGCGCCTTTCGTGGTGATCCCGGCCGCTGTTGGCCCGGCCACTGGGGCCGCTGCGATCCTCGTGACGGTTGTCGCGACGATCCTCCCGGCGATTCTCACGCCGGTCTTCTCTGCGGTCCTCGCGCCGCGGCGGTTCATCGGGCTCGCGGGCGACGGCGGCCGCGGACGCCAGAACACTGGTTACGAGCAGCACATTGCACAACTGAGAGAATCGGTTCATCGCAGACTCCCGAAGAAAAAAAGCGGCCGGCTGGCCGCCGCTTCGAACATAACGACTGATCGCCGCGCTTATTCCATGCAGGCTCGCGGGAATATTCCGGCTGCCGAGCCGTTGTCGCTTCATCTCAGCGGGAGTTACCACGATGAAGCATACATATCTGACGAAGGCGATCCTCGCCGCAGCCGTCCTGCTCGGCCTGGCGGCCTGCGGGGGCGGTGGCTCTTCGAGCGACGAGGCGCCGCAGCCGGCGGCGCAGTCCGTCGCAGTCGTCGCGAGCGGACCGGTCAGCGGATTCGGCAGTGTATTCGTCAATGGCGCGCGCTTCGAAACCGGCAGCGCCGCATTCACGATCAACGGCCGGCCCGGCACGCAGGCAGATCTGCGTGTCGGCCACATCGTCACCATCCACGCGCATCGCGACAGCAACGGAAATTCGACGGCGGATCGGGTCGACTTCGACGACCAGGTCAAAGGCCCGGTCGCAAGCGTCGATGCCGCGACGGGCCAGCTCGTGGTGCTGGGGCAAACGGTGCTGACCGATGCTGACACCTCGTTCGATGACAACATTCCTGGCGCGTCGCTTGCCGGGCTTGCTGCCGGAGTCATCGTCGAGGTGAGCGGCATGCGCCGCGCCGACGGCGCCATCCAGGCGACGCGCATCGAAGCCAAGCCGCCGGGCACCGTGTTCGAAGTTACCGGCCTCGCTTCGAATGTCGACACCGCCGCACACAAGCTGAACGTGAACGAGCTGGTGGTGGACTACTCGACCGCGTCGGTTCAGGACTTTCAGAACGGCCAGCCGCGCAACGGCGATCTCATCGAGGCGAAGGGCAGCTCCATCAACGCAGCCGGCGCACTGGTGGCAAGCTCGATCGAGCTCAAGCGCGACGATGACGGCGGCGCGGCCGGCATGCAGATCGAGATCGAAGGGCTGGTCACGCGGTTCGTCTCCGCGACCGATTTTGACGTGGCCGGCCGGCGCGTGACCACCAACGCGAATACGCGCTTCGAGAACGGGGCCGCGGCGGACCTGGCGCTGAACGTCAAGGTCGAAGCCGAAGGACAGATGGACGCGAGCGGCGTGCTGGTGGCGACCAAAGTGCAGTTCAAGCGCCAGTCGAGCGCGCGGATCGAGGCGCGGGTCGATTCCGTCGACCGCGCCTCGAACAGGCTCGTCGTGCTCGGCATCGACGTCACCGTGAACGCGAACACGCGTGTCGAGGATAAGGGCGATCAGCGGGTGCCGAATTTCAATCTGGGCAGTATTGCCGCGGGCGACTTCGTCGAAGTGCGCGGCGCCGAGCTTCCTGCCGGAAGCAACGACGTCGTCGCCTCACGGCTCGAACGTCGTCGTGCCTAGAAAGAAGGGCGGTTGCGCGGCGTGGTGGACGGCGTCAATCGTCCTGGCTTCACGATACTCGGCGTGACGATTCAGACGAACGCAGCCACGCAGTTCGAGGCTGAGGGCGATACTCGAATCAGTGAGGACGCGTTCTTCGACGCGGCGGCGGGCCGCCAGGTCTCGGCAAAGGGCAGTGTCACCGGCGGTGTGTTTTCTGCGCGCGAGGTCGAGTTCGAGAACGACTGAGCCCGAACGTGGCGGCGACCCACTCCCGGTCGGTCGCAGTTGCGCCCTGGGGCACGCAGCCCGCGCGGTCTTACGCGCGGGTTGCGCTTTTTCTAGGCCAAAGCGCCGTAGGCAGCCACCGCGATGAGATCAGATTCGAGTAGTGACCAGGAACCGGCGGGACGGGGCAGCACATAGACGCCTGACCCGGTGCGGATCGACAACCAAACCCTGGGCTTCGAGCGCAATCTCTGCCTCACGGATGGTTACGCGCCTCACGTTGAACCGCTGTGCCAGATCGCGTTCGCGGGTCGGCGCGTGACATGGCCCGGAACAGTCCGAGCCGGACGACGAACTCATCGGTCACACCAGCGGCGATATTGAGACTCGGCGGCCACTTGTCGTAGACGCTGTCGAAGCGCTGGGTCGTGAACTCGCCAGTCGGTGCCAGCCGCACCGTCCCATCGGGGTTGTTGACGATTTCCAGGTCGCCGCGCAAGCCGGCGTAACCGGCAGATCGCCGCGCGGCGGAGGTCGATGCGCTCGTTGCCGCAACGCGGAACGCTTTCGGCAAGCATATCGATATCCTCGTGAATCTGGCCGGTGGTATGGTCGCGCGCAAGCCGCTGCTAGAGATCGACGAGGCCTCCTTCGAATGGAGGACTGCTTTTCAGCTGAGCGGGATGCTCTTAGGTAGCAACGATGGGAGGACTGAGGTGGCACTAGAAGCGCCGACGCAAGGCGCAGCTCCCAGAAACTGTCATGCACTCACGAGCGCCCCACTGGCCAGGCGTTGCGACGGAGATATTGCTGGTCGAGGACGACCCCCTCGTGCGGGAATACATCGAGGCTGTTCTGGACGCTGCTGGGTTGCGCTACTTGAGCGTCGGCTGTGCAAAGGCAGCGCGCGAGGCGATGGAAACAGCCTTCTTCCCGATCGCGATTCTGGATCGCACTCTGCACGATGGTGACGGAATCGATCTGTGTCCAGAAGTACGCAGGCACAGCCGGGACGGTTACAGCTACGTGCTCCTCTTCACCGCACTCGACTCCGAAGATGAAGTGGCGCGCGGGCTCGCGGCCGGTGCAGATGACTGCGTCACCAAGCGTGCCTCGCATGGCGAGCTGCTGCTGCGACTGACGACGGCTGCGCGCTACGTCCGCCTGCCAAGAACCTGAACCCACACCGCGATGGCGCTCGTCGGTCCTGTGGGGGGCGGAAAAATCTAGATCGAGGCGTCCGCAGCGACGCGCGCTTTCAAAACGTCGGCGCGCCTACGGATCGCTGCCAGTTCGCCGCCGCCTTTACGCGCCAGGTTCCGGTAGGGGAACGTCATCCGGCGGTTGGCCGCAAAGTGCGCCTTGTGTCGGACCAGAAAATCCCAGTAGAGCGTCGTAAATGGACAGGCGTTCTCCCCAGTCGCGACGCTAGGATCGTACCGACAGTGGCGGCAGTGGTCGCTCATTCTGTTTATGTAGTTGCCGCCGGCGACATACGGCTTTGTTGCCATGACCCCTCCGTCCGCGTGTTGACTCATCCCCAGCACGTTCGGCAGCGAAACCCAGTCTACGGCATCCCAGAACATCGACATATGCCAGCGATGGACCTCGTAGGGGCGGACGCTGGCGAGCAGAGCGAACAGCCCCAGCACCATCAGCCGCTCGATGTGATGCGCGTAGGCGTGATCGATCGTGTGCTGAATTGCTTCAGCCAGGCAGTGCATGTCGGTTGCGCCGCTCCAGTAGAAGCGTGGCATCGAGAGTTCCGCGTTCAGCGCATTGGCATCTGCGTAACGCGGCATGAAGCGCCAGTACACACCGCGGACGAACTCGCGCCAGCCAATGATCTGACGCACGAATCCTTCAACGGAATTGAGCGGGGCCGCGCATTGGTTGTCGACGACCGCGTCGACGACTTCCCTCGGCCGCAGCAGGTGCAGGTTGAGCGGGCCCGACAGATGCGAATGGAACAGGAATGGCTCGCCGCCCAGCATCGCATCCTGATACTGACCGAAATGTTCGAGGCGCTTCTCGATGAAGTTGCCCAGCGCGTCCAGCGCCTGGTCACGTGTGACGGGCAGGTCAAAATCCTGGAGCCGGCCCGGGTTGTTCGCGAACTCGCGATCGACCATTGCCAGGACGTTGCGAGTGGTTGCCCCCGCTCTTGCCCCCGCCCGGAATGGCAATCGCAGGAATACC
>CADEEJ010000193.1 GCA_902826315.1 uncultured Steroidobacter sp.
GGCCGATGAACCGTCGCTCGACTTGGATGAGTATCGACACAGCGCGAGCTACTCGCTGCCCGCCTCGCTCGGCGAAGTCTCGACAGTGACGTGGAGCTGGGACGACAACTCGCTCTACGTGCTCGACGACGAGGCACGCGCGCTCACCCGCATTTCGACGCAGGGCGCGCCGATCAGCTCGATGAAACTATCCGGCTTCGACGATACGGAAGGCCTCGCCTACATCGGCGACGGTCAGTTCGTGCTCACGGAAGAACGGCTGCAAAGTGCCTATCTCTTCAAGTACGCGGCGGGCGATACGCTCGCACGCTCCGCGTTGCCGGCAGTCAAGCTCGGACCCAAGGTCGGTAATGTCGGTCTGGAGGGCATCTCATACGATCGCGGCACCGGACACTTCATCGTCGTCAAAGAGAAAGAGCCGCTCACGGTGATTCGCGCCGAGTTGCACTTCGACACCGGCAAGGCGCAAACGAGCGCATTGTTCACGCGCGCGCTCGATGTGCTCGACCTCGCCGACGTCCAAGTGCTTGCTGGCGGCGGGTTGCTGCTCTTGAGTCAAGAATCGGCGCGACTGCTGCAAGTCGACGCTACCGGCGCGGTGCTGAGTCGATTCGAGCTGCGCTCGATCGCGTCGACAGCGGAAGGCGTCACGATCGACGCCGCGGGTACGCTCTATGTTGTCGACGAGAAGCCGTCATTGCATGTCCTCACATCGGCATCGCGGCGTGGCAGCGCTACCAGCACGTCGCCACGCCGCCTGGGCCGGTAACTCCACGCTGTCCGGTCTGATCGAGCGTGAACACTCCGCACTGCGTATCACCGGCCTGTCCGCCTTGGGGCGCGGCTTGCAGGACATAGCCCATGGCGGTGATCGGCGCGACGGGTGTCACTCGATAGCGGCCCTCCGGCGAGAGCGAGCCGGCGGCAACATTTGTCGCCGCCTGGCATTGCGGGTCGCTATAAGTACCGAAGCGCGTAAAGCACTTCTCCAGCACTTGCGCCCATTGCAACAGCGCGACTTTCGCCTCCGTGCGCGAGGCGCGCAGGACGTACTGCCGATAGCTCGGATAAGCGATGGCAGCGAGGATGCCGATGACCGCCACGACGATCAGCAGCTCGATCAACGTAACACCGGCAGTTCGCTGGCGCATGCTTGCTCTCACCGCAGCTGACGCCACGATTGCCGGCCGCGGCTGGCGCGGTCCGATGCTTCGCTGATTTCGAACAGCGTGCCGCCCGAACCCGACGACAGCTTGCGATCCGGACAGCTGCCATCGAGACAGGTCAGGATTGCCGGTCGCGACAGGATCTGGCCGTCCATCACGCCGCTGGCGGACTCGCCGTTGAGGTCGTCGTTCTCGTCGACCTTGCCGTCGTTGTTGGTATCGAGCACCGCCTCCGACAACCTGCTGCCGTCGAGCAGATCGAGCTCCATCAGCCAGCTCTTGCCGCCGTGGCCGCACGGATCAGGGTCGGGGAGCAACGTCGTGAAGATGACGCGATCGCCGCGCACAGCCGGATCGGTCACTTGCCTTTCGCCCTGATAACCGCTCGGGCTTTTCAGGTCGAGATACCAGCCGCGCGCAGCGGCGAGCGGATTGTTGGACGTGATGCGGACATAGCGGCCAGGGTCGTTCTCATCAGGGTCGTTAGGGTCGGAGGAGCTGGTGCCGTCAGGGCCGTCCGGATCGACGAGGGGCTCCGACAGAATCGTCTGTTGCACCAGGTCACCGCGCGTGATGCGATCGGTGTCCGCAAAAGTGTTGGTGCTGCTATCGATGGTGTTCTTGTCGATGATGCCGTAGAAGGACTGCACCAATTGCGGTGCCGGCGGCGGCGGCACCGACTTGTCGGCACCCTCGAGATATTTTCCGGTGCCGAACAGGATCATCACGCCGGCGCCGTGCGGACCGCGCGCAACCTCGGGGCGGACCGTAATCGGTTGCGCCTTAGCTCCCGCATCGGTGCCATCGCGCGCCGTGAACAAGGGCGCCGGCTTGTTGTTCGAATCCTTGAACGCGAAGCCCCACGAGCTGGCCGTGTTGCCGCGCAGATCGAACTTCCAAAGGTTGCCGAACAGATCGCCGGCGTATGCCTGATCGACGATACGATCGTTGTCGATGTCGACCATCACGGGCGTCGCGAGGCCGTTCGCGCGATTCGCGCCGGTCGGGTCGGCGGCCATTCCCTTGCCAGTGTCCAACTTGCGGATGATGTCGCCGGTCTCGATGTTGACGATGTAGAGCACGGCGTTGCCAGTCGTGCTGACGTGGATGTCGTCCACCGTGTTCGTGTTGTTGTAGCCGTTGCCGAACACCGCCGCCCAGGTGCCGTCGTGCAAACGGACGATTGCAGGTTGTCCGAAGGTGTAACCCAGATCGGCATCGTCCGCGTCAGTGAGCTCCCAGAGGAACGTTTTTCCCGGCGTGGTCTCGGCGGAGTCGAGGTCGGTCGGATCGGTGACGTCGAGCGCGTACACCGCCTGGCCGCCCTTGTTGAGGCCGCCGACCAATGCTGTGTGCCACGCGCTGTCGCCATGGAAGAACACGTCGCCGGAGTTCGCTGCGCCGTCCACGTAGTAGCGATGCGTGTACCCGGGACTCGTGAGCTTGCGCAGATTCCGGAACACCGTGCCCGGGATGAAGCCGAACACTTCGCGCCCGGTAGTGGCGTTGAATCCGTGCAACATGCCGTCATTGGCGCCTGCATAAACGATCGGCTGGCGCCCGCTCCTGCTGCTAACGAACTGCGAGTACTTCTGACCCGAAGCCTCGAGCGTGTCGCTATAGCGCGCCCGGGGCGCGCCGACGTACAGCGGCGAGGAATTCACGATATCGCCGAGCCGCGACGCCCGCTTGCGGAACTTGTAGGTCGCGCCGTCTGCGTCTTCCTCCTGCGAATTGTCGCCGCGCAGATAGCTGACATATGCGGCGACATCCTGATCGACCAGCGGAGTGACGCCAGTCAGCTGCGCCTTGCGCACATCGTCGAGATCGGTGGTCGTGAATGCGGTTGGAGCACCATTGCCGTTTACCGTACCGTCGCTGTTTACGGTGATGATCTGACGATCGGCGGGGTCAGGGATCTCCTCGCTCGCATCCCATACTGAGGGATTCGTCACCACGGCGCCCGTCGTCGTATTCACACCGAAGGCCAGCAGCTCGCCGGTCCAGTCCGCAGAGTTGAAGCGGGCCTGGTAAACGCGCGTCGAATCACCGATCGCCCCGCTGTTGATCGAGGCGGATGACGCAGAGGCGGTGCGCTGCAGGATCTCATCGAACGCATCGCGCAGCTGCTGACTGAGTGTCAGCGCGTTGGTCACCAGGAAATAGTTGTCCGGCACGCCGTAGCCCCGGCTGCCAACAGGATCCTTGTCCCATTCGGACTGCACGTCAGGTAAGTCGTTGTCGTTGCCGTCCTTGAAGCCGCCCCACTTCGCGGCATACCAGAGCGGATCCTTGAGCAAGGTCGCGACAGGTGCCGACGAGGGCGTGAACGTGCGCGTGGCGGACCCGGGCAATCCCGCGTTGTCGTCCCACACGCCGCCCGGCGGCTGCAGTGGCGGCGTGTCGAGAAAATAGTTGACATCCCTGTTGTCCGCGCCCGTTGGTGGCGCAGGCGTTTCCGGGCCCGGATTGCACGCATAGGCGTTGGGACCGGTCTTGTTGCAGTCCTGCACTTCCAGGTACACGCCATCGGCTGTCGTCCCGGAAATCACGTAGCCCAGATGGTGGATGACGCCGCCGGCCTGGTAGTCCGACGACAAGCTGACAGTCACGTTATTGCCCGCGTCGACGGTGTAGGTGTAGCGGACGATCGCATCCATGTCGTGATCGTTGCCCGCCTCGACGTCTTCGAAGTTGACCTGGAAGGTTCCCGACCGGCCGTCCGCGGCGATGTCCTCGACATAGAAGTCGACGATCTGGTTGGTCGGCTGAAACTCGCCTTGAGCGGTCTTGATCTGGTTGGCAGTGGTGGCACCAATGACCTTGACCGACTTGGCGAACGGCACGAGCGTCACGATTCTGCCGCCGCCCACCGGAATCTCGATCTTGGGCAGCGGCGACGCCAGCGCCACCGCGAAGGTCTGCACCTTCTGGTCGCCTTTGCCGTTGTTGCCCACTGTCGGATGAATATCGTTCGTCAGCCCGAAATAGGAAACGCTGGATGCATAGTAGCCGCCCTCCTTGGTCGGCTCCGCGGGCGCGAGACCGCGGATCTTGCCGAGATCGGTAACAGTCTTCGGTGTCGGCGCGCCGTCCTTCTCCAAACCGGATTCGCCGATGAAGTGCTGGCCCGTCACGCCGGGCTCGTGTCCCGTGATCATCGTGGCCAGCTGCCCGACGTCCAGGCCCGGCAACTTGCTGCCAGCCGAGAGTTGGGTGCTACCGCTGCTGAGCGGAAAAGTGCTGCCGGGCAGCTGATCCGAATCGTATGAATTGTCGATATCGGCCATTACCGTTTCGAACGGCTTGGCGCAGCCAGGATAGGTGCTATAGGGATCGGTCCAGTTCGGGCGCGGCAGGAGCAGGCGCTGCGTTTCGATGTCGACGTCAGTGCTGTTTTTGATCGCCGTGAAAGCTGCCGTCGGCTGCATGCCGCGGAAATAGCGCAAGCCTTCGTACATCATCTCGGCGACCGGATTGCCCCACATGCGGCAGACGCCATCCGGCGCAGTTCCAATGCCCATGGCGGGCAGCGCACAGAGCTGGTCTTGAGTCTGGGGCCCCGCGTTAATGACGTCAGTGTCGTAGTTGACACCGCCGATGCCCTGCGCGGGCGGGGGGTTGGGCGGGGTGGACGGATCTCGATAGCGTGTGTACGGTCCGACGCGCAGGCGATCGAGCGTGGTAACGATGCCCGCAGCGTTTGGCGGGGTGATGAACTGGCCCGTGTTGGGATTGATCTCGTTGGTGAGGGAGCCGACATTCTTGCGCAGAACGCCGCCGCTCTTGTTGGCAGTGTAGGAGCTGGTCAGCAGACCGAACAGCATCGAGTCGTTTTCACCGAACTCTTGCAGCAAGCCGACCGGTTTCCAGGTGACCTGCGGCGGCGTAGCCGTGTTCGAGTACTGTCGGCAGTTCTCCTTGCCGATCAGACCCGGGACGCAGACCTGGACGCGGACGACCATGTCGATGATGGTCCCCGCTGCGATGGGCCCGCTACCCGCCGGCTGAACGGTCGGACCGGCGACGGGGCTTTCCTTGCTCACCCATTCCCACTTCCGATACGGGGAATTCTTGATCACACGCAGGAGCGGCGCTTGGTTGTTGTTGTACCAATACTCGTCGCTGCCCAGGGTTCCGGTGAGCGGCGTCGTGTTCGCAAACAGATGCCGCGTACCTGCATTCGGCGCTGAATAGGGCGTGTACTGGTTGATCTGGAAGTGGTCGACGTCGAAGCTCGTGTACTCCTTGCCCCAACTGTGCGCATCCATCGGGATATGCGTGCGCTCGAGAGTCGTGTTACCAACACCGTCGGCGGAGCGCTTGCCGCCGTACAGAACCTTGCGCAGAGCATCGATACGAGCAGTCGTGAGGTAGTTCAGGAAATCGCCGCTCCAAGTGCCGGCGCACGTCTTGTTGGGGGCGTCTGCGGCAGGTTCGAACCGGCTATCGCTGCTGTCATAGTTGTAGCACTTGTACGAATCGAAGTACCCGTAGTAGTCGACGCCGCCCGCGTTGTTGGGCAGATAACCCTTGTAGCCCACGTCGAGGACGCCGTCGCCATTCAAATCGGATGCGTCGTTGTACGCCTCGTAGTACAGCTTGTGATCGCGGCCGACGACCAGCAGATTCAGCGGTGGCGCGCCCTGACTCAGGAACAGCGGCGTGTCGGACAGGTTGAGGTCGGCAGCGCCCGCGGACGGCGCAGAGAGCATCACCGCGACAACGGTGGCCGCAAGCGTGAACGCTCGTGAGAGGCGTTGGTTCGTCATAGATCGGCTGTGCTCTGGGTTCGAGGAGTTATTCGAAAGAGACGCGCGAGTGCGTCGTCTGCAGGACCACGCGCGCGCTGTCCGTCATGCCGGTCGAGCGTGCGGTGGTGCGATGGAAATCGCGCACGACGTTGAGGTAGGAGCTGCCGACGGACAAAGTGTCGGACGCCTCGCTGACATGCTCGATGATGAATTCGGGCGTCTTCGCGATCTTGCCGAGGTCCTCGTCGTATTCGCGGCCCCAGTTGGTCCACCAGGTGTCGTCGCCGTGCGGGATTTTCGCTGGCAGCACGCCTCGTTCGTATGCTTCGCAGGTCGAGGCCGCCGCAGCGCAAGTGGCGAGCGTATGTGTGGCGATCAGCAACTCTTCCGCCGCGCGCAGCGTTGCCTCGGCGCTTTGCAACGCCAACTCGCGATCGCGCTCGTTACCCGCCATGCGTTCCTGCATCTGCGTGCTGTGGCTCACGCCGAGCGCGAGCAGCGTCATGACGAGCAACAGCAGCAAGCTGACGACCAGCACCGCTCCGCTTTGCTTGCGGCGAGTCGAGCTCGGCCGCGCTATCAACCGATGTGGCATGAGTGATTCCTAGTCGATGACCAGATTGCGCAGGGCAACCGTCGCAGTAAAAACCTGGCGCTGGTGGCGATCGTTGAACGGCCCCACGGTCGTATCGAGCAGCGTGTAGGTACGCGGATTGGTGTCGGTTCCGTAGGCGTCGGGCGCGCGGACGAGTAGCGCGACCTCGACGCTCGCGACGCTCGCCCAATCGAGTGTTGCCGACGCCGGGACATATTGATCGACTCGGCCGTCGCTGCCGACGTTGTCGACGCCGTACCGGACCTCCATGCGCTCGACACCGGTTGCGATCTCTTCGGCCTGCTGCTGACCCACCCGTCGCCACAAGGCAAGCCGCTTGCCATCGCCCGAGAAGCTCGTCGCCGTCGCAGGCTCGCCGCTCGCGGCGAGGTAGTAGATCGCCGTTGCGACCGGCACGATCTCGGCGCCGGCGCGGAACGGATGAAGAATGTCCGCGCTCGCGTTCTGACCGCTCGCTGCGTGAGTCATGGTGGCGCCGTTGTAAGTCGTCACCTCGAACCACGCGCGCGCTTCGCAGTCACTGATCATCACTTCATCGCCGGCGGCGAGCGTCGAGCCGGTGATGAGCGGGGCCTCTAGCGGATCAGCAGCGTTCGCCTGTGCAGCGGTCAGCCGCAAGGCAGGCTCGCCACGACGTGGCGCCCGCACGATGAGCACATCCGAAACGGGATCGGGCTGCGGATTTGCGCCACTCGGCAGCTGAGTACCGGCCGCCAGGGCAGTGAGAACGGGCTGGATGGCCGGCGCCCAGTTGCCGGCGCCAGCTGCCTGATAGCCCTGTACCGCCGTGCCGAAGTTCCACGTCACCGCTGTCGCATTGCTCAGCGTAGAGATGGCGAAATCCGCCGCGCGTGAAGAATTGAGATTCGGGCGCGCGCACCCCTGAAAGCCGGCTTCGCGGATGTCCGCGACGATTTCGTCGAGCGCATAGCGGCCGTTCTCGTGAATGCGCGACAGTCGCTCGGTCGTCTCGTAGTTGGTGCGTGAGCTGACGAACAGCGCGATGACGCCCGTCATCAGCAGCAAGCCGATGGCCAGCGAGACCATGAGCTCGATGACGCTGAAGCCCGATTGCGAAGCGGCTCGGCCCATGTCAAATCCTGCTGCGCGTCTGGAACGTCAGCGTCGCAGGCGCTCCCTGCTCCTCGCCTTCGACACGCTCGGCCCACTGGATGGTGATCTGCACGACCTGCGCATCGCCGCTCGGGTCGGTCGTGACGGTCGAGATCGCGCCGTCGCCGCCCGCGAGCTGTGCCGCCAGCACTCGCTTCCACGTCAATATGTCCTGCTGCGCGGGCGTGGCCGAATCGGAATACGCGCCCATCGTGACCACATAGTTGCCGGCGCGGGCAGCTTCGAGGTTGGCGCGCATGCGGTCCAGGATGTCAGCGGCGAGCACTGCCGCGTGCGAGCGTGTCAGCGCGTTATAGTTATTGCGCAAGGTAGAGAGCTGCAGCGCTGCGGTGCCGAGCAACCCGACCGAAACGATGATAAGCGTCACGAGCACTTCGATCAGGCTGACTCCAGCCGCGTACGCGCTGTGCCGCAGCCGCACTGGTCTTCGCTGTCGCATGATGATTTCCACGCTCGTCAAGGGCATGCCGTCGGTGTGCTGGCTGCGCGGCCTGTTGCTGTTACCGTTACCGATCGCGCATCGCCGACGTGACACCGCGTGGGCCTCACGATGAAGACTGCTGAGGTCCCGCCGGGCTGCTGCGTGCGCCCATCGGCGCGGTAACGCACAAACTCAACTGCAGTAGTGACGATGCGGACTTGGTCCTCAGCAGGAGCGGACCAGCGCTGTACGATTGTCTCGCCGCTCTCGCACAAGCCGGCCACGGCACCTTCGTCGGTGCATGCGATCCAGCCGTTGCTCCAATCTTCCGACTCTGCGCACTCACTCTGAGTCGCGTCACTGCTGCAGACCGCGATCGGAGCACCGCGCTTTACTGCCTCGCTGCGCGCTACCGCGAAAGCTGCGACCAGCTGATTGGTATGAGTAGTAACGCGATTGCGGCGCATCATGTCGGCGTACGATGGAATGGCAATGCCGAGAGTCACCGCAAGCACTGCGATGCCGACCATCAGCTCGAGCAACGTGAATCCGCCTGACCGAGAACGTTCGTCCCGCATGAGCCGCTGCGCTCCGTCACTGATTTATTCCGTCGTTCGTGGTGGCTGGCGTCGAGCGTCACTGCAGCGACGAGCTGCCTGGAAGCTCGGCAGCCGAACTCACCGCGAGCGCGCCGATTATTTTCGTCGTGCTCTGCTCGTCGCTACTGACTTTGGTGAGTAGCATGGCGGAAGTGTGCTGTGCTGCTCATTGAGATCACGCAGCGCAAATCAGCCATTGCTCTTTTCGTCCGCTCTCGCAACGGCACCATGATCTTCCGCACGTGGGCGCTGCACCGATGAGTGCTGGTCGTCGTTCGGCATCTCATGCAGTGCGTTGGTTCAGCGGCCTGGATCGCTCACTCGAAACTTGCAACCTCGAGATGGAAGGTGGTGCCGCTCTTTTGCGGCCAGACTGCGGCGCCATCGCCGTTGTCGCCGAGAGCGACGGCTAGTCGGCTCGCCTCGTCAAAACCGGCGAGTTCGGTCGACACAGCAATCGGCTGTTGCAGCCAGCCCTCGCGCGCGCGGTAACGATTCGCCATCACTTGCGGGACGTTGGATTCGAACTCCATCCAGGCCAGCAATGCATTGCCGGCGGGATCGAGGCCAACCTGCGGAGCAAAGGGTAGTCCTGAGGTCGGCAACCGGATGGCGTCCGACAGCCAGCCGTCATTCGCGAAATTGTGCCGCACGAAAAGCTCTGCGGCGCCCGTCGCGGGCACGTTGGTCCACGCGATGATCGCATTGCCTTGCGGATCGACGGCCACGGACGGCGCGCTTTCCGAGTCTTCGGCGTCATGGCTGGCGCCCAGCAATGTCGGCTGCTCGTCCCATGCCTCGATCGCGTCGTAGTACCTCGCAAACACTTGGTCGAGTTGCCGCCAGGCAGCGACGGCATTGCCGTTCGCGCTGACCGCAAGCCGCGCATCGGTCGCCGCACCGACTCCACTCGACAGCGTGATCGCCGGCTCGGAGAACTGATCATTCGTGTCGGAGCGCTTGGCGCGAATGGCGCCGCCGTCGTGCCAGATCACGATGGCGCGTCCGCTCGCATCGATACCAGCCACGGATTGCGGTAAGACAGGTGGCAGGCCTTCCTCGACCATCTGGAGTGCGCTCCACGGCTGACCCGGACTGTAGCGGGCTGCGCGCACCCGAAACGTCGGAGGCGCTGCAACGATGCCGGCAGGGCCAGCGACGATCTCGTTGAACACCACGATCGCGCTGCCGTTCGCCGCGACCGCCAGCGCAGGGGGCGCTGGATCGTTGCCGATGCTGAGCCGGAGTGCGGGCTGCCAGCTATCCGTGTCGCGGACGTAGTGGCTGACCCATACACCGCCGGCAGCGTTGTTATTCTGTTTCCAGGTCGCAACGGCATTGCCGTTCTTGTCTATGCCCAGCCGCGCCTGGGAGGCATCGGGTGCCACTGTCGTATCGAGACGCCGCGGCGCTTGCCATACGCCGGCGAGGTAACTGCTCGTGAAAATCTGGCTGACTCCACCACTCTTTTGTGTCCACACGGC
>CADEEJ010000194.1 GCA_902826315.1 uncultured Steroidobacter sp.
ATAGAATGGCTGCCTCGTCTGCAGTGGAGGCGTGGCAGCAGTGAGAACAGAACTGAAGGACCAGCTCGCGTCCCTGCACGCCGAGCTGGCCCGCACCCAATCCGTCGACAGTCCTGAGCTGCGTCAGCAGCTGATCGTCGTGCTCGGCGACATCACGCGGCTGCTCGGCAAGCCGACCTCGGCCGGCGAGCACAACTCGCTGATCGAACAACTCGACGCACTGGCCGTCCGCTTCGAGGCCGATCACCCGGCGCTCGGCAACGCGATCCGCCAGGTCGTGGACGCACTCGCCAAAGCAGGGATCTGACATGTACGACGACAACAACATTTTCGCGAAAATCATTCGCGGCGAGATCCCGTCGTTCAAAGTCTTCGAGGACGCGGGCGCGATCGCCTTCATGGACGCTATGCCGCAGTCCGAGGGCCACACCCTGGTCGTGCCGAAAGCGCAGGCGCGCAACTTCTTCGACATCGAGCCCGCCGTGCTGGCGGAGCTGATCAAGACGACGCAGCACGTCGCGCGTGGCGTGCAGAAAGCGTTCAATCCCGGCGGCATGCGCATCATCCAGTTCAACGAGAGTGTCGCGGGCCAGACGGTCTTCCACATTCATTTCCACATCGTTCCCTGCTACGAAGGCGTGCCCCTGCGCACGCACAACCGCGACTGGGCCGACAAGGCCGTGCTCGCGCAGCACGCCGAGCGCGTCAAGCAGGCCCTCGGGAACTGAAGCCGCCAGCAATGACGTCCAAGCTCTACAAAGTCCCGGAAGATTTCGCCGCCCTCGCCCACCTCAAGCACGCCGACTACCTGCGCCTGTACCAGGAATCGGTGCGCGACCCGCACACGTTCTGGTCGCGCATCGGCCGGCGCATCGACTGGATCCAGCCGTACTCGAAGGTGAAGGACACCAGCTACGACGAAAAGGATTTCCGCATCCGCTGGTTTTACGACGGCAAGCTCAACGTGGCGGCGAACTGCCTCGACCGCCACCTGACGAAGCGCGGCGACAAGACTGCGATCCTCTGGGAAAGCGACGATCCGCGGCTGTCGGAGCGCATCACGTATCGCCAGCTCTACGAGCGCGTGTGCCAGTGCGCGAATGCATTGAAGGCACTCGGCGTGCGCAAAGGCGATCGCGTCACGATCTACATGCCGATGATTCCCGAGACCGCCGTGGCGATGCTTGCGTGCGCACGCATCGGCGCCGTGCATTCGGTCGTCTTCGGCGGCTTCTCGCCCGAGTCGCTCGCAGGGCGCATCGCGGACTGCGGCTCCACTGTCGTCATCACCGCAGATGAAGGTCTGCGCGGCGGCAAACGCATTCCGCTCAAGGCGAACGTCGATGCCGCGCTCGCGGCGCCGGGCGGCGAATGCGTGAAGCACGTGCTCGTCGTACGCCGCCTCGGCTCGCTCGTGCCGATGCAAGCAAACCGCGACGTCTGGTTCGAAGACGCACTCGCTGGCCAGCCGAAGGAATGTCCGCCGGAGGTGATGGATGCGGAAGATCCGCTGTTCATCCTTTACACCTCGGGCTCCACGGGCAAGCCCAAAGGCGTGCTGCACACGACCGGCGGCTACCTCGTGTTCGCCTCGATGACGCACGAGCTGATCTTCGACGTGCGCGAAGACGACGTGTACTGGTGCACGGCCGACGTCGGCTGGGTGACGGGCCACAGCTACATCGTGTACGGACCGCTGGCGAACGGCGCGACGACGGTCATGTTCGAAGGCGTGCCGAACTATCCCGACGCCGGCCGCTTCTGGCAGACCGTCGACAAGCACAAGGTGACGATCTTCTACACGGCACCGACCGCGATCCGCGCGTTGATGCGCGAAGGCGATGCGCCGGTGAAGGGCTGGTCGCGACGCTCGTTGCGCCTGCTCGGCTCGGTCGGCGAGCCGATCAATCCGGAAGCGTGGGAGTGGTATCACCGCGTCGTCGGCGACGGCCGCTGCCCGGTCGTCGACACCTGGTGGCAGACGGAGACCGGCGGCATCCTGATCAGCCCGCTGCCCGGCGCGATCGATCAGAAGCCCGGCTCGGCGACGCTGCCGTTCTTCGGCGTGAAGCCGGCGATCGTCGACGGCGAGGGCAAGACGCTCGAGGGCGTGGCCGAAGGCAACCTGGTCATCGCCGACAGCTGGCCCGGCCAGATGCGCACGGTGTTCGGCGACCATCAACGCTTCATCGAGACGTATTTCAAGACATTTCCCGGCCGCTACTTCACCGGCGACGGCGCGAAGCGCGACGAGGACGGCTACTACTGGATCACGGGACGCGTCGACGACGTGCTGAACGTCGCCGGGCATCGTCTCGGTACGGCCGAAATCGAAAGCGCGCTGGTCGCGCATCCGAAGGTCGCCGAGGCCGCGGTCGTCGGCTATCCGCACGACATCAAGGGCCAGGGCATCTACGGGTACGTCACGCTCAACGCCGGCGAGCAGCCGAGCGAGGCCTTGCGCACCGAGTTGCGCGATTGGGTGCGCAAGGAAATCGGCGCGATCGCCGCGCCGGATCTCCTGCAGTGGGCGCCGAGCCTGCCGAAGACGCGCTCCGGCAAGATCATGCGGCGGATCCTGCGCAAGATCGCCGCGAACGAGCACGACCAGCTCGGCGACACGTCGACGCTGGCGGATCCGTCGGTCGTCGAGAGCCTGGTGCGCGAGAGGATGAATCGGCCGGCGAGCGAGATTGTGGCGGCAGCCGAACCGGCGGCGGCGAAGGCTGCGCCGAAACGCAAGAAGAAGTCGGCTACATGAAGCGCCCGGCGCCGGCGAGGCGCGGGCGATAGTACTCGTCGTCGAGCGTGCGGAATTCCACGAGGGAACCGGTGCGCGGCGCGTGGATGAAGCGGCCCTCGCCGGTATAGATCGCGACGTGCGAGATGCGCCGGCCCTGGGTGCGGAAGAACAGCAGGTCGCCCGGCTTCAGTCCCGTCAGCTCGATCGGCTGCGCTGCCGAAAACTGCTCGGCCGCAGTCCGCGGCACGGGGATACCCACCTGGTCGTAGATGAATCGCACCAGGCCGCTGCAATCGAAGCCGGTCAGGTCGGCGCCGCCCCACACGTAAGGCTTGCCGAGCTGCGAAATGGCGCGCATGGCGATCTCATTGCCGACCGACGGGATGATCGCCTGGGTTGGCGCGGCCGTCGACCCTGTACCCGGCGTCCATACGGGCGGTTGCGAGGAGGCCGGTCGATACGGATCGATGGAGCAGCCCTGCACCAGCGCCGCCACAGCGGCGCACATGAGAGTGAATTGCGCGGACCTACGAGCCATGTCGAGCACCGTCGGCAGGATGCCGCACGTTCAAGCTAAGTTCCAGGCGCTGAACCGGCGGTGAATTACAATGCGCGCGGTGTCGTGCTTTTCATCACGGGGTCTCATGCGCACGTTTTCAGCCCTGCTGCTGGTCGCGGCGACGTTCGCGGCCGGGGCGGCCGATCTACCTGCGACCAACAGCGTGCGCGCCGATGCGGTCCGCGGGCACGTGGAATTCCTCGCCGGCGATCTGCTGGAAGGCCGGGCCGCCGCGACGCGCGGCTACGACATCGCGGCCGCCTACGTCGCGGCACAGTTCCGCCAGGCTGGCCTCGCACCGGCCGGCGACGACGACACTTATCTGCAAGCCGTACCGCTCCTCGAAGCAACTCCAGTGCTGCCGGGCTCGGCGGCCAAGCTCGTGCGCGAAGACGAGACCGTCACGTTCGAATACGGCACGCACTACCTGCCTTCGGCGGATTTCCTCTCGGCCAGCTCGACCCTGACTGCGCCGCTGGTGTTCGCGGGCTACGGCGTCGATGCGCCCGAGCTCGGCTATACCGATTTCGAGAACGTCGACCTCAAGGGTCGCATCGCCGTGATCCTGAGCGGCGCGCCGGCGAAGTTTCCCAGCTCGCAGCGCGCCTATCACTCGTGGAACGAGCGCAAGTGGAGCCTGCTCGTCGAGCGCGGCGCAGTCGGCGCGATCACCGTCGCCTCGCCGGTCGACGAGAAGCGCCTGCCGTGGGAGCGCATCGTCGGGATGAGCTGGACTCCGCAGATGCGCTGGCTCGATGCGGACGGCAAGCCGCAGCGCGCGTTCCCCGAACTGAAGTTGCGCTTTCGTTTCAACCGCGACGCTGCCGCGCGCTTGTTCGAGGGTGCAGCGGCGAGCTTCCCGGAGATCATGACTGCGGCGGAGGCTGGTCAGCCGCAGGGCTTCGGCCTGCCGGGCATGCTCACGCTGTCGGCAACGACCGGCCTGCGTCGGACCGAAAGCACGAACGTGCTCGGCCTGCTGCCTGGGAGCGATCCGAATCTACGCAACGAGATCATCGTCGTCACCGCGCATCTCGATCATCTCGGCCGCGGCTCGGCGGTGAACGGCGATTCGATCTACAACGGCGCGCACGACAACGCCGTCGGAGTCGCCGTGCTGCTGGAAATGGCGCGCGCGCTGCATGTGTCCAACACGAAGCCGCGCCGCTCGGTGCTGTTCGCAGCCGTCACTGCCGAGGAGAAAGGACTGCTCGGCTCCGACTATTTCGTCCAGAGCCCGCACGGCGACGGCCGGCGCATCGTGGCGAACATCAACATCGACATGCCGATGCCCTTCGTGCCGGTGCGCGATTTCGTGGCACTCGGCGGCGAGCATTCGAGCCTGGGGACGCTGGCGCGCAACGCAGCGGCAGCGCAAGGCTATCGGCTGAGCCCGGAGCTCGCGCCCGAGGAAGTCGGCTTCATCCGCAGCGACCAGTTCTCCTTCATTCGCCACGGCGTCCCGGCGCTGGTGTTGAACAGCGGCTACACCGCACGCGATCCCGGCGTCGATGCAGCAGCGTTGCAGCGACAGTTCCGCGAGACCAACTACCACCAGCCGAGCGACGACCTGACGCTGCCGCTGGACTACGCGACGGCAGCGGACCTGGTCCGCATCGACCTGCGCATCGTGCTGGACGCCGCCAACGGCGCGAGCGCGCCGCGCTGGAACGCCGGCGATTTCTTTGCGGAGAAGTTCGGCGGCTCCCGGTAGAATCGCGCGGGTCCGGGGACGGACTGCAAGGGAGGCCGCGATGAAAGATCTCAGCACCGACGAGCTCGCCGAGCTGCGCGAGAGTTTCGACACCTGCGACAGCAACGGCGACGGCTGGATCATCGTCCGCGAATTCGCCGCGCTGCTGCTCGCGCTCGATCAGGACCTGACCGAAGACGAGTGCCTGCTCGCGTTCGAAATGACCGACGCCGACGGCGACGGCAAGATCAGCTTCGAAGAGTTCATGGGCTGGTGGACCGGCGCGTAGCGATTGCAACTGTGAAGCCGTTCACAGGCCGGTTCGTGATCCGCTGCTCATCCTGAGCAGCGCCTGCCGCGATTGCGATTTTCCCTGAATCCATCCTCGGTCCCTGCGCACTAGGCTACGCGCACGTACGCGCCGATATCCGGTCGAGGAGAGCGTCATGAGCGAAGAACACGATAGCCGTCTGCGCGTCGGCGATCCGGTCAGACTGAAAGACAGCGATATGGACCTGCGCGGCGACGTGTGGCAGCTGCGCACGGGTCGTTATCTGGTCGTGCGCTGGCAGGACGAATGCCGCAGCACGCACTCGGACGCCGCCGTCGAATACGACACCTCGCGCAGCCGCGCGGAGTGGAGCCGCAACCTCGTCACCGAAGATCGGCACAAGAAGTAACGATCACGAGGCCGCTTGCGCAAATTCGACGCTAGCGGCGCAAAAAAAGAGGCCGAGCCTGTTAGGGCGCGGCCTCAAGTGCGCAGTCGTCGGCATGGTGTCCGATGGGTTCTCAGCGGGTGCCCCCATCGTCCTGGGGAGGTCCACGCGACGATTTGCGCAATGTCCGCAGGCAACGCACGGCTCCGCCGATTGGATCCCAGGAGCCAGTACATTTCGCGTCAGCGCATCCCCAGGAGCACCTCCCGGACCTTGTGGAATTCCGACGCCTTGTCGAAGAAATGATCCGCGCCGCATTCGCGGCTCGCAGTGCGGTAATCGTCCGAGGGGTAATTGGTGACGACGATGATCGTCTCGGGCCGGTTCATGCCGGCGGCCCGCATCAGCTTCAGCAAGCGAAACCCGCTGCCGCCGCGCAGCTGAATATCCAGGATCAGCACGCGGGGTTGCAGCGCCCGCATGCCTTCCAACGCCTCGTTCACAGCATCGGCACTGCCGACGACGCGCGCGAATGGAATGTCCTCGACGGACTCGATCAGCCGTTCTTTGACGGCTGCGGAATCCTCAACGATGAAGATGGTGAGCTCGTCCGGCGGCAGCGCACGCAGGGCGGGATGCGTGCCCGTGTCGCTCTCCGCACCCGAGGCGGATTCTCCGGCGCAGAGCCAGGCACCGCGCCGCACCGGCGCGGGGACCGCCCTACTCGACCAGCTGGTTGCGGACGGCGTAGGCGGCGATTTCTGCATTGCTGCGCATTCCCATCTTTTCGAGGATGCGCGCGCGATAAGTGCTGACTGTCTTCACGCTCAGGCCCAGCTCGTTCGCCATGACAGCGGGCGAGACGCCGCGGGCAATGCGGGTGAAGACCTGCAGCTCGCGCTCCGAAAGCCGGTTGTGCAACGGCCCTTCCTCGTCGGCCGCGCATTCCGATGCGAGCAGCTCGGCGACCAGCGGCGTGATGTAACGCCGCCCCGTGCCGACCGCGCGCACCGCTTTCACCAGCTCTTCGGGCACGATCATCTTCGGCACGTAGCCGTTGGCGCCGGCCCGCATCAGGCGCACCGCAAAGCTGCGCTCGGGATGCATGCTCAACACCAGGATCGCGAGCTCCGGTCGGTCGCGCCGCAGCTGCTTCAGCAGGTCGATGCCGCTCTGTCCCGGCAGCGTGATGTCGAGCACCACGACGTCGACTTTCAATCCGTCGCGCAGCTGCTGCAGAGCCTCTTCCGCGGAGCCGGCCTCGCCGACCACCTGCAGATCCGCTTCCTCGGACAGCATTTCGCGCACGCCGGCGCGCAGGATCGCGTGGTCGTCCACGATCATGACGCGGATCGGCGCCTGCACTTGCTGAAAGGCGTCTCGACCTTCGTTCTCTCTCGCATCCAGCATCACAACTGCACCTCCGCGAGATCGTCCGTCAGGTCCGCGTGCAGACCGGTGATCTCGATGTGGCGAGGATCGGCGTAGTCCATGACCAACCCTTGCGCCCGGTAGGCGTTCAGGCGGTTGTAGAGCGTCTTCAGGCTCACGCCCAGCAACGCTGCCGCGCGGGTCTTGTTGCCGCCGCATTTCTGCAGCGTCGCGAAGATCATCCAGCGCTCGACGTCCGCCAGGTTGGTGCCGACAGGGACCTGCAGGAGCGCGAGCTCCTGTGCTGTGCGCGGCTCGCGCAGCTCCGCGCGAACATCGGTGTCATGCCCCAGATACGCGCGCGCGTCGCGTGTCGGAACGGTGTCGGTCATCGGGTTTTCCATACGTTCGCCCCTATAGGCCGTACGCGGCCCTCAGGTGACACAACCGCTTGGCGGTGCCGAAATGTTCCCGACATGCAGCGATTCCTTTCTGTAAGCCGGTTCCTACGCAGCGGTGGAGGCGTTCTTGGTCGGGTTGGGGATGAAAGCTTCGACGACCGTGCCCCGGCCCGCGGACGGGCGCCGGATCGCAAAAGTGCCGCCCATCTCCCGCATGCGCTCCCGCATGCCGACCACGCCGTGCGATTTGGGCTTCGCCAGCGCCTCGTCGGTGAGCCCGACGCCGTCGTCCTTGATCCGCAGGCGGATGCCATCGGGCTCGCGCGCCAGGATGATTCGCACGTTTGCCGCCTGGGCGTGCTTCGTGATGTTGGTCAGCGCCTCCTGGACGATGCGGTAGAACGCGATCGACCAGGACGGATCCAGATCGTCGAAGTCCTCGTGCACGTCGACGTCGCAAGGCAGGCCGGTGCGCCGCGTGAACTCGCGGCAGTGCGAGCGCATCGCGAACGCCAGGCCGAGGTTGTCGAGGTGGCTCGGGCGCAGGCCTTCGATGACTTCGTGCTTCAGCTCGACGGTGTCGGCCAGCATCTGCAGCACGCGCTGCAGTCGCTCGCGAACCTCGCGCGAGCCTTCCGGCAAGCGGCGCTGGATCCAGTTCAGGTCCATGTTGATCGCAGTCAGGTTGCTGCCGAGCGTGTCGTGCAGCTCCCGCGCCAGCTTGGCTTTTTCCTCCTCTGAGACGCGAATCAGGTGCTGCGACAGCTCGGTGAGCTCGGCCGTGCGCTGCTCGACCTCCAGGTTCAAGTGCTGATTTGCCGCACGCAGCGCCCGCAGCGCGCTTTCGCGGTCACGTACATAGCGCTGCAGAAGCTTGGCCAGCGCTATCAGCACCGCGACGGTGACAACGGTCGCCAAAACGGCAACGCCGGCACCGACCCACATGTCGCGCAGCACTTCGCGGCGCGATGCTTCGATGCGTGAGTCTTCCTCGCTCATCATGCGATCGACGACGCCGCGAACCCGGTCCATCGTCTGCGTCGCGCGATCCGTACCGGCCACGTCGGCGTTGCCGTGCGGGCCCGGCTGCGGACTGCTGCGGATCGTCTGCTCCAGGCGGCTCACCGCCGCAGTGGTCAGCCCTTCGAGCGAGGTGATGTCCGCAAGCCGATTCGGGTCGTCGACAGTCAGCTCGCGCAGCCGCTCGATTTGCTTCGGCCAGCTGCGCATCGCGACGTGATACGGCTCCAGGTAACCGGTCTGACCCGTCAACAAGTAGCCGCGCTGCGAAGACTCCAGGCCGGTGATCACCGACTGAAAAGTAATGAGTGCGCGCTTGATCTCGGTAGAGCGCGCGTAGTGCGCATTGGAGTCCATCGTCGCCGCGGTGTTGATGATCAGCAGCGATGCGTTGATCACGAGCAGCGCAATCGAGACCACGATGATCCCGATCACGTGCAGCGGCACACGCCCTGCTGCTTCAGGTGGAAACAGGGGCGGCGGCAGGGAACCCGGCGGCTGGTCCTCGCCGCCGAGCGCATTGGCGACCGGCTCGGTCATCTCTTTCTTGCAGTGCGAAGGGTGAGTAGAAACTTCCGAAACGTGTGCGCGCATTTTCCGGTTCCGCCGTCGGCATTTTTTCCAACGGAACCGTTAGGTTGTGGCGTGGGTTTCTACGGCGGGTAGCTAAATGAGGACACCGCTATGAAGGTCAATGTATTGTGGATCGTCGCCGCCGCCGGCCTCGCACTCGTGGGTTGCAACAAGGCAGAATCCCCCGCCGAAGTGCAGCACGACGTGACCGACGCGCGTGCAGACGCGCAGCGTGACGTCGCCGATGCGCAGGCCGACGCTCGCGAGAACATGGCCGATGCGCAGAAGGACGTCGCCGATGCACAGGCGGACCACGACCCCAAGGACGTGGCCGACCAGGCACAGCAGGCGAGTGAGACCGGCGCCAAGAACGACTACAAGGTCGCCGTGGCGCAGGCCGAAGCCACGCACAAGATCGCCGCGGAGAAGTGCGAGGCAGTCAGCGGTGACGCGCAACGCGACTGTAAGGATCGTGCGGACCGTGATCTCGAAGCCGCCAAGCGCGCTGCCGAACAGCGCCGCGACGGCTCGGGCTAATATCCGCCAGTCCTCTTAGAGGCAGGCATATGAAGCACAGAAACACGGCGGCCGTGTTGCTCGCGGCCCTGATGGGCTCGACAGCAGTGGTCGGTTGCTCGAGTACGCCGACGCAGCAGTCGGCCGGGCAAGCCGTCGACGACGGTGTCGTGACCGCCAAGGTGAAGGCGGCGCTGGTCGCCGATCCGGTGACGAAAGCTCACCAGATCAACGTCGAGACGTTCAAAGGCACGGTGCAGCTGAGCGGCTTCGTCGAAACCGACGAAGCGCGCACTCGCGCCCTGCAATTGGCGCGCGACGTGGAAGGCGTCCGGAAGGTCAAGGACGCGATGGAAGTGCGACACGGCAGCTGAGCTGTCCGTGGTGGATCGAGGCGGGTGACCCCTGGTCATCCGCCTTTTTTACTTGCTACGCAGCTCTTTGCGTTGCAAAAAGCGCGATTTGCACCCTTTGCATCCGCCTGAATCCCGCGCGCGTATACTCACGCGCTCCGTTAGGGAGCACGTTCATATCAAACCAACGAGGAATTGCACTGATGGCCCACAAGACAAGCTCGGTCAAGAAACTTTCGGGTCTGGCTCTCGCAGCGGCTGCTGCAATCG
>CADEEJ010000195.1 GCA_902826315.1 uncultured Steroidobacter sp.
TCTGGCCGTGATACGCGTAGTCGAAGGGCGCGGCGACGTGGATGCGCCTCGGGTCAATAGCAACGTGTTTGCGCGGGAGGAATAGTCGAGTTGGGAGTCTTGTGGCTCAGCTCAGCAGCCGGCCCAGGTAGGAAACTACTTGCCTTCCAACCAGAAATGCTGCCGTGTCGAACACCAGAAGACCCACGAATCCTTGCGCAGCCCATGTGCGCCATTCCTGCAAGCGGCTCCACTTCGCCGTTTCAAACGCGCACTGTGGGAAAAACAATCGAACCACTGCGAGATAGGCTACTGAGGTTGTCCAAATCGTAGTGAAGATGGAGTAGTCGATGCGGTCGATATCGACGGCAGGCGAGGTGAGCAAGGAATATGTTTGGCCCAGCCAGACGAGACCGCCAAACACTGCTATCAAGCCGGCAATACCCTCCAACCATTCCCTCCGCCTGAACAGCCAGGCATCGAGCGATTGAGATTCAGTGAGCTGACGAATTCGCTCGTACAGGCCGACAGCTCTCTCCCGCGCTTGAGGGCCGCGGAATCTCAACGAAAGGTGGATCCCGTGCGAACTCCGAAACGCCAGCTTGCATTTGAATGACCTCTGGCTCGGGCTGGCTTCAGTGCTGGATTCGACTACCACGCGCACAGCCTCCGTGCTTTCTGGAAACCCGCTGGTGGGAATGTCCGCAGCTGAGCGAAAGCTCTCGGTTCCAAACGCATCGAAAACGGCCACGCTCATCGGCTGCGCCGGAATCATGGGCGAATCGCCGCCGAGGTCCCGCTCAGCTGCCAAGATCTGTTTCTCTACTTGCTGAAGCAACTCTCGTGTCAGGACGCACGAGCGGAGTTTTCGGTCCAACGCAAACTCAGGGAAGTCAGGCATACACTGCTCCACAGAGGCATATCCATGTGTATGGATCGAACGCTACGCGACCGTCGCAGTTCGGTACACCTCGGCCAATACGAACTGTGAAGCAGGTCACCTCCGATTCGACCGTCTTGTTCGCGTACCTCTACACCTTCAGTTTGCGGTAGAGAGGGATCATCAGCGCATCTGATCCGGTCATTAGCTTGCAATCCAAAAATCGTGCAGACGAGGCCGAGGCTTTGTTTCGCGCACGACCACAACTTGTCCAAGGAGCAAGCAATGTTTCAGGTCACGCTACAAGGTTGCGGGCTCACAATCGGCCGAAACCACGGGCTTACGCTGGGCAACGCACGGGCGCCGGTGCTTGATATCGTAGTTGAGCGCTTGCCGCAGGATTCACCTCGGGACTGGTGGCCGGACATCAAGACTGCGCACCGAGATCTCGAGGGGAAGCGGATCCTGACGATCGACTCTCTCTGGATGAATCGACGTTGGATCGTAGACGTTGCCATGAGGACGAGGCACTCCAGCACAGCGACCTGATGGCTTGTCGTTGGCGATTCGCCCGACATGCACGGCAGGTCACTCGATGCGGCTCATCGCTGACGCAGACCTCTCGTCGTGACCGCACACACCCGCTGGAGGCTGCCGATGCGGCGTACAGCGCCTCACCGTTGCCGTACCCGGCAATGGAATACCTTGGACTTATGCCCGGGGCATAAACACAACTCTACCGGCAAGGCATCCGCATGCAGCGGTTCCTCAATTCACCGGCGACAGACTTCCGGCGCATCGAATGTGCTTCCTGCTTTTGCTGATTTCGAACGCACGATCACGCTGGGATGCGAGCGCCGTTTCTGATGCCCGGGGCATCAAGTGCGATTGAGTGCAACACTTTGGACTTATGCTCGGGGGCATAAACGCACACTGCATACGTGAAGAACCAGAAGCGCGACACCGCCGTCCGAAGCGACAGCCTTCCACCGGGCCGAACATGCAGCCTCTCTAAAAGGCCCTTTAAGGGTAAGGAGGCGCAGCCGACGTTCGCTGGTGAGTGTGAGTGAAGGCAGGCCGCGGTGCGCTGATCCAGCGGGCACAACGGCATCTGGCGCCGGGGGACCGCGTATCCATTCTCCATGCCCGTTGTGCTCACACCAGACCACGGCAGCCGGCACGGAGTATCTGCGCTGGCGCAAAACTGATCGCCCGCTTCAGGTCCGCGCAGGCAACCCTGCCGTAAGACATGCTGCGCATCCTGTCACAGAAAGCTTCGATCCACTTTGGTCATGGGCGTGGCCGTCTCAACCAACTGTTGCGCCTGTTTGCGCACGGATGCAGCGATGCGCTCAACGAACGCTCGCTCTTCTCCGATGTACACGGCCTCGGCCACCTGCGCTGCCGCGGCGTCTGCCGCCGCGCTACCCATACGGCGCATCTCCCGTGCAAGCAGGGGCCGCGGCGTTCCGGTGCGAAGCGCAAAGTCGGCCCACGCGAACGCGCTCACTTCACCCAACTGAAACTCATCTCCGTAGGCCATGGCGAATTCGTGATCGAGGCCCTCGTATTGCACCACGCTGACGAGATCATAGAACGGCGCGAGCGCCAGACCGTCAGAGCGACAAAAGAAGGAGACGTTCTTGCCGTGGGCATCGGCATTGCCGATGAGATAGTTGAACAAGGCCCAGCGCACCAGCGCTTGTCGAGTCACTGCTTTCTCTACCGTATAGGCAACGGCCTCGGAAAACAGACGCGCGAAACTGACGCCGTCGCGGACGTTGCGCACATCGCGGCCCGATCCGAAGTTGCGCTCATACTTATAGGACACCGGCAGATTGAGCGCCTGACATGCATCGACTGTGTGCAGACGCCGGACACGCCCCTGTGCGGGCACACGATCGAAGCGCTCAATGACCAGCACAGGGTTCGGCAATCTCAAGATCGAGACCGGCGCGACCGCGAGTCCGAGGCGAGCCGCCAGGCTCATGCCGAAGTGCTCATTCGCAACCAGCATCGGCAATCGGACTCCCTCGGGCTCAGGTTTCAAGATGTGCGTTGAAGCGAGCTCGCCTTCGACCAGGTAGAAGCGGCCTTCCTCCATGTAGACCGGAAGCTTGTCCTGGTAGCCGGCGATGGACATGCGCACGCGCCCATCCCACACAGCGAAGGGAACGTGCGAGCGATCATCGATGCGCTGCTTCAACTCGGTGGGCGTCACTTCGCGGCGCGAGGTCGCTTGCGACTGCGGTGTCGCGCCGTCAGGCAAGAAAGCGAGTGCGCCGGAGGTTTCGTGCCCGAGCGCCCGCACCAGACCATAGATGTTGTTCTTCGATACCTGATGAGTTGTCGCAACGACGTCGAGCGCGCGTCCCTCCGGCAGCAGGTTCTCGAGAAAGCGGCGCACGGTGCCGGACGCCGCCGGCTGGCCGGCCATCAGGATGTGCGGCGAGATCGAATAGGAATCCGGGGTGGCCGGCCACGCCGGGTCGTAGGTGAAGGAAAACTGTTCCTCGAGCGAGTCATAACCCACGCCACCGACGCGGGCCGCCCCATCGAACGCACCGAGGACATGCGCGGGCGCGTTCATGGATCCTTTGAGTTGGCCGCGGCCACGGTGCTGCGCAATCTCGCCTTTGCCACTACCAGCATTGCGAGGCCCAGGCCATCCAAGACCTTGAGCAGGCGGGCAGTGCTAACCCCAGAGTGCCCGTTCTCAAGACGGGACAGCAGATCGACGGACACGCCGCAGAGGGCCGCTGCATCATCAATGCGCAAACCGCTTGCGCGGCGGTGCTCTCTGATGATCCGTCCGAGTTCCTGAAGCGTGTTCACGCCTGTTTCGGAATATTGGAAACTGTTCACGCGCGGCCTTCAAAATAGGCTTTATTTCGGAATATTGGAAATATAGACCGACAGATGGCTGTGGGCAAGTCAATTTCTGATATCACGAAACTGGCTGGCGCCACCGACCGCACCGTCCATGTTGCAATTGCCGATCGAGCGAAAACGCTGAGTCGGTCGAGCGCCGACAGACAGATGAATAGTCTGTTTCCCGTTGTTGACGCTTCACGTCAACTATCGATGACATTTCATGCAATCACTGCAGTACGCGAACGACAGCAGCAGCGGCATGAATAGCGATTGAGTGGAACACCTGGATTTATGCCCGGGGCATAAATGCACGTGTGCACTTGGCGGATCAGAAGCCGCAGCAATGAGCTTGCGACTCTGCTCGCCCTGGCGTCCGCTAGCGACAGCCTTCCAGCGGACCGAACACGCAGCCTCTCTAAAAGGCCTTTTAAGGGTAAGGAGGCAGCCGACGTTCGCTGGTGAATGTGAGCGAGGCAGTCGGCGATGCGCTGATGCAGCGGGAACAACAGCTCCTGGCGCAGACTGGCGCTATGCCTTGCCTTGATCGAGCGGCAGGACGACCTCGATGACCGTTCCGCTCCCGGCCTTCGTCACGACCTGGAGCGATCCGCCCAACAGATCGACCAGATCCTTCGTGATAGCAAGTCCGATGCCTCGGCGGGGCACCATCTCGGTGCTCGCGGACAGTCCGCCGAAGAGTCGTTCGGCATCGACATGAGCAAGCCCCGGCCCCGTATCACCAATACGCAGCACCCAGCGATCTGCGTCACGCATTTCGAAGTTCAACGACACGTGACCTTCCGTCGTGTGCCTGAGCGCATTGGAAAGCAGATTGGATGCGATCTGCTTGACCTTCAGCCTGTCCGACACGATCTGCGGCGGCAACCCAACACAGCTGCCGACGAGCGCCAGCCCTCCTTGCCGTGCGATTCCCAGATAGAAATGCATCAGCTCAGCATGCAGCTGCGCGGGATCGAACCCTGCGGCCGACAGCGGTTCACGATTTGCGATGAGCGACGTGTGGTTCAGGAGTTGACTGAGAAGACTCTCGACGTCACTCAGTTGCGCATCTGCATACGCGCGCACTGATCCAGACTGCTCCGGCGGCAGACGCTCCGCATGCCTCAACCCCTGCAGCAGGTTGCGAATCTCGTGCGCAATGATGGCAGTGAGTCGCTGGCGCTCGGACAGCGCTTGCTGCAAGCTGGCATTGGCGCGCCCGAGATCGAGATTCGCCGATTCCAGTTGCTGAGTGTATGTCTGCACGACCCGCTGCTGTTCGTCCGCATACTGCGCGACAGAGTGCACCGTGACTTCACCGAAGAACTGCTGCACAAGCGACGCGGCAGCGGCAACGATGGCGCCGCGGAAGCGCGGATCGATATCCGCAAACCGCCCAACGACCGCGCCGAGAATCCCGCGAAATACTTCCAGCTCGCGAATGAGCTCCTCAATCTTGTAGCCGTCCGCCCAGCGGATCTCTCCATGGGTCTTGGCGTCCGACTTCGCGTCCTCCACCAGGAGGGAGGCATCGCGCGTACGGAGGAACCTGCAGCACTGCTCGTAGATCTCCGGCAAGTGATCGACGAGCTGCTGGTGGGTGAGCCGATCGGCGGCTGCGATCTCCGGGTCGCGGCGCACTGCCATCAGCCATTGATCCGTGATCGCGGCTCGCTGCGACTCCAGATAGTCCGCCAGCTTCGTCAGAGTTAAACGCCTGACCTCCGCGTCACCCAGCGCCCGCTGAGAATCTGAGTCCATCGTGATCTCCCTTGCGATCCAAGGTCGGCGCTTCTGTGTTATCGATCGGTCCGCTGCCGCCGGCCGGCTAGTCTGCCGAAATTGTACGCTACGTCTGCAACGCTGCCGCTGCCTTAACCCCGGCCGTCAGGTGCCGGAAGTCGAGTCATCATGTCCCGCCGCCGCTGCGCCATCCGCTTCTTTCAGAGTCTCTTCGATTGTCGATAGGATCGTTCCTGGAAACGCCGGCTTCGACAGATAGCGGGCAAATAGGGAGGTATCCGCGCCGCGCACCATTTCCGGGCTGTAGCCGCTGACGGCAATCAGTACGGTGCCTGCCGACGAAGCCGCACTGCGCAGTCGGCGCGCGACCTCGAACCCATTCATGCCAGGTAAGCCAATATCGAGAATGACCGCGTGCGGGCGGAACTGTTCTGCCACTGTCAGACCGATCTCGCCGGAGCCCGCGGTCATCACTTCATGGCCGCGATGGGACAAGTATTGCTCCAAGCTCATCGCAACGATGTCATTGTCCTCGATGATGAGAATGCGATAGCTGACTGCTTTGACGGAGTCCGCGCCACGCGCAACGTTTGACTCGGCGGGCGGCTCCTCCAGCGGCAGCCGTACCGTGAATCGGCTTCCCTGGCCCAGGCCGGCGCTGCGAGCATCGATCGCTCCGCCATGCATTTCCACCAGATTGCGCGCGATGGCCAGGCCCAGTCCCAGCCCTCCCTTCGGTCGCTGCAACGGCTGCTCGCCTTGAGCGAACATATTGAACAGTCGCGGCAGCAAGCTCGGCTCGATGCCAGTGCCATTGTCGGCCACCTCGAACACGAGCTGCCGATCCGCGACTTCCGCCCTCACCGAGATCGCGCCGCCGTCTTCGCTGAAGCGGTTGGCGTTGTCGAGCAGATTCTGTAGTACTTGAACCAGTCGCACCGGATCGCAATGCATCCGCACACTGGTCGCAGGCAGCGATACCAGCAAGTTTTGCTTGCGTGCATCGATTGCGGGCCGAACCGCTTCCAACGCCTGTTCGATGATCGCGGCCACATCGACCGTCTGCTTCTTGATGGTCAACAGGCCGCGCTGCAGACGCGCGGCATCCAGCAGATCGTCGAGCAGATGCGTCAGATGCACGACCTGCCGCGAGATCATCTCGACGACCTGCAGCTGGCGAGGGTCGCTACAGATGGAGCGCAGCAGCTCCGTACCGTTGCGGATCGGCGCGAGCGGATTGCGCAACTCGTGCGCGAGCATGGCCAGAACCTGCGGTTCTGCTTGCGCATCGCCCGGCACCTCGGCACGCGATGCACTGGGTTTCTCCAACTCGACCATGGACAAACTCCCGACTGCTTGGCTCAAACTACTCTAGCGCTATCGTGCAATGATCGGCGATTGCACAGACGTACGCGCGCCGCCCGTTCCTGCTTAGGAGCTGTGTAGATAGTTCACTGTCTGCCAAGTCAGGTGCGACGCGTGGGCGCTAAGTCGCGACGCTCTTACTCGTTCGTTACGATGCACGCGAGCCTTCTGTTCAGCGGGCAATTCCGCGAGCGCATTTTTAGTACATGGAAACTACCTAACGATGCGCAGACTCGGTTGCGTTTTCCGGACGCCCAGTGCGGCAGGAGATACTGGATGCCGAATGCCACGCTTGCGCTGATCGCGGAAGCGCTCGCCCTGCTCCGTGAGCGTTCCGCATAGAGGGGCGTGTTGTCCGTGGCCAGTTGGTTGGTTTCGCCCGGACGTGTTCAATGCGTAACAATTCCCAAGGTTCCCCTGTCGGGCAGATGCTCCTGAGCTCGCTCGTGGATTCGGATGCTCGTTGCTTCATGTCAAAGAAGGCTTCATTCACGGAGCCGCTACGTCATTCTGGGCAATGACGAAATCCCATGAATGATTCACGGATCTGTCTTTCGGCTGACGTCGCCTGCACTGCACGACGTGTCTCAGAACGGGAGCTCCTGAATCTGAGCGATGAAGAAGAGCGGCGTGCTGCGGTCATCCCGCACGAGCGACACGCTCAGGCGAACGACGACCGCGTGACCGCGTTTATGAATGTAGCGCTTCACCATTTCGTATGTGCGAATGGATCCGGCAAGCATCGCTCGAACTTGCTGCAGATCGGATTCCAGGTCCTCGGGGTGCGTGATCGCCTGGAACGTCGTGCGCACAAGCTCACCGGACGTGTAGCCCACGATCTCGCACAGCGCCGCATTGACGCGCAGCCATTCGCCGTTCACTGACACCAGCGCAATGCCGATTGTGGCGTTCTCGAAGGCCTCGCGGAAGAGTTGCTCGCTGCGCCGCAGCTCCGCGTCGGTTGCACGCAGTTCCGACACCATCTGCTCGAGCGCCCGCTTGCTCCTACGCTGCTCGAGCAGAACGACGACCTGCCTGGCCAATGACTCCAGCGCCGCGCGTGCGCTCGGCGTCAGCTCCCGCGGGCGATGATCAATCACGCACACCGTGCCAAGAGCGTGGCCGCCCGATGTCACTAATGGCGCGCCGGCATAGAAGCGAATGTGCGGCTCGCCGGTCCACAAGCGGGTTCTCCGCGAAGCGTGGGTCGGTCCTGGCATCGGGCACGACGAACACAGTCGACGGCTGCTGAATTGCATGCGCGCAGAACGCGTGCTGGCGCGGAGTCTGCTGCGCTTCTAGACCGAGGCGCGACTTGAACCACTGCCGCTTGTCATCCACCAACGAGATGAGCGCAATGGGCGCGTCGCACACGACCGATGCGATCCTTGTAATGTCGTCGTATGCCTGCTCGTCCGCCGTGTCCATGATGGCGAATTCCGCCAGCGCCCGCAGCCGTGCGGTCTCTTGAGGCTCGTGAGCGAGCTCGACTTTGTTTCCGCAGGCGCGCTCGTAAAGTCGGCGCACTCGATCGACGAACGCCTCATCGCCTATGCGCTTCGACAGAAACGCATCCGCCCCAGCCGCCAGCGTCGCCTGCTCCAAATCAGGGGACTCGTCACTGGAGAGCACGATGATCCGGACGCGACGACCGCTCTGTCGCGCTCGATACTCGCGCACCAAGTCGAGGCCGTCACCATCGCCCAGGTGCCGGTCGAGGATGACCAGCGGGAAGTAGATCGCTCGCATTGTTTGACGGGCGAGCTCCATGCTACTTACCGTCACCGCGCGCATGCCATGCGCGGCGAGCAGGCATTCGAGGCGCTCGCAGACCAGCGGATCGTCATCGACAAGCAGGATGTCCAGCGACGCCGCGGCCGGCGCCGGTATATCGGATGTCATCGCCATGTTCCCAGGCCGCTTGCGGGACTATGCAGCAGTTGCCGATGGCATTGACTATGCGTCGCTTTGATCCACCGGGCCGCGAGCGCCGAGTGGCGCTTCGCGCTACTTGTCCGACTGACGTTGCAATCAGCCGCGCTCCGGAGAGCTCGCGTCGGAGATCGACAGAGCTGTATCAGCGGGAACCCCCGTGTTTCCAGATTGCGTTGCACTCGGCGTGCTCAGCCAATACTCCACAATGCCTTGAATGCGGCTCATGTACGCATGAAATCCGACGGGCTTTGTCACGAAGGCGTTCGCGCCAAGGTCAAGGCATCTGCGCATCAGTTGTGGATCGTCGTTGGAGCTGAGCATGACGACCGGAAGCTGGGCCAGTCTCGATTCCATGCGCACTCGCTCGAGGACGCTCGCGCCACTCAAGCTCGGCATGTCGTGGTCCAGCAGCATCAGTCTGGGTATCAAGGAAGCCGGCTCAGGTGACTGCGCTCGCATCAGATAGCGCAGGGCGGCTCGCCCGTCTGCAATCCACACCACGCGGAGCGGCATCCTGCTGCGTCCGATGGCATGCATTGTCAGCTCGGCATCGGTCGCCTTGTCGTCAACAACGAGGACATATGCTTCGGTGGGCTCGCCCATCTGTGGCTCACGAGTGAGAACGCTAAGGGGTCCGAATAACCCGAGTCCGTGAGCTGGACAATCTGAACTCGACAATCAGACACCTGTACGGCGAACTCCGACATCAGGCATACCCTGAATCCCTTCCCACCTGGGGCGATTGTGTGCATTGTGCTCGGGAGGGCTGGCGAAAATCGAGGTGACCGGAACTGGCTCCTTGTGATACGCGGATGCAGAGCGTCAGCAGATCGCCGCCACTCGCTTCGGCTCGATCTGCAATGCGAGGGACGATCGGGTTAGGGTCGATCATCCAGTCCAAGGCCTCGGCGGCACTTCAAATGTTTGACGTTATGGTGTTGGAGGAACGCACCGACTTCGGCAGCTGCATTGCCGCTGCCTCTCCTATTACTGCTCTCATTCTCCTGCCTGTCCGCAAGGCGCTCGTTGACGGCGTTGACGATCCGGGGGGGGTGAGAGACGTTCTAGAGTCGAATGCTGATGATTGCTGCGCGGCGAAGCGCTTATCATCCCGGCGTGCGGCGGGCCGCCGGACGTCAAGGAAGCGGTGCAAGCGGATGAGAATTCTGCACCTGGAAGACAATACCAGCGACTCGTTCATTATCGAGAGGGCGCTGACACGCCATGGGCTGAATGTCGAGATCGTCAATGCCAGCTCGACCGCGGCGTTTCTCGATCAACTCAACTCCAACAGGTTCGACTTCGTTCTGGTCGACAACAGCGTGCCGAGCTTCAGCGCACG
>CADEEJ010000196.1 GCA_902826315.1 uncultured Steroidobacter sp.
GAGTTCGCGGACTCGTGGAACTACGACGTGTATGGCCTGTACGGCACGTCGATCCTGGCCGAGAACTTCCAGAACGACTTCTCGCGCGAGCGCGTGGGCAAGGCGTTGAATGCGGTCGTCGACAATCGTCCGGGCTCGACTACGCTGGGCCAGGTCGTCTGCCGCGTGAACGCGGATGCGGATCTGAGCAATGACGATCCACGCTGCGTTCCGTACAACATCTTCAAGGCGGCTGGCGGCGTGACGCCGGAGCAGCTGGCGTATCTGCAGGTCCCTGGCTTGTCGGAAGGCGAGACGGTGGAGCAGGTGTTGAGCGGATCGGTCTCGGCGGATCTGGGCCGGTATGGTTTGAAACTGCCGACTGCAACCGATGCGATTGGCTTCGCGTTCGGCGCGGAGTATCGCTCCGAGCGTTCCGACCTGCGTCCGGACCTTGCGTTCCAGACCGGCGATCTGGCCGGGCAGGGCGCGCCGACGTTGAACACGAGCGGCTTCTTCGATGTGCGCGAGCTGTTCACCGAATTGCGCGTGCCGCTGGTGCAGGACAAGCCGTTCGTCGAGCAACTCGCGTTGGAGGCGGGCTATCGATACTCGGATTACAACCTCGGCTTCAACACCGACACGTACAAGCTGGGTCTCGATTGGGCGCCGCTCGAAGACGTTCGCTTCCGCGGCAGCTATCAGCGGGCCGTGCGTTCGCCGAACATTCAGGAGCTGTTCCTGAAGCCGCGCGTGCAGCTCAACAGCAACGGCGATCCGTGCGCGAACCTGCCGGGTGATGATCCCGATGCAACGCTCGAGCAGTGCATTCGCTCGGGTGTCACGCCGGAGCAATACGGTGACATCCTTGCGAACCCGGCTTCGCAGTACAACGGCCTGGTCGGCGGCAATCCTGATCTCGCTCCGGAGGAGTCGGATACGTATTCCTTCGGCTTCGTGCTCACGCCGCGCGTGTTGCCGGGCTTCTCGCTGACGGTCGACTATTTCGACGTGAAGGTCGACAGCCTGATCGGCACGATCGGCGGCGACTTCATCCTCAACAGCTGCCTCGCGACCGGGGACGCGACGTTCTGCGACAAGGTGCACCGCGACGCCAACGGCTCGCTGTGGCTCGGTGACACCGGGTTCATCGACGATCCGATCATCAACACGGGCTCTTCGCAGGCGAAGGGCGTCGACTTCGAAACGAACTATCGCTTCGAGCTCGGCCGCGCCGGCAGCCTCGCGTTGAATGCGGTCGGCTCGTGGATCGGCGAGTTCATCTCGGAGCCGTTGGACGGCGCGCTGAAGTACGACTGCGTCGGCCTGTACGGCACGGTGTGCGGCACGCCGATTCCGGAGTGGCGTCACAAGGTGCGTGCCAGCTGGCAGAGCCCGGTCGGTGTCGATCTGACGCTGACGTGGCGCTTCATCGACGGTGTCGAGGTCGATGCGACTAGCAGCAATCCGCAGCTGCACGGCGCTGTGCCGTTCACCGATCGCAAGATCGGCTCGCGCAGCTACCTCGACCTGGTCGCGGCGTACACGATGAGCGACGTGTCGATGTTCAGCAACGTGACCGGCCGGCTCGGCATCAACAACCTGCTGGACAAGGATCCGCCGCTGATCGGCCAGGACAGCTGCCCCGGCGTGCTCTGCAACGGCAACACCTTCCCGCAGGTGTACGACACGCTCGGACGGTTCGTCTTCCTGGGACTGACAGCCGACTTTTGAGATGTGAGAAGTCAGGCCTCCCCGGCCTGAATGCCCCGCTCGGACGGCAGGACTCGCGTCTGCCGTCCATTTTTTCGACGTGGCGGAATCCGCACGAAAAAAACGATTGTCAGGCAACGAGGCAGCATTTCGAACAGTGACTCGTGGCCGGCGGCGTACGTTCGACGAAAGGCGTTCCTATCCCCGGGCCATAGCCGGCCGGACGATCTCCGGTCACGAGTCACCCTTGCCCGAAGTCGAGAAAATCGAGAAAGGGGAGAAGGGCGATGCCGAGCGATACCGCCGCCGAGATTCCGCTACATGAACTGCTCGTTGAGGTGCTGGCCGGCGATCCGGCGGACAGCGGATTCGAGGTGCAATACCAGCCGATCGTGCGAATTGCTGGAGGCGAAAGTGTCGCTGTTGAAGCGGTCGTGCGGTGGAAGCATCCGGTAGTTGGGAAGGTTGAGCCGGAGCAGTTCATGTCGGCGGCGGAGCGGACTGGGCTGACGGGTGTGCTCGAGGATTTTGTTCTTAATCAGGCGTGCGCGGATGCGGATGCGTTGACGGCGGTGTATGGGTTGGATGTACCGGTGCATGTGAATGTGTCGGCGAGGCGGTTGGCGCGGCCGGATTCGTATGCGGTGATTGATTGGGCGCTTGGGAGATACAAGCTTGCGGGGAGCAGGCTGGTGGTTGAGATCGCGCAGACGAATAGGATTGAAGATACGGCGGTCGCGGCGCGGGCGATTCAGAGGATTCGGGAGCGCGGGGCGAGAGTCGCGATAGATGATTTTGGGGAGGGGTGCGACATCGTGACGCAACTGCAGAGGTTGCCGGTTGATGTGATCAAGCTGGATGCGCGGATTACAGGATCGGGGGTGGATGCGACGAGAACGGAAGCGATGTGTCAGGCGGTGTTGGAAGTGTGTCAGAGGATTGGGTTGACGGTGATTGCGCAGGGGATTGAGACGGAGGAGCAGGCGGAGGGGTTGAGGGGGATGGGGTGTGAGTTCGGGCAGGGGGCGTTGTATGGGGAGGCGGTGAGGTTGGAGAGGGTGGAGAGGGGGAGGAAGGCGCGGGGGGGGTGGGTAGGGAGCCAAGGAGAAGGCGAGGGTCGCAGAGTTGAAATCTAAGAAGAACACGCAGGTAGCGGGTGGAAATCCAAGATAGGTAGTCGTGGGCTGAAAGATGGGTAGTGGCTGCCGATCTGCTGGCGGCCGCGGCGGATCATCATGCCGCCATGATGCGAGTGTGGGGATGTTGGGTGGTGATGTTGGTGACGGTGCCAGTCTTTGGCGCGTCGGCTGATGATGTCGTCGGCAAGCTTCGCGCGGTCGTCGAAGCGCACGATCCCGGTTCCAAAGTTGCCGCGCCGGAGCGCTCGCCGGTCAGCGGTTTGTATCTCACGTCTATCGATGGTGTGTCCGGCTATGTGAGTGCGGACGGGCGGTATTTCATTGTCGGCGACATGTTGGATTTGGCGTCGCGGACGAATGTGACGGAGGAAGGGAGGAAGGCGAGGCGGAGGGAGTTGCTGAAAAGGATTGCGCCGGGAGAGGCGATTGTGTTCGGGCCGGAGAGGCCGAAGTACACGGTGACTGTGTTTACGGACGCTGATTGTCCGTATTGCAGGAAGTTTCATGAGGAGGTGGGGGAGTTGGCGGCGAAGGGAGTCGCTGTGCGATATGTGGCGTTTCCGAGGGCGGGGCCGGGGTCGAAGACGTGGAAGACGATGGCGGGGGTTTGGTGTGCGAAGGAGAGGAGGGAGGCGCTGACGCGGGCGACACGCGGCGAAGAGGTGCGTGTGGGTAACTCGTGTGGTGATGCGGTCATCGCGCAGCACTATGCACTGGGTCAACAATTAGGTATCCCCGGCACGCCGATGCTGGTGATGACTGATGGGACATCGCTTGGGGGTTACCTGCCCGCAGAGAAGCTGGTCGCCGTACTTGAAGAGATTTCGGCGCAAGGTCCAGGGAGAGCAGCCGTCGACGGCGACTCCCATGAACAGTGACTCGCGGCCGGCAAGCGACCGCCAGAACGAGAGCCTTTAACTATCCCCGGCATTTCTCGATGGTGCTGATTTGCCGGTCGCGGGTCACCTTCGTACGTTTCAATACCCGGCAAGTTCTGCGTAGACTATGTAGTAGGAAGCGGTGCACGGATGGCACGATTGTGGAGAAGATTGATTCGGAACAGATTCATCTGTGGCTTGCGTATCTGGACGAGATCAGGGATTCGCGCAGGCTCGCAGAGTATCAACTCCTGTTGAGCCAGGAAGAGCTGCGGCAGCAGCTGCGATTTCACTTTGAGCGAGACCGGCATCGATATCTCGTGACACGTGCGATGTTGCGAATCGTTTTGTCGCTGTATGCGGCGGTCCCGCCGCTCAAGTGGAAATTCCAAGTCAATGACTACGGCAAGCCATCGATTGCATCGGAACTCACGGCAGCGAGGGGAATCGAGTTCAACGTCTCCCATGCAGATGGGCTCGTGGCGCTGGCAATTACGCGCGAGCGGTCCATCGGCGTGGACGTAGAGAATGTGCATGCTCGCGACGTGGACATCGATCTGGCCGAAAGGTACTTCGCGCCCACGGAAGTTCAAGCTCTGCGAACGACTCCGCGCGAGCATCAGCAGCATAAATTCTTCGAATATTGGACGCTGAAGGAATCCTATATCAAGGCTCGCGGCATGGGTTTGGCCATTCCGCTGGATCAGTTCTCGTTCGGATTCGGGCCGGACGCATCGATTGTGCTTACGGCGAACCCAAGTCTCGGCGACCGATCAGATCGCTGGAGATTCTGGCAGCTGCAGCTGACAAACGATCACGTGGCAGCCATTTGTGTAGAGCGTTCCAGGGTGGAGCACGAGGCGCATGTGCGGGTGTCGAAACTTGGCACTTGACGAAGTCTATACGAGTTCGTCATCTGCCAAGATTTCAAGGCCTTCGCCCGGAACGGAGAAGTAGATTTGCTGCCCGCCCGGGTCCGCATATTCGGTTAGTACGACCGGAATCCGCGGCACGAACGGCCAAGGTTGTGCATGCGGTGCCCAAGCGCTGATTTCGCACGAAATGCCGTCGGGACGTATGCTGTTGTCTGCGATAGGTCCGCCGATCTCCCTGGGATTGATCTTGAGCAATCCCAGTTCGTTGCTTGCAGGCGCTGCCGCCTCGGCGTTGCGCGCGGGATTGAAGGTAAAAATCAGGGGACCGCGCAGTATCGCGGCGCGACCTTCCTGAGACCGTCGACCACGCACGAACCGCCACTCCATGGGCATATCGAGTTCCACGACATCTCCCGGTCTCCAGGCACGCTTTATCGGATAGTATTGACCGCCGGGTACGGTCGCATATGTCGACCCGTTGATCGACAATCTGGCGGCCCTGCACCAGCGTGGAATGCGCAGTCTCAGTTCGAAATCAGCCTCGGACGCGGGATCGACCTTCACCAGCACCGTGCCGGAGCTGGGGTAGTCTGTCTGCTGCTCGACCCGCAATTCCATGCCGGTGTTGAGTGTGAGCTTGGCGACCGAAGCGTTGTACAGGTTGATTGCAACCCCGGTTTCCGTGCGGTAATAGACCCAGCTACCGAGATCCGCCAGGAAGCGACGATTGTTGTTCGCGCAGCACGCATAGTTGTGCTCGTCGTACGACCGCATGCCCTGAAACGGCGTGTAGTAACGAGTACGAGCGCCATCCGGGGCGGTTGCCGAAAACAGCGCGTTGTATATATCCCGTTCCAGTATGTCTCCATAGAGACTCTCGCCTTCGATTTGCAACAGCGCCTCCATCAGGCGCGCGAGGTAAGCAGCCGCGCATGTTTCGCTCGCGTTGTCAGAGCCGTCCTGATCGTCGTGCCAACATTCCCAGCGACTACATGATCCAGTTACAAGCATGCCGTCGCGCTTCCGCAAAAAGTCGAGCGCCTTCTTGCTCGTCCGTAGCAGCCGCGCGTTACCGCTCTGTCGAAATAGGTCAAGTTGCGCGAGGCAATGCGAAAGATGGGCATACGCGTGGTTGGCAAAGGACGTCGTCCCACAATGGATCGGTGGATCGTATTCGCCGAGCCTGAGGACATCAGTGACAAAGTTGCGGTACTTGCTGGACCCGCTCGCTTCGCTCAGCGCCAACAGCGCTCGATCCCATCCAATATCCGCTACCTCAAAGGTGACGTCGTATGGCTTGTCGATGCGCAGGTCGGGCCTGGCGGCGAACTGATCCAGGAAATAGTCCGCCAAGCGCCGCGCTGCATTGAGAGACCTTTCTTCTCTGAACAGGGAATAGTCGGTTACCAGACCCCAGATCAGATAAGCGGCCTCATGTACGTCCCACAAGGATTCGACCCGTGTCCGCGGGTCGGCGAACACGCCGATGTATCCATCAGGTCCCTGAGTTGCTATGAGGCCAGCTATGACCTTTTTCTTCAGGGTCAGCAGACGCGCATCGTTCGTACCCGCGGCTAGTCGTACGAGCGCATCAATGAACTTTCCGCAGCCTGTATAGGCACCGCTCGGGCCGTTCTCCACGGCGCCGTCCTGCTGAAAGCTCGCAAGGAACGTCTTGTCAACATCAACCCGCAGAATGTTCGCTTCAATGATGCAACGTACCCTGCGAGCGAACTCGCCCCCAAGAGTTACTTGAGTCACATCAATCGGATGCCACGGCCGCGGTGCGGCGACGTGCGAAACACTGGCACGCGTGACGGAGCCGGTTGAATCGCGAACTCCGTCCAGAGCCGTACTGTTCGATGCGCTCAATCGTTCACGGGACGAGGACACGAAATCCCTCCTCGGGATTAGAAACTGGAGCCACCGCGTGCTCGCGGACGACTGGATGCTTGGGTCGGGATCGCATCCTTAAGAATGACTGCTCTACCAAGCAGTCCGATCCCTCCTTGCCGGCGATCGGCGAGCGAGTCGAAGTGCCACCCGGCAGGTGACGGGCTGGTCGGTACCGATGTGCGGACAAGATTGAGAGCGCTAGGCGCGCAGACCGCAGGAGTCAGCGTGCTCGCGGGTTCGTCAGGCAGGGATCATTGCGGCCTGTCAAGCGGTCTCTAAGTTTAGTAGGAGATACGGCTGCCCGCACACTAAGAGGCTTCCCACCACCCGATGGGCCGCTCTCAATCACGCAGAAGCGCGCGAGCATGCTGCTCCAGCAGGTCGAAGCGTCGAAGGGCCATCCCGTTGACGTGGCAATAAGATCAGTCGATGTGTTCCGCGATGCTCTATTTCCCAAGCACGCATGTCAAAGAGGACTACATATGAACGTGCGCCTTCCTAGAGATCTATCGCTGCTTGTCTGCGAATCCAACAAGCGCGCAGGATGGTTTCTTGCTTCAATCTGTCTGGGCGTAGGGACGGGCGCGCAGGCGCAGACCGTGAAGGAACCACGCGAACGCAACATCGAGGAGGTCATCGTAACTGCGCAAAAGCGCGACGAACGTATTCAAGACGTGCCGATCTCCATCAGCGTGCTCGGCGGTGCGGAACTCGATCGCGCCACAGACCGCGGGGTGTCCGAGGCTCTCAACAGTGCGCCAGGCGTTGTAAGTATCCCTTCGAACTACGGCCAACGGGTCGGAGGCAACTCATTCATCGCCATTCGTGGAGTCGCGCCTTCGGCAGTGGGTGCCGGCGTCGTCGCCAGCTATCTGGATTCGATTCCCTTTGGTTTCGCAAAGTACAGCTTTGCTCCGGATTCCAACCCGTACGATCTGGATCACATCGAGGTGCTTCGTGGTCCCCAAGGCACCTTGTATGGCGCAAGCGCACTGAACGGTGTGGTACGTGTGTTGACAAGAGACGCAAACCTCGAAGAGGCGGAGTTCAAAGCCCGAACATCAGTCTCTGCCGTTAGGCATGGCGCCGAAAGCTACCGTGGCGACATGGCTGTGAATGTTCCACTGATCGCTGGGCGAGTGGCGGCGCGCGCGGTCGTCGGATATCAGAGCGAAAGCGGCTGGATCGATAGGGCGAACAAGGAGGATGCCAATGATCAGGAAATCAGCAACGTTCGTCTGAAGATCAACGCACAGCCGACCGACAACTTGAGTATTGGTCTATTTGGATGGATGTCGCGCACGGATACGGGCGCACCTGCACTGACGTTCGACGGCCGCAATAATCTCAATCTTCTCGCAGAGCCCGCCTCGAACGACTTCGACGCCTACGGTTTGAGGCTAAGGTATGACTTGGCTACCGTAACCATCAGCAGTGCCACAAGCTACATTGATTTCAACAATAGCTCCGTAGTCGACTTCGCTCCGTTTGGCGTGCCGAACACGCCGATTACGACCTTGTTTTCATCGAAAGTTTTCGCCGAGGAGCTTGCCATCAACTCAACGGCGGGGGAGCACTGGAAGTGGACGATCGGCGGAATGTATCGGGATGCGAGCGACCGTGACTGGCAAGATGCTCCCAACCTGTACGCTGCGCCGGATGCAAAGGGAACGACTTCCGAGTCGTTCGCCGTATTCGGTGAGCTGACACGACTCTTCGCCAACGGCCGCTGGGAGCTGACTGGCGGTCTGCGCTACTTCGAAGACAAAGTTAGTGACCGGGAACGCTCCAGGTTCGACGTCGTCGGCGGCGTTCCAGAGCAAGGCCTCGCTGCAGCAGATCGTACTTTTGACAACTTATCCCCGCGGTTCGTTCTTACCTGGCATCCCATCGATGACGGGACAGTGTACGCATCCTATTCGGAGGGATTCCGCAGCGGCCTCAATCAAGCGCCCGTGGTCACGCAAGCAGCTCCGGAGTTCCCTCCTGCGCGCCCGGACGAGTTGCACAACTACGAGGTCGGCGCCAAGGGAAGTCTCTGGGGCGGGCGCGTCAGCCTTGAGGCAGCCGCCTTCTACATGGACTGGCAGGACGTTCAGCAGCAGTTGCTTGTCGAGATTACGCCTACCTTCTTGGAGGCGGCGTTCGTCAATTCGGAATCCGCGAGCGGCGCAGGATTTGAACTAGGCGCAACCATTGAGCCAATTGACAGTCTCTCGCTGACTGCCGCCATCAGCTGGAACGACCTCCAGATGGATGGCAACGTGCAGAACGCCAATGGCGTCAACATCATTCCCAAGGGCTCGCGGTTGCTGGGGTCTCCGGAGACCACCCTGTCGGGTTCCGCCAACTACAGTTTCGCGCTCGGTGGTAGCGGCTGGTCGGGGCTGCTCTCGGCCTCAGCGCACCGTATATCCGAAACGATCGCCGAACGCTCGACCGATACCGGTGCGGCGTTCATGCGTGATGCGATCTTGATGGTGAGTGCAAGCTTCGCGGTCGAATCGAGGCAGGGCTGGACGGCGGCGATCTTCGTCAACAACCTGACGAATGAGGAAGGGATTACTACAGACCAATTTACGCCGGAGTGGAATCAATATGTGATTCCCCGAACCATAGGTCTGCAGTTCGAGTATCGCCACTAGCGGTCACCCGGGGATGAGACGGGCTCGTAAACCCGTCTCTCCTTGATAGAGTGGGGCAGTTACGGCTGCCCCACCTCCCGGCATACGTTCGGTCGGGTTTATTCCCAAGCAATTCGATCTGCGTTGTGGGGAGCAGAGCTGCGCACGCTTTTGATTCAAGAACTCTCCCGCTCAAGAGCAGTGACGCCGTGCGGCGAGCAGGAGTCCGCGGACGACCCTGCTCATTTGCGGGTCGCTACTAGGCGCGCCGACATCCAGCGCCTGTGGTCTTGGAATGGGGAGCATCCATTGCGATGAGTGCCGTGATTCGTGAAATTCGGCTGGAACCGTTCGTCGACGGTATCTTTTGCGCATCCGGCTCGGACACGCAGCTAGATGTCATCAACCCCTCGAATGGTCGCTTGTGCCTTTCGATCCCAGCGGGTGGTGAACGGGATGTCGAGCGTGCGGTGGCATCGGCTAGACGATCCTTCGAGGATGGTCGATGGAGCGATGCGTCGTCGTTGGTCAAGAAGAGGGCGCTGCATCGCTGGGCCGATCTCATTGCTGCTCACAGTCTTGAGTTCGACGAGTTCGACGCGACAGAGATGGGTAAGCCCGTCAGCGAACAATTCTGCAATGCCGCTGACTCCGCTGAACTCGTGCGGTTCTACGCCGAGACAGTCGACAAGGTGACAGGGGACGTTTTCAGCAGCGACAAGAATAGCTTCGTCACACAACGACGAGTGCCGCGCGGCGTCGTGGCGGCCGTAGTGCCGTGGAATTTTCCGACCTTTGTCGCGGTTCTCAAGTGTGCCCCCGCGCTGGCTGCTGGCAACTGCGTCGTGCTGAAGCCCTCTGAACTGTCCTCGCGATCGGCCATCCGGTTGGCGCAGCTGGCGTTGGAGGCCGGTTTGCCGCCCGGCGTACTGAACGTGGTGCTCGGCCTCGGCGAAGGCGTTGGTCGTGCTCTGGGATTGCACCAA
>CADEEJ010000197.1 GCA_902826315.1 uncultured Steroidobacter sp.
GCCCGCCGAATGGCGGGCCCCTGTTAGAAATGAAAAAGCCCGCCGAATGGCGGGCCCCTGTTAGAAATGAAAAAGCCCGCCGAATGGCGGGCTTTTTGTTTGGGGGTCGATATTCGTTTCGGTCAGGCGGGCTGCATCGCGTAGCCGCGCAAGCTCGCCGCGAAATCCTGCAGCACCTTGATGCGGCTCGCCTCGGCCTGGGCAATCCAGTCCTTGAGGTGCTGCACCAGCTTTTCGTTGCTCATGTTCGCGCCGCTCCACATCTGGCGCAGGCGCTCGCGGAACTCGTGCACTGTCTGCAGCGCCTGGTTCGATGCGAGCACTTCGCGCAAGCGCGACTGTGCGGTGTTGTCGAGCAGCACCGGCTCGCGCACCAGCAGCTTCCGGACGCGGCGGCTCAACTTGCCGCCAGCGATGCGCAGCTCCTCGCGGAACACCGGCAGCATCACGTGACGCGTGTAGGCGCGCAGCACGTGCATGCGATTGACGATCACCGCGCGCACGGTTTCCAGATCGATGTGCTTGCGCGGCTCGACGTGCGCCGGCTCCGGCGCGACACGAATGACCTTTGCGAGCCCCAGCATCTGGAAGATGCGGATGTACATCCAGCCGATGTCGAATTCCCAGCGGTAGATCGAGAACTTCGCCGAGCTCGGGAACGCGTGGTGGTTGTTGTGCAGCTCTTCGCCGGCCACGAGCAGACCCCACGGCACGATGTTGCGCGCAGCGTCCGGGCACTCGAAGTTGCGATAGCCGTAGTAGTGACCGATGCCGTTGATCACGCCAGCCGCCATCAGCGGGTTGGCGAGCATCTGCACGGAGAACACGATGAGGCCCGGCACGCCGAACAGCAGCAGGTCGACGAGGAGCAGTGCGGTGATACCCCAGTTGCGATACCGGTAGTAAACGTTGCGCTCCATCCAGTCATCGGGCGTGCCGCGACCGAACTTCTCGGTCGTCTCGGGATTACGCGCCTGCGCCTGATACAGCTCAGCGCCTTCCAGCAGCACCTTCTTCAACCCGAAGACTACGGGGCTGTGCGGATCTTCCGGCGTCTCGCAGCGGGCATGGTGCTTGCGATGAACCGCCACCCATTCCTTGGTGACGATGCCCGAGCTCATCCACAGCCAGAAGCGGAAGACGTGGCGGAGCGCGGGATGCAGATCGAGGCTGCGGTGAGTGGCGTCGCGATGCAGGTAAAGGGTGACTCCCATGAAGGTGACTTGCACCATCAGGAACGTCGCGATGACGTATGACCAAAAGCTAAGGTTCAGAATTCCATAGAGAAAGTCGACGTTCACTGTGGGTACCTGCACGCGCCGGGCGCGGCCGTTCGTATTAAGGAAAATCGAGGTCGGCGGACTATAGCGGACCCCCCCTGGGACCTCAAATGAGCAAATCCCTGCTCTGCTCCAGAGACGTGAGCTGCGGTGCGGTCGGTGGTGGATACTGTGATGGTGATCTCACAGTGTTCAACCCGCGGGTCCCGATAAAGGTCCGGAATGCCCGAGCTTCCTGAAGTCGAGACGACGCGCCGCGGCATCGAGCCGGCGATCCGCGGACAAGTCATCCGCTCGATCCTGGTTCGCGAGCCGCGACTGCGCTGGCGTGTGCCTCGCGAGCTGCCGGAAGAGGCCGCTGGTCAACGGCTGCGCGATCTACGTCGACGCGCGAAGTACCTGCTGTTCGATCTCGAGCGCGGCACGATGATCCTGCACCTTGGAATGTCGGGCAGCCTGCGCTTGATGCCGTGCTCGACAGCGCCGGCCCTGCACGATCACGTCGACATCGTGCTCGACTCCGGCTTGTGCGTGCGCTTCAACGATCCGCGCCGCTTCGGCAGCTTGCTGTGGACGCGCGAAGATCCGCTGCAACATCCGCTGCTCCGATCGCTCGCACCCGAGCCGCTATCGGCGCAGTTCAACGGTGCGTACCTGGCGCGCGCGGCTGGGGGGCGCAGCGTCGCGATCAAGCAGCTCATCATGAACGGTCAGATCGTCGTGGGCGTCGGCAACATCTACGCAAGCGAAGCGCTGTTTCGCGCCGGCATCAATCCGCGCCGGTCGGCGAAGCGCATCAAGCGCGCGGAGTTCGATGCGCTCGCGAAATCGATCAAGGTCGTGCTGCGTGCCGCGATCCGCGCCGGCGGCACGACGTTGCGTGACTACGTGAATCCACAAGGATCGCCCGGTTATTTCCGGCAGAAGCTGTATGTCTACGAGCGCACGCGCGAGCCGTGCCGAGTGTGCCGCACGCCGATCAAGCATCTGGTGCAGGGACAGCGATCGACGTACTTCTGCCCGAAGTGCCAGAAGTGATCGGCAACTAGTAAACGACGCCCACACCGACGCCGCGTGGATCGGACACGGCTTTCACTTCGCCGCTGCGGTAATCCCAAGTCACGATCTGCGCGTTGCCCGGCATGCGCGACTCGCGCAGCGTGTGACCGTATTTCTGCAGCGTCTGCTTCTCTTCGTCAGTCAGCGCGCCCGGCTCGAAGGTGATCGTGTCGGGCATGTACTGATGGTGGAAGCGACCCTTCTTGACGAACTCCTCGGGCGCCACGCCGCCCAGCCAGTCGAGCGTCGAGAGCAGCACGACGGTCGTGATCACGCTGCCGCCGGGCGAGCCGACGACCAGCAGCCCGTCGGGCTGTTCCACGAACGTCGGCGTCATGCTCGACAACGGCCGCTTGCCCGGCGCGATCGCGTTCGCAGCGGCGCCGACCAGGCGGAAGCCGTTCGGCACACCGGCCTTCGCTACGAAGTCGTCCATCTCGTTGTTCAGCATCACGCCGGTGCCGGGCACCATGAGACCGGAGCCGAAGAAGAAGTTGATCGACTGCGTGCCGGCGACGCGGTTGCCTTCGGTATCGATGATCGAGAAATGCGAGGTCTGCGGGCCCTGCGCCGGCGCTTCGATGCTCGGCAGCATTTCGCTCGGCGTCGCGCGGTCCATGCGGATCGAGGCGCGCTGTCCGTCCGCGTAGTACTCGTGCGTCAGGCGTTCGGTCGGGATCTTCACGAAATCCGGATCGCCGAGAAATTCCGCGCGGTCGCGATGGGCGCGCCGCATCGCCTCGACGACGAGATGCTTGCGCGTCGCGCTGTCGACGGAACGCAGATCGAAGCCGGAAAGAATATTGAGCGCGTCGATCACCGCCACACCGCCCGAAGACGGCGGCGGCGCGGCCACGATGCGGGCGCCGCGATATTCGCCGTATAACGGCTTGCGCTCGACCACGCGATAGCTCGTGAAATCCTCCAGCGACCAGATGCCGCCGAGCTTGCGCACGCCCTCGACCATGCGCTTCGCAACTGCACCTTTGTAGAAACCGTCAGGCCCCTGCTCGGCAACCGCCGTCAGGGTCTGCGCGAGCTCCGGCTGCTTGATGATCGTGCCGACGTCCGGCACTGCGCCTTTCACGAGAAAGATCTTGGCCGCGGCTCCCTCCTGGAACAGATTGCGCTTGGCTTCGATGCCGCCGCGCAGTCGCGTGTTGAGCGGAAATCCTTCGCGCGCGAGCCGGATCGCGTTCTGCATGCTCGTCTTCAGCGGCAGCTTGCCGTACTTCGTCGCGAGATGCGCCCAGCCCGCAGCCTCGCCGGGAATACCGGCAGCCAACGCAGTCGCCGTCGAACGGCCGGGGACAACATTGCCCTTGTCGTCGAGGAACATGTCGCGCGTCGCAGCTTTCGGCGCGACTTCACGCGCGTCGACCATGGTCTCGAAGCCATCCGATGCACGATGCAGCAGCCAGAAGGCGCCGCCGCCGAGGCCCGAGCTGCTCGGCTCGACGACCGCGAGCGTCGTGCTCACTGCGACCGCCGCATCGAACGCGTTGCCGCCCTGCTTCAGGATTTCCATGCCGGCCTGCGTGGCCAGCTCGTGCTGACTGGCGATTGCGGCCTTGTGCGGTTTCGACGCAGCGTCCGCCGCGGCGAGCAGCGGTGCGAAAAACGCAACGGCGAATACCAGAAAGAGACGCGAACGAAGCACTGCGACCTGCATGCGGATTCGACCTTCGGGAGTTTCAGGCCTTGCGCCGCGCCCACGCGCGCTGCAAGGCAGTTTCGACGGCAGGATGCACGAACTGACTGACGTTGCCGCCGAAGCTCGCGATCTCGCGCACCAGTGAAGAGGAGATGAAGTTGAAGCGCTCGGCCGGCGTGAGGAACACGTAGTCCACCTGGTTCGACAGATGCCGGCTCATGGTGGCGAGCTGGAACTCGAACTCGAAATCGGACACGGCGCGCAAGCCGCGCACGACCACGTGCAGGCCGTTCTGGCGCGCGAAGTCCACCGTGAGTCCGGTGTAGCCGGTAACTTCGACGTTCGGAATGTCGCTGAGCACTTCGCGCGCGAGCTCGACGCGCTCGTCGACGGTGAACAGCGGGGCCTTACCAGGATTCGCAGCGATGGCGACCACCACGCGCCCGAAGATATCGACTGCACGGCGCACCAGGTCGTGATGGCCATTGGTGATCGGGTCGAACGTTCCCGGGTACAGAGCGCCGGTCATGGCGAAACCTCTTTGGCTGGGTCCCTCTCGGGGAATTCGGAGCCTCGCAGCAGATGATAGCCGACCTGCCCCGCGCGCTTGGTGCGCTGTACGGCCCATTGCGCCGGCAGGGTCGCGAGCGAGCGATCGGCCGGACTCTCCACGTAAATATGGGCACCCGGCGCCAGCCAGCCCTGCTGCAAGGTGCCGGCGACCTGGTCGAGCATTGCGGAGTCGAAGGGCGGGTCGAGGAAGACGATGTCGAACGGCTGCGGCGGACGCAGCAGGAATTTCTGGGCATCCTCGACCATGACGGCAGCATCGCGGCTGCCGAGCCGTTCCAGCGTTTGCAGCAGATGGCGTCCCACCTGCGGCTCGCGGTCGACGAACGTCACGTGCGCCGCGCCGCGCGACAGCGCTTCGAGACCGAGCGCACCGCTGCCCGCGAACAGGTCCAAGCAACGCGCGCCGACGATCGGCTGCTGCAACCAGTTGAAAAGCGTTTCGCGCACGCGATCGGGCGAAGGACGAATCGCGGCGAGCGGCGGAAACACGATGCGCGAGCCGCGCCAGCGGCCGCCGATGATGCGTAGTCGGTTCGCTGGGGGCGGCATCGTGCGCGGATCATAGCTGATAGAATCTGCCGCTCCTTTCTACGAGCCAGTGTGATCCCGCTTAAGCGTGTTCGGGTTCAAATCCAAATCTGAAGAAGCGTCCCAGGCTGCGCGTCCCGGCCTGTTCAAACGGCTGCGCGAGAAGCTCAACCGCGGCAACTCGTGGTTGACGTACGACCTCGCGAACTTGTTGCCGGCAGGCCGCATCGACGACACCGTGCTCGACGAGCTCGAGACGCGACTGATCACGGCCGACGTCGGCGTCGAGACCACGGCGCGCATCCTCGACGAGCTGCGTCGCAAGGTCGCGCGCAAAGAGCTCGGCGATCTCAACGCGTTACTCGACGCATTGCGCAGCTCGTTGCTCGCCATCCTGCAACCGTCGCAGCAGCCGCTCGCGATCGACCGCAGTGCCATGCCGTTCGCGATTCTCGTCGTCGGCGTCAACGGCGCGGGCAAGACCACGACGATCGGCAAGCTCGCACGCGAGCTGAAGCAGCAGGGACTGAAAGTCATGCTCGCTGCGGGCGACACCTTTCGCGCGGCGGCCGTCGAACAGCTGCAAATCTGGGGCGAGCGCAACGACGTGACGGTGATTGCGCAGGCCACCGGCGCCGATCCCGCTGCTGTCGCGTTCGACGCATTGCAAGCCGCGAAGGCGCGACGCATCGACGTCCTGCTCGCCGACACCGCCGGTCGCCTGCACACGCAGTCGAACCTGATGGACGAGTTGAAGAAGGTGAAGCGCGTGATGGCTCGCGTCGACGAGCGGGCGCCGCACGAAGTACTGCTGGTGCTCGATGCCAGCCAGGGACAGAATGCGCTTCAGCAAGCGCGCCTGTTCAACGATGCGCTCGGCGTTACGGGCGTCGTGCTGACCAAGCTCGACGGCACCGCGAAAGGCGGAATCGTGTTCGCAATCGCGAGCACGCTGCAGTTGCCGATCCGCTACATCGGCATCGGCGAGAGCGCCGAGGATTTCGCCGAGTTCGACCCAGAGGCCTTTGTCGACGCGCTGCTGAAACGCGAAGAATGATTCGCTTCGACCACGTCTTCAAACGCTACCCGAACGGCCGTGAGGCGCTCAGCGACCTGTCGCTGGAGATCGCCGCGGGCGAGATCGTGTTCGTCACCGGTCATTCGGGCGCGGGCAAGTCGAGCCTGCTGAAGCTCATCACGCTGATCGAGCGGCCGAGCCGCGGCCAGCTGATCGTCAACGGCCAGAACGTCGCGGGCATCGGCCGCGGCAAGGTGCCGGCGTATCGGCGGCAGATCGGCATGGTCTTCCAGGATCACAAGCTGCTTTCCGACCGCACGATCTTCGACAACGTCGCGCTGCCGCTCATCATCGCGGGCGTCGGCACCAAAGAGATCGGCAAGCGCGTGCGCGCGGCGCTCGACCAGGTCGGCCTGCTCGGGCGGGAGCAGAGCGCACCGCTGGAGCTGTCGACCGGCGAGCAGCAACGCGTCGGCATCGCGCGCGCAGTCGTGAGCAAGCCGCCGATCCTCATCGCTGACGAGCCGACCGGCAACCTGGATCCGGAGCTGTCGCTGGAAGTGATGAAGATCTTCCGCCGCTTCAACGAGGTCGGCGTCACGGTGCTGGTCGCGAGCCACGACATCTATCTGCTGGAGCATTTCCCGGTGCGACGCGTGCGGCTCGAAGCAGGCCGCGTCGTCGAGACTTCCGACGCGGGTGCCGGCGAGAAGCTGCTCGATCCGCGCAAGCTCATTGCCGCAGATCAGGGGGCGAAGTCGTGACCGCCTGGCTCTTGCGACATGTGCAAACCGCGATCGGCTCGCTCGGCCGGCTGGCGCAGCACAAGCTGGCGACGACGCTGACGATCCTGGTGATCGGCATCGCGCTCGCGCTGCCCGCCTGCCTGCACCTGCTCGTGACGAATGCGCAAATCGCGACCGGCAACTGGAATCGCGCAGTGGATCTGACGGTGTTTCTCAAGCGACCGACGTCGGCAGAGGAAGCACGGCGCACGGCGGAGCGGATCCGTCAGCGGCGCGACGTCGCCGAAGCGCAGCTGATCCTCGCCGACGAAGCGCTGAAGGAATTCCGCCGCGGCTCCGGCTTCGGCGACGCGATCGACGCGCTGAACGAAAATCCGCTGCCGCACACGATCGTCGTGCGGCCGACTGAGGCGTACACCAACGCAGCGAACCTGCAGAGCCTCGCCGCCGACGTGCGCGCGCTGCCGTCGGTCGAAGCCGTGCAGCTCGACACGGCGTGGGTCAATCGGCTGAACGCGATCCTGGAGGCGTTTCAGCGCGGCCTGCTCCTGGCGGCCGCGGTGCTCGGGCTAGGCGTGATGGTGATCGTCGGCAATACGATCCGGCTCGACATCCAGAACCGCCGCGACGAAATCGAGGTCACGAAACTGGTCGGCGGAAGCGATGCGTTCGTGCGCCGGCCGTTCCTGTACAACGGCTTCTGGTACGGGCTGGGCGGCGCCGCCACGGCGTGGGTGATCACCCTCGTCGCCATCGCGGTCCTGCGCGAGCCTATCGGCAAGCTGGCGGGTCTTTACGGGAGCAGCTTCCAGCTCGGGGCGCTCGGAGCGGAGGCTTCGGCGATTCTCCTGGCCAGCGGGGTCGCACTGGGCTGGCTGGGGTCCTACCTGGCCGCCACCCGGCACCTCCGCAAGATCGAGCCGACCTGATCTAAATCAAACGGTTACGCGCGACCACGGGCAGCCGGCCAAGGCCGGCCGCGGGGGAACTTTTCGGGCCCGTTAGCACTCCAATCGCTCGATTGCTAAACTCCACCCCCACTCCCAGGAGAGACATCTTCGAAATGAGCACTGCGTTGGTCCGCTCGACCACCGACCTCGTTCTGGCCGGTCCGGTCGGAAGTCTCGAAGCCTACGTTGAACGCGTGTCGCGCATCGCCGTGCTGACGCGTGAAGAAGAGCTCGCGCTCGCGCGCCAGCTGCAAGAGGGCGGCGACCTCAATGCCGCACGTCAGCTGGTGCTCTCGCACCTGCGCTTCGTCGTGCACATCGCCCGCGGGTACGGCGGCTACGGCCTGCCGATGGGCGACCTGATTCAGGAAGGCAATATCGGCTTGATGAAGGCCGTGAAGCGCTTCGACCCGGGCGTCGGCGTGCGCCTGGTTTCTTTCGCCGTGCATTGGATCCGCGCCGAGATCCACGAGTACGTGCTGCGCAACTGGCGGCTGGTGAAGATCGCCACCACCAAGTCGCAGCGCAAGCTGTTCTTCAACCTGCGCCGCTTCAAGAAGAATCTCGGCTGGCTGAACGACAGCGAGACGCGCGCGATTGCCGCAGACCTCGGCGTGTCGGCCAAGGAAGTCACCGACATGGAGCAGCGGCTGAGCTCGCGCGACCTGTCGTTCGATCCGGCGCCGGACACGGACGAGGAAGACGGCGCGTATTCGCCGTCGGCGTACCTGCAGCACCCCGAGGCCGATCCTTCGGTCGCGGTGGAGCGCGAGCAGTGGGACGAAGACACGGCGGACCGCCTGTCGCAGGCACTGGAAACGCTCGACGAGCGCAGCCAGACCATCCTGCGCAGCCGCTGGATGACCGAGGACAAGGCGACGCTGCACGAGCTCGCCGACAAGTACGGCGTGTCGGCAGAGCGGATTCGTCAGATCGAGGCGAATGCGATCAAGAAGCTGCGCGGCATCGTCGCGGAGCCGCTGGAAGCGTAATCCGCAGGTAAGAAAAAGGGCCGGCTCAGCAATGAGCCGGCCCTTTGTTTTTGCGACGTCGATCAGCCTTGTTTCGTGACCGGCACGATCGTGAGCTCGACGCGGCGATTCGCTGCGCGGCCCGTCTCCGAATCGTTCGACGCGACCGGGTGACCTTCGCCGGCGCCGATCGTGATCAGGCGCTGGTTCTTCACACCATGGCTCGCCAGGTAGCCCGCGACTGCCTGCGCACGGCGTTCCGACAGCGCCTGGTTGTATTGATCGCTGCCCGAGCTGTCGGTGTGACCGGCCACTTCGATGACCGTCTTGTCGTACTCCTTCAACACCAGCGACACGCCGTCGAGCGCGCTGAAGAAATTGCCGTTGAGGTCGGCGCTGTTGAGCGCGAAGGTGATGCTGCTCGGCATGTTGAGCGTGATGTTGTCGCCATTGCGCACGACGCTCACACCGGTGCCTTCGAGGCGCTGGCGCAGCTTCGCTTCCTGCACGTCCATGTAGTAGCCGACGCCGCCGCCCGCGAGCGCGCCGACACCTGCGCCGATCAGCGCGTTCTGCAGCTTGTCGCCTTTCGTGAGCAGGCCGGCCACAGCACCGACCGCGGCACCGATGCCCGCACCCTTCGCAGCCTTGCTGGTCTGCGTCTCGCGCGTGTAAGGATTGACCGTCTGACAGGCTGCGACGCCGACGACCACCGCGGCAGTCACTGCAACTTTAACGAATCGATTCACCATGACCTCTCCATTTCGTTCTCAATACGGGATACGCAACTTGCGGTAGACGAAGCTCAGCAGCCACAACGGGCCGATCAACAAAAACTGCAGGTCCTTGAAGAACGACGGCCGCCGGCCCTCGTAGTGATGTCCGATGAACTGGCCGATCCAGGCCACAACGAACAACCCCAGGCAGAGGATCCATGACGGCCACGGCAGACTCTGCAACCACACCAGGCATCCGAGCACCGCACCCGCGAACAGCACCATGCCGAGCGCGAGCGACCATGACATTGCTACGTAGTAGACCACTGCTCCGACCAGCAGAACCGTGCCCCAGTTCAACAATGGGGACGCTTCTCGCAACGCAGGCGGCACGGGCACGTACCACAGCAGGCCGACCAGGCTGACGACGATGATCGGCACGCAGATCCAGTGCAGCAGCTTGTTCGCCGGGTTGCGATGGCTCTCGCCGTACTCCGCGAGCCATTGATCGACTCTTCTCGTAGGGGTACGCATGGCCGCGTACGCTACGCCCGGC
>CADEEJ010000198.1 GCA_902826315.1 uncultured Steroidobacter sp.
AGTCGTATCTCGACTATGCGATGAGCGTCATCGTCGGGCGCGCCCTGCCCGACGTCCGCGACGGGTTGAAGCCGGTGCACCGGCGCATTCTGTTCGCGATGCAGGAGAGCAATAACGTTTCCTCGCGCCCGTACGTGAAGTGCGCGCGCGTGGTAGGCGACGTGCTCGGCAAATACCACCCGCACGGCGACACCGCGACGTACGACGCGCTGGTGCGCATGGCGCAAGACTTCTCGATGCGCTATCAGCTCGTCGACGGGCAGGGCAATTTCGGCTCCGTCGACGGCGATCCGCCGGCCGCTTACCGGTACACCGAGTGCCGCATGACGGCGCTGTCCTCAGAGCTGCTCGCGGACATCGACAAGGAAACGGTCGACTTCGTCGACAACTACGACGGCAAGGAAAAAGAGCCGGTCGTCCTGCCGACGCGCGTGCCGAACCTGCTGGTGAACGGCTCCGCCGGCATCGCCGTCGGCATGGCCACGAACATTCCGCCGCACAACCTCGGCGAGGTCGTCACGGCCTGCATCGCGCTGATCGACGATCCGAACCTCACGATCGCCAACCTGATGCAGTTCATCCCGGGCCCGGATTTCCCGACCGCCGGCATCATCAACGGCTCGCAAGGGATCGCCCTCGCGTACGCAACCGGCCGCGGCCGCATCGACGTGCGCGCGCGCACCACCATCGAAGAAGACGACAAGGGCCGGCAGGCGATCATCATCACCGAGCTGCCGTTCCAGGTGAACAAGGCGCGGTTGCTCGAGCGCATTGCCGAGCTGGTCCGCGAAAAGGTCATCGACAGCATCTCCAGCGACGGTCTGCGCGACGAGTCCGACAAGGACGGCATGCGCGTCGTCATCGAGCTGAAGCGCGGCGAGGTTGCCGACATCGTGCTGAACAACCTGTTCAAGCACACGCCGATGGAGTCGGTGTTCGGCATCAACATGGTGGCGTTGCAGGACGGCCAGCCGAAGATCTTCAACCTCAAGGAGATGCTCGAGCAGTTCGTGCGTCATCGCCGCGAAGTCGTCACGCGGCGCACGGTCTACGATCTGCGCAAGGCTCGCGAGCGGGCCCACATCCTCGAAGGCCAGGCGATCGCGCTGGCGAACATCGACGAAGTCATCGCAGTCATCAAGGCGTCGCCGTCGCCCGCCGAGGCGAAAGTGGCACTGATGAGCCGCGCGTGGACGTCAGGCGCCGTGCCCGAGATGCTGGCGCGCGCCGGCGAGGTCGTCACGCGGCCCGACGATCTGGCCGACGAGTTCGGACTCAAGGCGGAAGGTTATCGACTGTCCGATGCGCAGGCGCAGGCGATCCTGGAAATGCGCTTGAACCGCCTGACCGCGCTCGAGCAGGACAAGATCGTCACCGAGTTCCAGGAGCTGCTGGTGCAGATCCGCGACCTCAGCGACATCCTCGCGCGGCCGGAACGGCTGCTCGCCGTCATCCGCGCCGAGCTGGAGGATATTCGTGCGAAGTACGCCGACAAGCGTCGCACCGAGATCATCCAGGACCACTCCGACCTGACGATCGAGGACCTGATCGAGCAGCAGGACGTCGTCGTGACGCTGTCGCACGGCGGCTATGCGAAAGCTCAACCGGTCACTGCCTACCAGGCGCAGCGGCGCGGCGGCCGCGGCAAGGCTGCGACCGCGATGAAGGAAGAGGATTTCGTCGACAAGCTGTTCGTGGCGAACACGCACGACACGCTGCTGTGCTTCTCCAGCGTCGGCAAGATGTACTGGCTCAAGGTTTACCAGCTGCCGCAGGCGAGCCGCGGCTCGCGCGGCAAGCCGATCGTGAACCTGCTGCCGCTGCAGGAGGAGGAGCGCATCACTGCGGTGCTGCCGATCCACGAGTTCGAAGAGAACAAGTTCGTGTTCATGACGACGGCGCAGGGCACGGTCAAGAAGACCTCGCTCGAAGCGTTCTCGCGGCCGCGGCAGGCCGGCATCATCGCGATCGAGCTGGACGCGGGCGACCGGCTGGTCGGCGTCGACATCACCGACGGTCACCGGCAGATCATCCTGTGCTCGAGCGGCGGCAAGGCGATCCGCTTCGACGAGAACGATGTGCGCCCGATGGGCCGCACGGCGGCTGGCGTGCGCGGCATCCGCCTGCCGGTCAGCGAAGAAGTGATCTCGCTGATCATCGTCGACGAGCAGGGCATGGTGCTCACGGCCTCGCAGCACGGCTACGGCAAGCGCACGCCGATCGAGGATTTCCCGATGCACGGCCGCGGCGGCCAGGGCGTCATCGCCCTGCAGATCAGCGAGCGCAACGGCCAGATGGTCGGGGCTTTGCTCGTGAAACCCGATGACGAGATCATGCTGATCAGCTCCAGCGGCACGCTGGTGCGCACGCCGGTCGGCGAAATCTCGATCCAGGGCCGCAATACGCAGGGCGTGAGACTGATCCGCCTCGACGAAGGCGATCGCCTCGTCGGCCTGGAGCGGATCCTGCCCGAGGCAGCCGAGGGCGAGGAAGGCGGCGAGCCGCCGGCGGAATAGCGCCCGGCGCTGCGTTCGAATTTCGATATTCTTCGGACGTCATTCCGTTCGGCGATGAGGCTTGGTATACAAGCCTCCCGGTCACTCTTGCCCAATCGTCAGTCAATTCTTCATGCGCGTTTTCAATTTCAGCCCCGGCCCGGCGGTTCTACCGCAGGAAGTTCTCGAACAAGCCCGCGAGGAGCTCCTCGACTGGCGGGGCAGCGGCATGTCCGTGATGGAGATGAGCCATCGCGGCAAGGCGTTCGTCTCGATTGCCGAACAGGCCGAGGCCGACCTGCGCGAGCTGCTCGCCGTGCCGAAGAACTACAAGGTGCTGTTCCTGCAGGGCGGCGCGACGGCGCAGTTTGCGGGAGTGCCGCTCAATCTGACGACACCGGAAAGCGTCGTCGACTACGTCAACACCGGCTCGTGGTCGAAGAAGGCGATCGGCGAGGCGAAGCACTACGCGCGCGTCAACGTCGCCGCGGACGCTGGTGAGCCGTACGTTTCGATTCCTCCCGTCTCCAGCTGGAAGCGCACGCCCGACGCGGCGTACCTGCATTACACGCCGAACGAAACGATCGGCGGTGTCGAATACCACTTCGTACCGGACGCGGGCAGCGTGCCGCTGGTCGTGGACATGTCCTCGACGATCCTGTCGCGGCCGATCGACGTCGCGAAGTTCGGGCTGATCTACGCCGGCGCGCAGAAGAACATCGGACCCGCCGGCCTCACGCTCGTGATCGTACGCGAAGACCTGCTCGGTCACGCGCGCACCGCGACGCCCGCTTTCATGGATTTTGCGGCCATGGCGAAAGAGGGCTCGATGCTGAACACGCCGCCGACGTTTGCGTGGTACATGGCGGGCCTCGTGTTCCAGTGGCTGAAGCGGCAGGGCGGCTTGCAGGGCATCGGCGAGCGCAATCGCGCGAAGGCCGAGAAGCTGTACGCGGCGATCGACGGCTCGTCGTTCTATCGCAACCCGGTCGCGAAGGACGCACGCTCCTGGATGAACGTGCCGTTCACGCTCGCGAATCCGGAGCTCGACAAGACCTTCACTGCCGAAGCGAAGCAGGCGGGGCTGGTGACGCTCGAAGGCCACCGCTCGGTCGGCGGCATGCGCGCGAGCCTGTACAACGCGATGCCGATGGAGGGTGTGAGCGCGCTCGTCGATTTCATGCGGAGCTTCGAGAAAAAGCATGGGTAAGGAAACCTTCAAGATCCTCACGCTCAACAACATCTCGGTGCGCGGGCTGGAGCGCCTGCCGCGCGAACGTTATGAGGTCGCGTCCGAGATCGGCCATCCCGATGCGATCCTGCTGCGGTCTGCGGACATGCATGAGATGGACGTAGCGACGAGTGTCAAAGCGGTCGCGCGCGCAGGAGCGGGCACGAACAATATTCCCGTGTCGCGGCTGTCGAAGCGCGGCATTCCCGTGTTCAACGCGCCCGGTGCCAATGCGAACGCCGTCAAGGAGCTCGTGATCGCCGGGTTGTTCCTCGCAGCACGCAACATCTGCCCGGCGTGGGAGTACGTGCGCGGGCTCAAGGGTAACGACGAGCAGCTCGACGAGGCGGTCGAGAAGGGCAAGAAGAAGTTCGTCGGCTACGAGCTGCCCGGCCGCACGCTCGGCGTCATCGGCCTCGGCGCGATCGGCGTCGAAGTCGCGAACGCCGCGCACCTGCTCGGCATGCGGGTGCTCGGCTTCGATCCGCAGATCACGGTGCAGCGCGCCTGGCAGCTGTCTTCCGGCGTCGAGCAGGCGTTGTCGCTCGACGATCTGTTCTCGCGCTCCGACATGATCACCGTCCACGTGCCGCTGCTCGATGCCACGCGCAATCTCGTCAATGCAGCGCGGCTGCGGTTGATGCGCAATGGCGGCGTCATCATGAATTTCGCACGCAGCGGCATCGTCGATGAGGCTGCGGTGCTGGATGCACTGGGCAGCGGCAAGCTCAACAGCTACGTGTGTGACTTCCCGACTGCGCAGCTCAAGGACCACCCGAAAATCGTGGCGTTGCCGCACCTCGGCGCATCGACGGGCGAGGCGGAAGAGAACTGCGCGGTGATGGTCGCGGACACGCTGCGCGATTTCCTGGAGAACGGCAATATCCGTAACTCCGTAAACTTTCCCGAAGCGATTCTGCCGCGCACCAGCAGCGCGACGCGCCTGTCGATCGCGAACGAGAACGTGCCGAACATGGTCGGCCAGATCTCGACCGCGCTGGCCGGCGCCAACCTCAACATCGCCGACCTGCTCAACAAGTCGCGCGGCGAGCTCGCGTACACGCTGATCGACATCGACGGCAGCGTGCCCGAAGCGGTTCTGGGCAAGCTGCGGCAGATCGAAGGCGTGCTGGCCGTTCGCGTCGTCGTCGCTGCATGAAGAAGAAACGGGGACATTCCTCATTTCCCGTAACGCGTGCCTCGCGCAAGGCAAAGCGCGAAATGAGGAATGTCCCCGTTTCTGAAGAGCCGCAAGCGATCGATTCGATCCGCGATCGCATCGACGACATCGATCGTCGCATTCACGACCTCCTCAACGAGCGAGCTCAATTTGCGCAGCAGGTCGGCAAGTCGAAGCGCTCCGAAGGCCTCAGCACCGCAGATTTCTATAAGCCGGAGCGCGAAGCCCAGGTTCTCCGCAAGGCGCTGGAGCGCAACAAGGGACCGTTGCGCGACGACGAGATCGCGCGCCTGTTTCGCGAAATCATGTCCGCCTGCCTCGCGCAGCAGGAGCCGCTCAAGGTCGCTTTCCTCGGCCCTGAAGGCACGTTCTCGCAGCAGGCCGTGCTGAAGCACTTCGGCCACTCGGTGCGTGCGCTGCCGCTCTCTGCGATCAGCGAAGTGTTCGAAGAAGTGCAGGCGGGTCACGCCGACTTCGGCATCGTGCCGATCGAGAACTCGACTGAGGGCACGGTCAACCACACCCTCGACATGTTCCTGACGTCGCCGCTGAAGATCTGCGGCGAGGTCGAGTTGCGCATCCACCAGCACGTGATGGGGCGCATGCATGGCCTGGAGAAGATCCTGCGCGTCTGCTCGCACCAGCAATCGTTGGCGCAATGCCGGCAGTGGCTCGACGAATACCTGCCGAACGCTGAGCGCGTGCCGGTGAGCAGCAACGCGGAAGCTGCGCGCCGTGCCCGCGACGAGGACGGTACCGCAGCGATCGCGGGACAGGCGGCCGCCGAAGTTTACGGGCTGAACGTCATCGTCCCGGAGATCGAAGACGCGCCCGACAACACGACGCGCTTCCTCGTGATCGGCCGCAAGCTGTTCAACGCGAGCGGCAATGACAAGACGACGCTGCTGGTGTCCGCTGGCGACACGCAGTCGCCGGGCGCTTTGCACCGCCTGCTGGGCCCGCTCGCCGAGCACGGCATCAGCATGACGCGCATCGAGTCGCGGCCCTCGCGCCGCCGCAAGTGGGACTACGTGTTCTTCATCGACGTCGTCGGCCACGCCGACCAGCATCCGCTGAGCACGGCGCTCGAAGAGCTGAAAAAGCAGTCCTCGCTGTTCCGGGTGCTGGGTTCGTATCCGACCGCGGTACTATGAGCGCATGCCCATCGATCCCGCCAAGCTCGCTCCCCCCGGCGTCCGCACGCTCGCGCCTTACATTCCCGGCAAGCCGCTCGAAGAACTGGAGCGCGAGTACGGCATCAGCGACAGCATCAAGCTCGCCTCCAACGAAAATCCGCTAGGCCCCGGGCAGCGGGCGCTCGCAGCAATCGCGCAGACGACACGTCAAATCGGTCTCTATCCCGACGGCAGCGGCTTCAAGTTGAAGCAGGCGCTGGCGCGCAAGCACGGCTGCGGGACCGACTGCATCACGCTCGGCAACGGCTCGAACGACGTGCTCGTGTTGATCGCCGAAGCATTCCTGTCGCCGCAGAGCGAAGCGGTCTATTCGCAATACACGTTCGCGGTCTATCCGATCGCAGTTCAGGCGACGGGCGCGACCGCCCGCATCGCGCCAGCGAATCCCGCCGGCCACGCCATGCCGCTCGGCCACGACCTTGTAGCGTTGGCGCAGCTCATCAACGAGCGCACGCGGCTCGTGTTCGTCGCCAATCCGAACAACCCGACCGGCACCTGGGTCACTGCCGATGCGCTGCGGCGATTCATAGCGGCCGTGCCGGAGCAGACGCTGGTGGTCGTGGATGAGGCATACATCGAATACGTGAGCGACTCGGACTTTCCGGACGCCAGCCGCTGGCTCGGCGAGTTTCCGAACCTGATCGTGACGCGCACGTTCTCGAAGGTGTACGGCCTGGCGGGGTTGCGCGTCGGTTACGCGCTGTCGCATCCGTCGGTCGCCGACATGATCAATCGCGTGCGCCAGCCGTTCAATGTGAACGCGCTCGCGCTCGCTGCCGCGCTGGCCGCACTCGACGACGCGGAGCATTTGCAGCGCTCGGTCGAGACCAATCGCGCCGGCATGGCGCAGCTGCGCGCGGGCTTCGAGGCGCTCGGCATCCATCAGCTGCCGTCGGCCGGCAATTTCGTGATGATCGACTGCGGCCGTCCGGCGGCGGCGGTGTACGACACGATGCTGCGCCGGGGTGTGATCGTGCGGCCGGTCGGCAACTACGGTCTGCCGAATCACCTGCGGATCACGATCGGAACGCGCGAGCAGAACGAGCGCATGTTGGCGGCGCTCAAACAAGCGCTGCATCCATGACCGAGTACCTGGTCGCGCCGTCCACTCACGTTGCGGGAGCGGTTCGGGTCCCGGGCGACAAGTCGATCTCGCATCGCGCGCTGATGCTTGGCGGTATCGCCGAGGGCATCACCGAAGTGCGCGGGTTCCTCGAAAGCGAAGACTGTCTCGCGACGATGCGCGCCATGCGTGCGCTCGGCGTCCAGATCGAGCAGACCAATGCGCGCGAAATCCGCGTGCGCGGCGTCGGTCGTACCGGGCTGAAGGCGGCAGCGCAGGCGCTCGACATGGGCAACTCCGGTACCGCGATGCGCCTCATGACCGGCCTGCTGGCCGGGCAGAGTTTCGACAGCGAGTTGATCGGCGATTCGTCGCTGATGAAGCGGCCGATGGAGCGCGTCGCCACTCCGCTGCGCCAGATGGGCGCACGCATCGAAACTGCATCGGGCAAGCCGCCGGTGAAAATTCGTGGCGGCGCTGCGCTCGGCGGCATCCGCTACGACTTGCCTGTCGCCAGCGCGCAAGTGAAATCCGCGGTGCTGCTCGCCGGGCTGTACGCACAAGGTCAGACGACCGTGATCGAGCCGGCCGTCACACGCGACCACACCGAGCGCATGCTGCTCAGCTTCGGTTGCCAGGTCGACTCGGCCCACGGCGAAATCCGTCTCACTGCGCCGCAACGCCTGGAAGCGTGCTCCCTTGAAGTGCCGGGCGACTTCTCGTCGTCCGCATTCTTCATGGTCGCCGGCTCGATCGGCGCGGCGCTGCTCACGATTTCCGGCGTCGGCATCAATCCGACGCGCACCGGCCTGCTCGACATCCTCGGCCTGATGGGTGCCGACCTGCGCGTCGTGAACCATCGCTCCGCAGGGGCCGAGCCCGTCGCGGACATCGAGGTGCGACCGGCGGCGCTGAAGGGCATCCAGGTCCCCGAGCATCTCGTGCCGCTGGCTATCGACGAGTTCCCGGCCTTGTTCGTAGCAGCCGCCTGCGCCGAGGGCGAAACCGTCGTGACCGGCGCCGAAGAGCTGCGCGTGAAGGAGAGCGACCGCATCGCCGTGATGGCGGAAGGCCTGACCGCGATGGGTGTGTCCTGCGAAGTGCTCCCTGACGGCATCCGCATCCAGGGCCGGCGGGAACAACAGGTCTTCGCCGGCGGTACGGTCGACAGCCACGGCGATCATCGGATCGCGATGTCATTTGCAATCGCCAGTGCGCGAGCCCGGGCGCCGATCCGTATCCTCGACGTGGCGAACGTCGCGACCTCGTTCCCGGACTTTCCGGGCGTCGCGCGGGCAGCCGGAATCAACGTCGTCACCAGTCAATAATCAGCAGTGCCTTCCCCAATCATCACCATCGACGGGCCGAGCGGCTCCGGTAAGGGCACGATCTCGCGCCTGGTAGCGGATCGGCTTGGCTGGCGGCTGCTCGACAGCGGGGCGCTGTATCGCCTCGTGGCCTATGCCGGCCAGCAGCGCGGGCTGAGCCCGTACGACGAATCCGGGCACGTCGACATCGCCCAGCACCTGGACGTGCAGTTCGGCCTCGGGTCGCACGGCGGCGAGCAGATCTGGCTGGCCGGGGACGAGGTCAGCCAACGCATCAGAACCGAGCAGGCGGGCGAGGGCGCCTCACGGGTCGCGGCCATGCCGGGCGTGCGAGCGGCCCTGATGGACCGCCAGAGAGCCTTTGCCGGGGCCCCGGGATTGGTGGCCGACGGCCGGGACATGGGCACCGTGGTTTTCCCGGGCGCGGTCCTCAAGATCTTCCTGACCGCCAGCGCCGAGGAGCGGGCGCGGCGCCGCTATAACCAGTTGAAAGACAAGGGGCTAGGTGCTAACCTCGCCGCCCTTTCGCTGGAGATAGCCGAGCGCGACAGGCGCGATGCAAGCCGCGCGGTCGCTCCGCTGCGGCCCGCCGACGACGCCGTGATCGTGGACTCCACGGCGATGACGATCGATGCGGTGGTCGCACGCGTGCTGGAGCTCGCCGCTGCGCGTCTGCCGGCATAAGTCGAGTGATTTTCGCTCAGGTGTTTTTTATGGCGCCGCGCGGGACGCGCGGTTCGATGTAACAGCCCCTCGCGTGAATGGAAGAAGGTGAGGGATAACGTGGGCCCATAAGGCCCCGGAAGTACTCATGACCGAGAGTTTTGCCCAACTTTTCGAAGAAAGCCTGGCCTCACAGAAGATCAAGCCCGGCGCGATCCTGATGGGTCGCATCGTGGACATCGGACCCGACGTAGTGCTCGTCAATGCGGGTCTGAAGAGCGAAGCCGTCATCCCCGTCGAGCAGTTCAAGAACGATCGCGGCGAAATCGAAGTCGCCGTCGGCGACGACGTCGAAGTCGCGCTCGACAGCGTCGAGGACGGTAACGGCGAGACGCGCCTGTCGCGCGAGAAGGCCAAGCGTGCCCGCACCTGGTCGCGCCTGGAGCAGGCGTTCGAGAAGCAGGAGATCGTCAAAGGCATCATCAACGGCCGCGTCAAAGGCGGCTTCACCGTCGAGATCGATTTCGTGCGGGCGTTCCTGCCCGGCTCGCTCGTCGACGTGCGCCCGGTGCGCGATCCGTCGTACCTCGAAGGCAAGACGCTCGAGTTCAAGGTCATCAAGCTCGACCAGAAGCGCAACAACGTCGTCGTGTCGCGCCGCGCGGTCGTCGAGCAGGAATACAGCGCCGAGCGCACCGAGCTGCTCGAGAAGCTGCAGGAAGGCGCGGTCATCAAGGGCACGGTCAAGAACCTCACCGACTACGGTGCGTTCGTCGACCTCGGCGGCATCGACGGCCTGCTGCACATCACCGACATGGCGTGGAAGCGCGTCAAGC
>CADEEJ010000199.1:0-1236 GCA_902826315.1 uncultured Steroidobacter sp.
AGCAGTGACAACGCCAGCGCGGCCAGAATGCCCCGCAACCCCTTGTACGTCTTCATAGTTCCGCCTCGCCGCGTGCGGCCAGATGCACGCTCCCTATCTGCTAGCGCGCAAGAATCGAGGCGGGAGGCTCACTGCGGTCCGCGGCCGCCGCGCTATGATCGCCGGGCGTGAATAACATGCCTGCTGGCGAGGTCACTCAACTTCTGCTGCGCTGGCGCGCTGGGGATGAAGCAGCGTTGGCGGCGCTGCTGCCGCTTGTCTACGAAGAATTGCGCTCGATGGCACGACGCCATCTGCGTCACGAGCGCGACTCGCACACCCTGCAACGCACGGCACTCGTTCACGAAGCATTCCTGCGCATGGTCGATCAGCAGCAGGTCGACTGGGAAAGTCGCACGCAGTTCTACGGCCTCGCTTCGCAGATGATGCGGCGGATTCTCGTAGACCATGCGCGGCGGCGCTCGGCGGCGAAGCGTGGCGATGGCGCGCAACACGTCGACCTCGACGCGATGCTGCAGGAGGAGGGCGAGGACTCATCGCCCCCGGCTCAGGAAGCAGAAATCGATTTCGCGGCTGTCGACGACGCTTTGCAGCGGCTCGAAGCTCTGGATCCGCAGCAGGGCAAGCTGGTCGAGCTGCGCTTCTTCGGCGGCCTCAGCATCAAGGAGACCGCGGACATCATCGGCGTGTCACCCGCGACGGTGAAGCGCGAATGGGCGATCGCACGGGCCTGGCTGCAGCGGGAGATCACGGCCGGAGAGCGCGCATGACACCCGATCGCTGGCAGCGTGTGAAGGACGTTTTTTCCGCTGCCAGCGCGCTCGATGAGTCGCAGCGCGATGCTTATCTGGACGAAGCGTGCGCTGGCGATGCGGAGCTCCGCGCGGAAGTCGCTTCCCTGCTCGATGCTCACAATCGTGCCGATGCCATCGTCGATAAACCCGCGGCGGCCTACGTTCGCGATCCTGCACTGCTCATGGCCAGCGATCGCCGGATCGGTCAGCGCATCGGTGCTTACGAGATCATCGCTCTCATCGGTCACGGCGGCATGGGCGAGGTTTACCGTGCGCGCCGCGTCGATGCTCAGTACGACAAGGAAGTGGCGATCAAGCTCGTGCCGGCCGGCTATCAGCGTGACTTCGTGTTGCAGCGCCTGCGCGCCGAGCGGCAGATCCTCGCGAATCTCGATCATCCGGACATCGCGCGGTTGATCGACGGCGGCGCGACGGACGAGGG
>CADEEJ010000199.1:1336-4369 GCA_902826315.1 uncultured Steroidobacter sp.
CGCACAGCACGCACCTGAATCGCGACCTCGATGCGATCGCATTGCGAGCGCTGCGCAAGGAGCCCGACAAGCGCTATCGGTCCGTCGATCTGCTTTCCGAAGACATCCGCCGCTATCTCGACCGGCTACCGGTCATGGCGCGCGGCGATCAGTTCAGCTATCGCGCCGGAAAATTCGTGCGGCGGCACAAGATCGAGATCGTTGCTGCGGGCGTGCTCGCTGTGACGCTGCTCGGTGGCGTCTTCGCGTCGCTCAGAGAAGCGCGCATCGCGGAACAGCAGCGTGTGCTGGCTGAACAGCAAAGCGCACGCGCCGAACGTCACTTCGCCAGCGTCCGCAAGCTGGCGGACACGTTCGTGTTCCAGGTGCACGACGCAATCAAGGAACTGCCGGGCTCGACCGGTGCGCGCGAGTTGCTCGTCACGACTGCACTCGAATACTTGAACACGCTCGCTGCCGAAGCCGGCAACGATCGCGAGTTGCAACAGGACCTGGCAGCGGCTTACGAAAAGGTCGGCGACATCCAGGGCCAGGCCTACGGGCAGGCCAACGTGGGAGAACCGCGCCTGGCACTCGACAGCTACGCGAAGGCGATCGCGCTGCTCGAACCGATCGTCGCCGCCGATCCCGACAATACGGTCGCGCGCAGTTCCCTGGCTCGAGGCTACTTGCGACGCAGCCGCCTCTTGTTCGTGCTGGGTGAATCGGCGCAGGCAGTCTTTGCGTCGCAGAGTGCAGTCGCCGCGTTCGAAGCACTCGCGCAGGCACAACCGGATAGCGCGACGCGCGCAGCTCTGGCCGATGCATATTCATCGCATGCCTACACGGTGGACGAGGCCGGTCAGATACCGGGCGGACAGAACGATACCGGCGTCGTATACGCAAGGAAGGCGGTGACGATTCTCGAGGACCTTGCTCGCGAGCGCCCTGATGACGTCGACGTGGCCTACAAGCTCGCCAAGGCGTACAGCTCTCTCGCCATCACGGTGCCGGGCGATGTCCCGAGTCCCGACGCGCTCCAGGAGTCGCTGGAATTCCATCGCAAGGCTCTTGCAGTCGATGCGCACCTCGTCGCCGCCACTTCGGGCACCAACTCGAAATACGCGCGCGGTCTGCTCCTGGACAGGATGAACGTCGCCCTCATTCTGAATGAGATCGGGGACTATCGCGGCGCAGTCGAGAACGCCCGCGCGGCGCAACCGGTGCTGGCGCGCTTGCGAGCCGATGTGAACAACACGCAGGTGCGAGTCGACAGTGCGAACCTCGCGTGGCCGTTGGGCCGCGCGCTGCTCGCGCTCGGCGAAGTCGACGAGGCTGCGAAGGTGTTCGGACAGCATGCGACCGTGCTCGCCGAGTTGGCCGCGGAAAGCGATACGTTGAAGGTGCAATACCTACGCGGAACGATGGCGTATGGGCTCGCCGAGGTTCATTCGCGTCTTGCCTCGAGTGCAGGATCGGACTCGGCCGCGCGGCTGAAGCACTGGCGTCAGGCCAGCAGCCTGTACGCGGAGGCGATCGCTCATTTCGACCGCGTCACTGCGAGCGTGACGCTGGATCACATGGATCGCCACCCCGTCGAGGGCGCGAATGCGGGCCTGACCCGCAGTAAAGCCGAGATCGCGAAGCTGCAGCGCACCTGATCGGTGCAGCGCGCCTAAGGCCGTCCCTGCATCGCCGGGCTGGCATTTCCTATCCACTCAAGCGAGTGCCGAGCTAGCCGATATTGGGATAGCCGCTCGACCGGCAGCTACTGGCATTTTCCATGGCAGCGCGTGATCCGCTTCACTCGACCCACGTTCGCGCCGACCGCTTGATGGTCGGAGTGCTGTGGTGTCTGGCCCTGTTGTCGTGCGGCCTGGCGCCCTGGCACCAGACCTGGTTCTGGGCCCTGACGATCGGCCTGCCCGCTGCCGCGATTCCTACCTTGCTGGCGTACGCGTTTCCCGGCTCGCTCGCCACGCGCCTCGCCGTCGCAGCGATGCTGATGGTTTTCTGCGCGCTCAACATTCACCAGGCGTACGGAATGATCGAGCTGCATTTCGGGATTTTCGTGTGCCTGGCGTTCCTGCTGTGTTATCGCGATTGGCGTCCGATCGCCTTCGGCGCGACGGTCACGGCCATCCATCACCTGTCGTTCAACTATTTCCAGGAGCTCGGCTATGGCGTGCTGTGCTTCACGCAGACCGGGCTAGGCATCGTGCTCGCTCATGCTGCATACGTCGTGGCGGAAACGGCGGTGCTGTCGTACCTGTCGATGCTGTTGCGGTCCGAAGGTCTGCAGGCGGCGGAGTTGCAGGACATGGTCACGACGATGACGGCCAACGAGCACAAGGTGAATCTCGCGCACTCCGCGAGGCCGGTGCACAGTGGCATCGGCGGCGCACTCGGCGGTCTGATGACCCGACTGCGCGGCGTCGTTACTTCGATCGCCGAATGCACCGAGACCGTCGCCAATGCGTCGGACGAAATGGCCACCGGCAGCGCTGAGCTTGCAGACCGGACGCGCATGCAAGGCTCGACGCTGGCGCAGACGACCGGAGCCGTCGATCAGTTGATGACGACGCTGCGCTCGACCGAAGAGAAGGCGGGGCAAGCAACGCGCATCGTCGAATCGGCTGTCGACGTCGCAGAGCGCGGCGGCCGTGTCGTCACGGAAGTAGTGAAGACGATGGCCGAGATCAACCAGTCCTCGGCGCGCATCGCCGACATCATCGTCGTGATCGACGAGATCGCATTTCAAACGAACCTGCTCGCGCTCAACGCTGCGGTCGAAGCTGCGCGCGCGGGCGATCAGGGGCGGGGCTTTGCGGTCGTCGCGTCGGAAGTGCGCAACCTGGCGCAGCGAAGTGCGACAGCGGCGCGCGAGATCAAGCAGCTGATCCAGAACTCGGTCAGCAGCGTCAGCTCAGGCAGCGCGCTGGTGGATCAAGCTGGCGCCACGATGTCCGAAGTGGTCAGCAGCGTCGGCCGCATCACGCAGATCGTCCAGGATTTCCATCGCGCCACCCGGCAGCAGAGCAGCGGCATCGATCA
>CADEEJ010000199.1:4469-6352 GCA_902826315.1 uncultured Steroidobacter sp.
AGATCGTCCAGGATTTCCATCGCGCCACCCGGCAGCAGAGCAGCGGCATCGATCAAGTGAGCCGCGCGGTGACCGAGATGGAACACGCGGCCCGCCAGAATCACGAGCTGGTCGAGTCGATGTCGCGCGCGTCGGATGAGCTGCGCCTCAAGGGCAAGCGCTTGACGGACGCCGTCGACCTGTTCGAGTTGGACCAGCCCGCCTATTCGATGTAGCTCAGCGTGGCTCGGTAGTCATCGAGCTCGCGCTGATATCCGACCAGCTCGCCCTCGAGCTGCGGGATGCGCGCTTTGATCTCGCCCTTGCGCTCGGCCAGATGTTTCGTGTCGACCACGAGTTGCGCGCGCTGCTCAGCCGTCAGCGATGGATCGACGATCTGCGCGGCAACGCTCACCAGGTCCTTGTCGATCCGCTCAAGCTCGGAGCGCATCGAGTAGATCTCGTTCTGAGTCGAGCCGACGCGCGAGCGTAGCACGTAGAGTTGTCGTCCCGACTGATAGGCATCGACGAACGACTCGTCGAGATCGGCCGGACAAACGCCGCTGTAGCTGCTGCCGTGTGAGCCGATGCGGAAACCGTTCGCCGGCGTGCAGAACTCGCGCAGGCCATCTGCACGCCCCGCTTGATACTGGTTCAAGTCGGGCGTGACGCCGTGCTCGCTGCACGCGTTGCGATAACGGCCGATGCGATCGCCGGAGTAGCCGTTGACGCCGTCTTCGTAGCCGACTGTTCGCCAATCGGTGGCGAGGCATTCCTGTGCGCTCATCGAGTTGCAGCCGGCGAGCGCGGATGCTGCGCAGAGGATGCCGATGCCGAGTGTCAGTCTGTTGAACGTGCGCATGTGTGCAGGTCCGCGAGCTTCAGGTATTGCCAAATTAGCTATGCCGGCACCTTGCGAACGTGAACGGCTTCACAGCTCGCAGGTAATTGTCGGTGTTGCGGCGCCATTCAGGTCGAGTGTCATCGAGGTGACAGAGGCCATGCTGCCTGCATGCGAGTCTCGCCGCCACTGAAAACAACCCGGCAGACTTCGATGTCACCCAACTCGCTTTTTGTTTTCGCCTTGATCTCCCTGTCCGCCGGCGCGGACTCGCTCGGCTTCATTCACGCCGCGAAGATCTGGCAGAAAGACACGGTCTCCTGGATCGACGTTGCGTGGTCGACGACGTCCTGGAGCGTGGGGATCATGCTGTACGTGATGTCGCTGCGCTACCTGACGCGACTCGGCGTCACGTCCGCGGAAGTTCACACCATGGTGTGGTTCGCGATGACGATCATCGGAGTCATCGTGTTCAGCGGAAAATTTTTCAGCTGGCCGCGCCTGGAGCAGGGCGTTGCGACTTTGCTGCTCTTCGGCCTCGGCTGGTTGCTGGTCAGAACGGCCGAGTGAAGTCTACTCACCTTAGTCAGGTGCTCACGTTCGTGTGAGGGCTCGCGCAGTTCGTGCGCTTCGCATGGAGCGCGCCGCCGCAGCGTGTTGACATCGCGCGCATGAAACTCACCCGCTCAGCTTCTCTGCTTGCTCTCACTCTTGCTCTTGCCGCGTGCGGCGGCGGCGGAGGATCCGATCCAGTCACGCCGCCGGGAGATGGCGGTGGTGGCACGGGTGGCGGAGGAAGTGGCGGCGGTGGTGGTACTGGCGGCGGTGGTTCCGGCGGCGGCACCGGCGGTGGTGGCACTGGTGGCGGCGGTACTGGTGGCGGCGGAACAGGCGGTGGCGGCACCGGCGGTGGTGGTGCTCCATCAGGGCCTTCCGGTGCACCGGTCGCGGTTGCGTGCGAGCACACGGGCGGCGCGAACACCAAAGACTATCGCGTCGGTCCTGGACAAGAGTTCACGTCGATCGGCGCCGTGCCGTGGGAATTGCTCAACGCCGGCGACAC
>CADEEJ010000199.1:6452-8187 GCA_902826315.1 uncultured Steroidobacter sp.
AAGAGTTCACGTCGATCGGCGCCGTGCCGTGGGAATTGCTCAACGCCGGCGACACCGTGCGCATCTTCCATCGTGACGATCCGTACGCGGAGAGAATCTATCTCGTCCGCAGCGGCAAGCCGAACGAGCCGATCCGCGTCTGCGGCGTGGCCAATGAAGAAGGCAAGTTGCCGACCATCACCGGTAACGGCGCGTCGACCCGCCAACAACTTGCGGCGACCGTCAACCTCAGCGCAGGCGACATCTCCGCTCAGCTGGGTGTCGTGACGATCATCTCGCCGGACTTCGACGAGCAGGTCTCCCACGTTCGCGTCGAAGGCCTGAAGATCACCGGCACGCTGGTCGGCGACAACACGGATGACCGCAACGGCTTTCGCGACAGCAAAGACAAGCCGTTCGACTGGGTCGAGCGCTCGGCCTGCGTGTGGGTGAAGCGCGCCGCTCACATCGAGATCCGCGGCAACGAGATCTACAACTGCGGCTACGGCGTGTTCGCCGCCTCCACCGCAGAGAACGACACGCACATCATTCGCGACCTGCGCGTCGACGGTAACTATTTCCACGACAACGGCCTGCGCGATAACGACCAGCGGCACCAGACCTATCTGCAAGGTGTCGACGTCACCGTTCAATACAACTACTTCGGCCCGACGCGTCACGGCGACGCCGGCGGCAATCATCTGAAGACGCGCGTCGCTGGCCTGATCGCGCGCTACAACTATTTCGACAACGCGCCGAACGCGCACCTGATCGACATCGTCGAGGTCGAGGAGTATCGCTCGTACATCATGCCGTGGCGGCATCGCGAGCGCGTCGAGATCCTGCGCGCAAACGGCATGACCCAGGAGCAAGCCGACGCAGCCGACGCGCTACAAGCTTCCGACTGGGCCAAGTATCAGAACGCCTACGTTTACGGAAATCTGATTCACCTGCACGGCAGCGGCGCGCCGAGCGGCCCGATTCACTATGGCTTCGACAACACCGCGCTCGACCGCCAGCCCGGCAAGCTGTGGTTCTACAACAATACGTTCCTGTACGAAGCGAACAGCGGCAGCGCGAGTCTCGTCTATTACGGCACTGATTCGGGCGACGGCGACAAGTACGGCCCGTACACCATGGACATGCTGAACTTCGACCTCGACTTGCCGAGCGATCCCGACACCCTCCCCGATGAGCTGCACTACATCTCCACCAATGCTCACGACTTCATGGATGGCGACGGCGATGACGACGCCCAGATTTGCGAAGCCGTGTCGGCAACCTGCAAAGACCGGGGCAAGATGCTGCCGAACAAGCAGGCGGACTACGGCAAGATCATTGCGTACAACAACGCTATCGTCGTGCTGCCGATCACGGGAACGCAGAAGGCAACGCTGCGCCTGACTCGCTACCTGTGGGACATGCTGGAGCTGAACGGCGGCAACTGGATCAACCCCACCGCGCAACCTGGCGACAGGCCCATCGAACCCCAATCGATCGTCTGGCCGGGTGGCAACGCTCAGCACCACGTGACCGGTGCAAACACTCTGATTCAAGGCGCCGCAAACGCGAGCCCGATCGTGCGCGGCACCTTCGAGCCGCTGAGCGGCAGCGAACTGCTCGACAAGGCAGTTGCACTGCCCGCCGAATTGCAGACTCTGCTTCCGGAGTTCCAGGTCGTGCGCGATCCCGCCAAGCCCGGCAAGTTGACGATCACACCGCGTGCAACGCTCAAGACGATCGGGGCGATCGAGAC
>CADEEJ010000199.1:8287-9951 GCA_902826315.1 uncultured Steroidobacter sp.
GCAAGTTGACGATCACACCGCGTGCAACGCTCAAGACGATCGGGGCGATCGAGACTGCGAGCAGCTCGACCGACCCCGGTCCGGGCGCCGCCAACTGACGATCAGAACGGCCGAGTGAAGTCCACTCGCGCCGTGAGATTTTCGTGAGTGCGCACCGGTTAGATTCGAGCGACAACCAACCGCACCAAGCGGCGCCGGGGAGAAATTCGGATGCGCTCGACATGGCGACAACTGTTCCTTATCTGTGGAGTGGCGCTCGCGCTCAGTGCGTGCAGCGGCAGCGGCGACAGCAGCAATAGCGCACCGGCGCCGGTGACGTTCGATGAGCCGCTCGACGACAGCCTGCCGCCGGTAGACGGCCCCGCTGAAAATGACACTCCGGCGAGCGATCCGCCAGGCGCTCCCTTGCCGCCGAATGACGCTCCGGGCGGCGTGCCGCCCAGCAACCCTCCACCCACCGACCCGCCACCCGCGAATGATCAACCGTCTGTCGGTCTCAGCCTGATCGACAGTCTGCCCCGCAGCCGCAGCGAGGATGTCAGTCTCCAGACAAGCATCGGGCTGAGCTTCTCTGTGCCGATCGATCCCCTCTCCATTACCAAGCAGACTGTGCGGCTCACGAGTGCGGCGGGCGCTGAGCCTGGAGCCCTCACCGTTGCGTCTCGAGACTTGACGTTCGTTCCGTCCAATCCCTTGCGGTTGGCCACGGAGTACGACGTCGCAGTGTCGGGACTGCGAGCGCTCAACGGCACTTCGATGGCGACCGCCCACGTTGCGTTCACGACCCGGGACGGCGACTGGCTGCCCGCTCAGGTTCTGAGCAACACGAACGCAGCCGCGTACGCGGCGCGACTCGCGACGGGAAGCACCGGCAACGGCATGGCCGTTTGGTTTCAGCTGGATGGCGCGAACCGACGCATCATGGCCATGCGCCGCGACAGCCAGGGTTGGACTGCCATCGCAGAGCCGATTTCAGACCTGCCACCCAGCGGTGCATACACGCTCGATCTGGCGATCAACGACGCTGGCGATGCACTGGTCGTCTGGGAGCCGCACGAGGCGGTTCCTCAGAGCGACACGCCGCTGACCGCCGTTTGGGCCAACTATTACGCTGCCGATGTCGGCGAGTGGCGAGGCGCGCAGCGCATCGCAGATCCGTGCTGCAAGAATTCCGTCAATGCCGATGCTGTCGTGGACGACGACGGCAACGCAATCGTCGTCTGGAGCACAAGTCCTGACCACGAGGTCGGCGGCCGCATCGTCAGCCGCCGTTATGACGCGCAGCCGGGGAGCTGGAGTGAGCCCGAGTACGTAGACAACGAGATCAAAGTCGGCAACGGCGTGGCGCGTGGCTCGTACGCCGCGCAACTGGCGATCGGCTCGAGCGGCCAGGTCATGGCAATCTGGACGCAGGATGTCTGGCCCAGGGAGCAGGCTTTCCTGCCGATCAGCAGGATCGTTCGCAGCAACGTCTTCGACCGCGCGCAGCAGAAATGGGGCGCCACGCCGCTTACGGTGGGCGGTGAGTCCAATTGGGCGGCCCATCCGAGAATCGCGATCGATGCCAAGGGCGATGCAGTTGCGGTCTGGACGGCGGACTTCGAGTCCGCGTGCTGTGTCCCTGCCGGTCGCATCGAAGCCAGTCACTTCGTCGCTGGGAAGGG
>CADEEJ010000200.1:0-5080 GCA_902826315.1 uncultured Steroidobacter sp.
GTGTCAGGAGGGGGGCGCCGAAGGACCCCAGCGCCTGGAGGATCTTCTTGTTCATCGCGGCGTCCTTGTCGGTCGACGGCTGCGTTACGCCTTGAGCGCCGGATGAGCATACATCGGCGCAAGCGTGTATATTCGCGCCGGCCGTAACCCTACCTTTCCTTTACTCTTTCTGCTGCAGAAGGTCCTTTTCATGAGCAAGATTTATGTGGGCAACCTGCCCTTTACCGCCGACGAAGCCGCGGTGCGCGCCCTGTTCGAACAGCACGGCACCGTCGAGTCGGTCAGCCTGATCAACGATCGCGAAACCGGCCGTCCCCGCGGGTTCGGCTTCGTCGAAATGCCGAGTGCCGACGCGGCACGTGCCATTCAGAACTTGAACGGCAAGGACATGGGCGGTCGTCCGCTCAAGGTCAATGAAGCGCAGGACAAGCCGAAGGGCGGCGGTCGTGGCGGCGGCGGTGGTGGTTACGGCGGCGGCGGCAATCGCGGCGGTGGCGGCGGCGGCTATGGCGGCGGTGGCGGCCGCAGTGGCGGCGGCGGCTACGGCGGCGGTGGTGGCGGCGGCGGTCGCTGGTAATCCTCGCTAGTTGAGTTTTCAGCCATTGCGGGGCCGGGCTTCAGCCACGGCCCCGCGTGGCTTCCTCACCTGCTTCGCGTTCGCGCGCCGACGACGTCGGTGCAGCGCAGCTCATCTCTGCGTATGCGATTCGTAAGTAACGCGGCTCCATTGTGCGGTCGTCCCGTGCAACAGGAGAGCCGCGATGACGCCCTTCGACAGATTCGTCTCCCGTCTTGTTGTTGTTCTCGCGCTCGCAAGCGGCGCGCTGGCATCGACGAGCGCGGCGCAGTCGACCGACTCTGACGAACAGCACGTCGTAACTTCGCTGCCGCGCGGGACAACACTGCGCTCGGCACTCGCCGTGCGGCGCCTGACGCCTGCCGACCTCGAACTGCGCAAGACGACTCAGGATGGTGGCGGTCGTCGCCACCTGCGCTATCGCCAGATGTTCAACGGGCTCGACGTCATCGGCGGCGATCTCGTCGTACACGCCGATGCGCAGGGCTCGATCTATGCAATCAACGGCGCGGCGCGCGGCAACCTTCCCGCCAGTCTCGGTCGACGAGACATCGGTCCAGGCACCGCGCTGACCTTCGTGCAGGCGGACGCACGCTACGCCGGCATGTCGATGTCGACGCCGCGGCCCGTCTATTTCCTGGCTCCCGAAGGTGCGACGTTCAAGGCCTACGAGATCGTCGTCGAAGGCAAGCGCGCGCAAGCGCCGGTACGCGACAAAGTTTACGTCGACGTGGACAGCGGCACTGTCGTCGGCGTGCATCCGCAGATCCATTTCGGATTGAATCGCCAGGTCTACAGCGCCGGTAACGGCACTGCGCTGCCGGGCACGCTCGCGCGCATCGAGGGCCAGCTGCCGGCGTCGGACAGCGACGTCAACGCGTCCTTCGATGCCGCGGGCGACACATACAACGCGTACCGGAATTTCTGGAATCGCGATTCATATAACAACGCGGGTGCGCTGCTCAAAAGCACGGTTCACTACTCGGTCAACTTCTGCAATGCCTTCTGGAATGGCACGCAGATGGTCTACGGCGACGGCAACATTGCCCAAGGTTGCCTGCCGCTCGTGCGCGGCCTCGACGTCACTGCGCATGAGATCACTCATGCAGTGACGGAGAACGAGTCGGGCTTGATCTATTCGGGTGAGTCAGGCGGCTTGAACGAGGCGATGTCCGATATCTTCGGCGCGTTCGCGCAAGCGTGGGTGGCCGGCGGTCGGAGCGGTGCGCTCACAGTCTCACCCAGCACGTGGACCGTCGGCGAAGACGTGCTGACACCGGTACTGCGCTGGATGAACGACCCCGCACAGGACGGTGTTTCGCTCGATTTCTGGACCAGCGGCGCGGGCAACGCCGATGTCCACTTCAGCTCGGGTATTGCCAATCTCGCTTTCTACCTGCTGTCGCAAGGCGGCACGCACCCGCGCGGCAAGTCGACTGTCGTGGTGGCAGGCATTGGCATGGACAAAGCGATTCGCCTGTTCTATGCGTTGAACGTCAACTACCTGATGCCGTCCTCGAATTTCCATGCAGCCGCCAACGCGTCCCTGACGGCAGCCACGGATCTCGGATTTACAGCAGCCGAGCGCAATTCAGTGGCGGATGCATGGCGCGCGGTGGGCGTGCTCGCGACCCCCGTCCCCGACCCGACCGATGTCGTTCTCACCAACAACGTGCCGGTCACCGCACTGAGCGGCACGACGGGCACCTTGAAGTATTTCAAGATCGACGTGCCGGCAGGACAACGCCTCGTGTTCACACTCAGCGGCGGCAGCGGAGACGCGGACATGTACGTCCGGCTCGGCAGTCGGCCGACGATGACCTCATACATCTGCCGTCCATATCTCAACGGCAACAGTGAGACATGCATCGTCAATTCCACGTCGGCGGGCACGTACTACGTCATGCTGCACGCGTACACGGCGTACGCGAATGTGTCCCTGGTCGCTTCGTACACGACGCTACCGCCGCCGCCGATCGGAGATCCGCTTCTCGAGAACGGTGTCCCCGTCACGAGCATCTCCGGCACCACAGGCAGCACCAAGTTCTGGAGGATCGCGCCGGGCGCCGGCAAGACGCTCACGGTCACCCTCAGGGGCGGCTCCGGCGATGCAGACCTTTACGTACGATCGGGCAGTCGGCCGACCACGTCGGCGTACAACTGTCGATCCTGGTCCAGCACGACGAACGAGACTTGCAGGATCACCAACACGGGCGCAGGCGACTACTACATCATGGTGCGCGGTTACACGAGCTATTCCGGCGTCACGCTGCAAGGCTCGTTCTGACCGACCGCTGATACACCAAAGACACGCGTCACGCGTCGGCTCACCGTGTAGGATTCCGAATGGAATGGACTATTCGGAAGATCTACGGGATCTGCTCGAGCGCGCTCAGCACGGGGATGACAGCGCGCGCACACGATTGTTCGAGATCGCCTATCAGGACCTGCGGATCCAGGCGCGCGCGCAACTGCGCCGTAACGCTCGCAGCACCCTGCTCGACACGACTGCCCTCGTGCACGAGAGTTTCTTGCGATTCCTCAACGCCGGGCGCCTGACCACTACCGAACGCGGACAGTTCTTCGCCTATGCCGCGCGCGTCATGCGCTCGGTTGTCGTCGACTTCGCACGACGCCGCTTCGCGGATCGCCGCGGCGGCAGCGCGCCGCACGTGCCGTTCACTACGCATCTGGCCGAGCGCGTCGCAGCCAGCGAAAGCGACGTGCTGCGCATCGACGACGCCATGAAGGAGCTGCAACAACTCGAGCCGCGGCTGGTGCAAGTCGTCGAAATGCGTTATTTCGCCGGCATGTCCGAAGCCGAAATCAGCGATGCGCTGGGCATTGCAGTGAGAACGGTGCGCCGCGATTGGGAAAAGGCCAAGCTGTTGCTCGGGGCCATGTTGCGATGAAACTCTCCGCGCCGAATTGGCAGCGCCTGAGCCGCTTGCTCGATGAGGCCATGGAGCAACCCGTCGAGCAACGCCAGCAATGGCTCGATCAGCTCGCGCCGGCGCATCACGACCTGCGCGATACGCTGCGTGACATCCTGTTCTCGGACGAGTTGCGACTCGAGACCGGCGATGTGCTGCGCGAGCTCGCCGACCCGGCCGAGGCTGCCGGCGATGCCGTCAACGCTCCTGGAGATCTCATCGGACCTTATCGGCTGTTGCAGGAGATCGGCACGGGCGGCATGTCGACAGTGTGGCTGGCGGAGCGCGCCGATGGCGCAATCGAGCGCAAGGTCGCGCTGAAACTGCCGCATCGCTCGGCCATCGACCAGGGCTTTGGCAGTCGCGCCGCGCGCGAGCGCGACATCCTGGCGCGCCTGGAGCATCCCAACATCGCGCGCCTGTACGACGTCGGCGTGGATGCTGCCGGACAAACGTTCATGGCACTGGAGTACGTGCGGGGTGAATCGCCCGAGCAGTACTGCACACGATGCAACCTCGACACACGGGCGCGTCTGCAATTGTTTCTGCAGGTGATGCGCGCCGTGGCGTTCGCCCACGCGCGCCTGATCATTCATCGCGATCTCAAGCCGAGCAACATCCTGGTCACGGACGAGGGCGAAGTGCGGCTGCTCGATTTCGGCATCGCCAGGCTCCTGCGCGAGGATGCCCAGGCACCGAACGTCGATGAGGCGTATGTCACGCAGATCAACGAGCGGCCGCTGACACCAGCTTACGCAGCACCCGAGCAGTTCCTGCGCACGCCCGTTACCGTTGCGACCGACATCTACTCGCTCGCGGTCGTACTGTTCGAACTGCTCACGGGCAAGAGCCCCTACAACCCGCAACGCCGGACGGTCGTCGGCTTCGAACAGGCGGTGCTGGACGGGGACTTGCCGCTCGCGAGCCAAATGGCTGCACCTGATCGCGCCCGCGTGCTGCGCGGTGACCTGGATGCGATCCTCGCCAAGGCGCTGGCGCTGGAACCGGTGCAGCGCTACTCGTCCGTCGAAGCCTTTGCCGCAGACATCCAGCGTTATCTGGCCGGCGAGCCGGTCGAAGCCCGCCTGCCGACCCTGTGGTACATCACGACGCGCTTCGTTCGGCGCCACCGTGTCCTGGTCGGATCGACCCTGGCGATCACCATCGCGCTGGCGGCAGGCGCAAGTGTCGCCCTCTGGCAAGCGCGCGCGGCCAGGATCGAAGCGCGTCGTGCCGAACAGATCAACACGTTCGTGTTGTCGTTGTTCAAGTCCGCAAGCCCGACCAGCGGCGGCGGCGTCGACCTGCGTGTCGTCGACATGCTCTTGTCCTCGCTACCACGCATCGAACAGGATCTGAGCGCGCAGCCTGCCGAGCAACTGGCGCTGTATGCGACGGTGGGTCAGGGGCTCAACGAGCTGAACGCATACAAGGAAAGTCTGTCGGCGTTCGACCAAGCCTTGCAGCATGCGCAGCGCCATGGGCTCGAACGCTCGCCCGCTGCCATCGACGTGCTCCTCGGCAAGGCGCACGCACTCGTGGCGCTGAGCGATCTGCCCGGCGGCAGCGC
>CADEEJ010000200.1:5180-6934 GCA_902826315.1 uncultured Steroidobacter sp.
CTGTATGAGCACGCCGACGCGGCGCGGGAGGCGGGCGAGCCGGAGCGCGCCGTCGAACTGGCCACGCAGGCGCTGCAGATCGGCGATCGCACCGATCTGGGAGTTCGCTCGGGTTACAACATCACCAGAGTGCTGGCCGTGTCACTGGTGCAGCTGCGTCGCTTGGAACCGGCCGCAGCGGCTGCCGACCGCTACTACCGTGAAGCTCTGCAGGCCCTCCCCACCAGCAACCAACCGAGGTTGTTGCAGGCACTCATCGGCGGGCTGCGAGGCACGGACGTCACGGCACCCGCCACCTTGCGCAAGATTCAGGCGGACCCATCCGCGACTCCTTTTACGATAGCGGTGGCACAACTGTACCGAGGCTGGCTCGACTTGCTCGCGAATCGCAGCGCTGCCGCGCGTGCCGAGCTGGAACCCGCGGCTGCACACTTCGCCTCCGATGGCGAGTGGAGTACCGAGTTGTTGGCGGAAACGCAGGTTCGATTAGGCACCGCGCTGCTGGACAGCGGCGACATCGACCTTGCTCAGACAACCTTGGACTCCGCCGCAGCGATCTACCAGCGGCGCCAGAGCGGATCGATTGCCGATACTGCCGAGCTGTGGATCGGATTGGCACGCGTTGCATTCCTCCGTAATGACTTCGACCGCGCGTTGCCTCTGGCGCAACGAGCCGACGAATTCTGGCAAGCGCGCGGGGACCAGAACCGCTGGGCGGGCGAAGCAGCCTACTGGCACGGCCGCATACTCGTTGCGGCAGGCCGGGAAGAAGCCGGTCGACGCACCCTGCTGCGCGCGACGCAGCTCCTCGAGCGGTCGCCGTTCGCTCGTGACCGCAACTTGCTGACCCTTCTTTGAGCCCACTCCAATCCGTCTGGGACAGATGGCCCATTTCCAGGACCTATTGCGTCTTGGTGGGCAGTCCCGGGGCCTTCACCTCGGGTTCTGCAAACGAGGGGCCAGTGTATGGAGCAGCAGATTCAGTTCGTCACCGCCGCCGACGGCGTGCAACTTGCCTATGCCAGGACCGGCTCGGGGCCGCCGCTACTCACGACCGGTATGTGGCTCAGCCACCTGGAGTTCGACTGGCAAAGCCCAGCCTGGCGGCACTGGTTCGACCTGCTGGCCGTGCACCACAGTCTCTATCGTCATGACTCGCGCGGTACGGGGCTGTCCGACCGAACCACGACCGGTCTGACGCTCGATCAACTGGTCGCTGACATGGAGCGTGTGGTCGATGCCGCAGGCCTCGAACAGATTGCACTGCTCGGCATGTCCCACCGGGCGCCGGTCGCGATCGAATACGCGGCACGGCATCCCGAACGGGTCTCGCACTTGCTGATCTACGGTGGCTGCGCGCACGGCCACGCACTGCAGGAGCCGGAGTCGCAACGACAGATGCGCGCGCTGCTGGAACTCGTGCGCCTCGGCTGGCGCAGCGACGTAGACGCCTTTCACCGGGTTTTCGCTGACCTGTTGATGCCCCGTGCCCCGGTCGATCACGTCGACTGGCAAATCGAGTTGCAGCGCCGCGCTACCACGCCCGAGATTGCCGCAGCTCTGCTCGACACTGCCAGTCGCTTCGATGTGACGGACCGGCTGTCGCAGATCGAGGCGCCGACCCTCATCGTGCACTCGCGAGCCGATGCCGTGATGGCCGCGGATCAAGGCCGATATCTCGCGGCGCGTATCCCCGGCGCGAGTTTCGTGGAGCTCGACAGCGTCAACCACCTGCTGCCGCAGAGCGATCCAGC
>CADEEJ010000200.1:7034-9948 GCA_902826315.1 uncultured Steroidobacter sp.
AGAACCACCATCGTCGTGATGTCGTCGATCGCGAGCACGGCGCTCGTATCGGCACTGAACACCTTGGCACGCGCGAGCTGCGTCTGACGCCAACCCTGAGCGCTGCGCTCTGCCTCGGTGAGCGGCTTTTCCAGCAGATCGCGCGAGAGCTGCACCGGCAGTGGCCACGGCAATTTGCCGCGCGTCCGCGCCGCGAGCTCCTGGCTGCAACGAGTGTCGAGATTCTCATCGGCCACGACCGCGCTCAACGCGGCTCGCTGATCGCAAACGAGCGCACGAACTGCAGCGGGCAGCGAGTCGAAATCACCGAGCGCTCTGCGCCAATACTTGCGCGCCTGCGCCGGCTCGCTCGCCAGCGTGATGCGCGCCAGGTTGTAAGCGAGCGCCGGGTCGTTCGTCTCCGTCGGCGCACCGGCTGCGGGAGCCGCAGTTTTGCCCGCGCGGCGCTGCTCGAACTCGATGACCTGTGTCAGCACCCGCAAGCTCGGATCGTTCGAAACCAGCGCGCTCGCGTTCGCGACGGCAAGCTCCGCGCGTAGCAGCGGATTGGCAGGCAAGGCTCCAGTCTCGAACGTCATCGCGTCCATGCCGAGCAACAGCAGCGCGGCGGCCAGATTGAGCTGCGACGGGACGTAGCGCGGATCCTTGGCATTCGCGAGCTCGAAATAACGAACGGCTTCGATCAGATCCTCGCGAGCAGCAGGCGGAATCCGCCACTGCGACCGCGGTTGCGAAACGGCCGGCGCGCGCAGCGTCAGCCTCGCCAGCGGCGTATGCAAATCCGCGAGAGCCGGCAGCCAGTAGTTATATGCAAACTCCGGCGGCAAGCGTGTCACTGCGAGGCGCAAGTGCGCGTAGCCCAGGTTGTTGAAGACTTCTCGGCTCGGAAATCTGCTCTGCGCCTCCTCCAGCAAGTCGAGCGCATCGCGATAGCGTCCGAACTGCAGCAAGCGCGCGCCGAACTGGAAGCTCTGCACTGCTTGCGCCCGCTCCTGCAACCGCGCGCGCAGCAGCTCGAGCCGCGCGTCGGCCGAAGGGTAACCGGGATCGTCCTGCGCGCCGATCTGGTCGATCCAGAACGTCAGGAAATCCGGCGTCGCGGCCGAGGGCTGCAACAAGGTGTCCACTCGATAGCCGGCCAGCGCGGCGAACAGGAAACCGAGATCGTCGGCCTTGAGCTCCTTCTTCTGCCGCTCGGCCGGAGCGGCACGGCTCTGCGCCGACTCGACCGGCCGTTCCCAGAAATCGTTGTTCGCCAGATGCGCGAGCTCGTGACCCAGCACGAATGCAAGGCGTGCATCTGCAATCGACGGTTCGGCGCCGCTGGCTATGACATCGAGCGCGCGACGCGACAGCACGATCGTCCCGTCGGCGAGCACGAATGCCGCCGCTTGTGTGCGATCGTCAGCGATGACGAGTCGTGGCGAGGTGACGCTGCTGCGATCCGCACAGCGCAGCACGCTCTCGAACACGGCATAGACTCGCGGCAGACGCGCCGGCTCGACGCGCCCGTGAGTGTCGAGGTAGTAATCGAGGCCGACGTGCGGATCCGAATGGAACTGCTCGCCAGCCAGGCTCCGCGACGTCGCCGACAGCCCGAGGACGACGATGCAGACAACGGCGAGCAGCTTGCGCAGCTGGTACATGACCTGGGGCATGACTCAACGCGTCTGCCGGGCCGCAGGCGCGAGATGCGCTCGGAACAGCTGCACCTCCTTGGCCAATTCGTACTCCGCGCGTCCCGATCTTCCTTGCGAGGCGAGTACCGCAAGCATCGCGTCCAGTTTTCGCAGGTGCGCGACTGCCGGCTCGTCCTGCAGCTCCGCAGCGAGCCGCCGCCCCATCTCACGCTGCGCCAGCCAGAAAGACGCCGGCTGCTCACTCCTGACCGCGACCGACAGCAACACGTTCCACTGCCCGAGAATGTAGTAGCTGTTTTCCTTCTCGCGCTCGACGACCTGTGCCTTCGCGAGACGAGCCTCGCCGTCAGCGACTCCGGCGGAGAAGCTCCTGCTGGCCACCGACGCACGCTGCGGGCTGCTGAAACCCAGCTGTGCGGGCGGCGCTTGTATCCCCTGTGCGCCCGGCTCGACCAATGCCGACACAGTGAGCTCGTCGTAGCTGCGGTCGATCGCAGCGTGCAGCGGTTCTTCCCGACTGGCGAGGATCGTCAGCACGATCGCGGTGAGTACGCCTACGGCTGCAATGCTCGCGGCGAGGCGCATGACGAATCGAGCCCTCGTAGCCGACTGGGCCGCCTTGTCGCGGCGGTGCTGGGCGATGAGCGCGTCGAATGCCTCGCCATCAGTGTCGAGGTAGTCGTGCAAGCTGTGCGAGTCGCGCCGCTGGTGCGGCAGCTCCTGCGAAGTGAGGGCAAGCAGCGCAAGCAGTCGCTGCCGCTCGCGCGTCTCCGCGTCCAGCTGTTCGGCGCTCTGTTCGGCGGTCATGGGCTCTTCCCCGGTACGATCGGTCTCTGCTGGCATATACGAAACTCAGCCCCCGGCTTTTCGCGCAAAGCGCCGGCGCAGCACCGCCGCCTGCGCCCGGCCGACGGGGAGCGGCTCGGCAACTCCGTCGACGGTAATGAAAGCCAGCTCTGCGGATTGCCAGAGCTGGCCGCGCGCCGCGAGAACCTGGTCAGCCACGAGCGTCGTCGGATTGATCGGGCTGAACCAGGGCGCCAGCCGTGTGCGCAACTTCGGAAAGCTTTCCATGACGACGCCGGTCACGGCTCCGCCCGCACGCACCAGATGGCACCACGAAGAGCGGCCGTCCCGTTGGCGCAGGCAGGAGACGTTGCCGATCGGCGCTGCCGTCGGTTCGCGCTCGATCACGACGTCCAGCGACGGCTCGCGTTCGTCGATCAGCGTGCGCAGCAGCGGCAGCACGCCCGCATCCTTGAACGCATCGAGCA
>CADEEJ010000201.1 GCA_902826315.1 uncultured Steroidobacter sp.
TTCACGTACAGGTATCGGTTGAAGCTCATCGCGTTCTGTTCGGTGAACGCGACCGGATCGACGCTGGTGAACCGTCCGAGCTCAGGATCGAAGTGCCGGCCACCGAAGTAGGTGAGCCCGATGGCGTCGTCGTGCTGCTTGCCCGTGTAGGCAGTGCGCTCACTGTCAGGCGTCGAGTCGATCTGCTCGCCGAACGGCGCGTAGTCCTTGCGCCACAGCACGGCGCCTGCCTGGTTGGTCGCGGCGACGACGGAGCCGAGACCGTCGTTGTGCAGGTAGGTCGTCGTGCGCGCGGCAAAGACCTGCGAGCCCAGGCACAGCAGCAGCGCGGCGACAAGGCCGCGAGTGAACATTCCATGGAAGCTCATTGCACACCTCCGCTCGAGTTGCGGGACTCTGAAGTTAGGGCAGCCACGAGCGCCACGCGTTCGGGCAGACGAGGGGGATCGGGTCGAGGTTCGGGCTCACGGCTTGCGACCGGCAACTCTCCAGCGATCTCTCTAGCGAACTACGTCAGTGAGTGCACGACGTGGATGGTGATAGTTTGCACCGCCTACGCGCAGCTAAAGCCGCAAATCGTCTATCAACTTCTGCGCCAAGATCGGAGTCAACTTTCTAGTGAGATCCGGGTTGGCAAGTTCGAAAAGAGTTTGTTTCAGAATCTCTTGCGAGCCGGGCTCAAGACCCACGTCATCACGGCTCTCGATTGCTTCAGCCCAAGCCTGCACGGCACTTCCTGTGGCTGATCCTTTCAGGAACTTCATCAGCATTTCGCCGATGTCCCGCTTGGTGATGACCGCTAACTCTGCGTCGCTGTCCCATCCAAGGGCGGCAAGCTCCCGCGTGATCTGATCAGCCGGTCGGCTTGCGTGGAGAAGCTCAAGAAGGAGATCAGTTCTGCTTTTCACGGGAAAGTCTCACCAGTGATCTTGTCTTTGACATGAACAATGTCGCCTGCCGGAGCATATGTAGTTTTTGTGTAGCCAGTCGTCATTCCGTTCGCGTCCAATTGCTTTTCGTAAACGGCCTTCGACCCAGGGACGCGTCCTGGAACTTCAGCCTGGAAGGCCTTGCCCCCAATAGGTAAGTCATGGACTTTGGTAGGTCCAGCGCCAGCGGGAAGTTTCTTCTCAAACCTGGCGAGGTTCGCGGCCTGCTCCGGATTGAGTATCCTTGCGGCCGAGGATACTGTTGATGGCTCCGGCGCCTTCTTGCCCGCCTTGGCAATCGCCATCACGAGTTTGCCGGCATTTTTGCCCGGGATCGGATTGATGAGTCCGATTACTGATTCCTTCAGTGCACCTTTGAGGTTCGCCTCGCCGGTTGTGACGTAGTTCAACGCGACGTTGATGCCCACGTCGATCACGAACTTCGCGACGTAGGTGAGGAACTCTCCATCCGGATCCACGTACTTGTACGGGTTGTTGTTCACGTACAGGTATCGGTTGAAGCTCATCGCGTTCTGTTCGGTGAACGCGACCGGATCGACGCTGGTGAACCGTCCGAGCTCAGGATCGAAGTGCCGGCCACCGAAGTAGGTGAGCCCGATGGCGTCGTCGTGCTGCTTGCCCGTGTAGGCAGTGCGCTCACTGTCAGGCGTCGAGTCGATCTGCTCGCCGAACGGCGCGTAGTCCTTGCGCCACAGCACGGCGCCTGCCTGGTTGGTCGCGGCGACGACGGAGCCGAGACCGTCGTTGTGCAGGTAGGTCGTCGTGCGCGCGGCAAAGACCTGCGAGCCCAGGCACAGCAGCAGCGCGGCGACAAGGCCGCGAGTGAACATTCCATGGAAGCTCATTGCACACCTCCGCTCGAGTTGCGGGACTCTGAAGTTAGGGCAGCCACGAGCGCCACGCGCTCGGGCAGACGAGGCGAATCGGGTCGAGGTTCGGGCTCACGGCTTGCGACCAGCGACTCGCGCGCGATTTCCCGAGCGAGCGACGTGAGAGAGGACACGACGTGGATGGTGATTGCGTACACCCCCTTCGCGCCCGAACTGTCGGTGATCAGCGCCTTGATCTGATGCGTGCCGACCCCGAGTGCAGACGTGCTTATGCTCGCACCGACGCCAAGCGGCCCCTGCAGATCCGATGACCATTGGATATTCGTCAGTTCCCCCTCCTCATAGTCGTAAGCCTCGGCCTGCAATGAGATGGAGGTGTTTTCGGAATGCTGCGAGCCCCACTCCGGCGAGTAGATGTACACGGACGGCGCCGAGTTGTTGGGATCCGCGACCGTCATGTAGCGCTCCATCGTCGCCGTCTGCCCATCGGAATCCGTCACGGTCGCCGTGATGATGTGCGTGCCGACGCTGAGATCGTTCCGATAGAAATAGCCCTGACCTGTGCCAATTGGGCCGTCGAGCAATGACGACCACTGGATCATCGCGCTAATGTCACCATCGGTCGTGTCGTAGGCAGTCCCGTAGAAGCCGATGTCCGAGCCGACTTCCCAGTAGCTCCAATCGCCGGGGGACTCGATCTGCAGGGTCGGTGGCGTCGGCCGGACAATGACGGTGAACTGGGTTGAAGTCTCAGTTCCGCTGTCGTCCTGCGCGGTCACCGTGATGACGTGCGTGCCCTCGGAGAGGCTCGAGATCAGGAACGTCTGCCCGTTCCCCAACAGGCCGTCCCGATCGGACGTCCAGACCAGGGTGTCACTCACATCCCCATCGCCGTAGTCGGTCGCCGTCCCGAAGAACTCCACGGCCGCGGTGATCTTCACGGGGCGCTTAGGCGCCCCGTTTTGTTTCCGTGTCTCCACACAAAAAGTGGAGGGAGGGCTTGTGCGTTCTATGTGCTTTGCGAGATTGCAAGCAGCTCCGAGCACTCACCGCAAGAAGAAGTACAAGGCCGCTTCGCCGGTGAAGAAGACTCATTCGTCAAGCAGCCTGCCAGGCTCTTAGCTCCACCAGTTGAGCGCTTCGCCGGTCACTGAATCGTAGATGTTGGAGTACTGCCACTGAGAGCCTGGAAATCTCTTTGCGGCTGACTGGAAGATTTGCTCGATGGCTGAGAATCCTGCTGTGACAGGAACTGTATAGACGAGCAAGCCCGCTGTCTGACCATCAAGGCGGCCGCCTAACAATTCAATCTCGGGCGCAATACTAAGCGCCACACTTGCGGTTTCCTGAACGCTGTCCGCATTACCTTCTGCGAGATAAAACTGCACAGCGACGTTGCCGCCACGACTGATCACTTCGAACTCACCGGAATTGTCGTTCGGCGATCTGATCGTATCGCCTGCCGCCAACTGCAGCGCATACATTGGAGTGCGAAGCAGTAACCAGTGGTCGCTTCCAAGACTGCGTGCTGGAACGAGCTCGAACCCCGCCTTGTCGGCTCCTTCTACAATAACCCTCACATGATCGTGCGTCATGGTTCTAGTCCGATCGTCCACAGGGTGCGCCGCAACTCCCTCGCTCTGCGCAACTCATTCCAGATGAGGGCGCGGCTCGATTTCCTTGGCTTAAATTGCAAGCTGCGCCCTCGCAGCGAAGATTGCCATCTGAAAGGTCCCCGCCATGCGACCGCGCCTTCTTATGCCCGGCGTGGACATTGGCAGGATTATCCGTTTTCTGCCCACACGTTGCGCATGTCCAAGAGCCGTCTGGATTCTGATCCCTCGCTTCACTGCATAACGTTGTATTCGCTCATCGCGCAAGAGTGACAGACTTCACTGCCTCTTCGTCGCTTCATATGTTTTGAAGCAGCAACGAATCCAGTACGCGGCTTGGCAAACATCCCCTGCTCACTCTGATTTCGTTGCCATTCGCGAAGTCACGATTTCGTTCTGATGAGTATCAAACGCGATCCAGCTCAAGTCCGTTGGTGTGATGAAGTACTCGAAGTGCCGAACCTCGCGAAGTAGTGTGCCAATACTCGCAACGTCACCACTTACAACCGGCCATGGTGGCGACTCGTCGTCGGTAATGAACAGAAGAAGTTCCTTCGCATCACCGACGATTTCAATCAAGTGGCTTACACCGTCGTCTTGATCATAGCTGACACGCCTAATCGGAATTTTGAGGTTTGCCCACCACCAAAGAGAATCAGTGTCCCGCACGTACAATTGACCAACGCGTATTCGCAGTTCTTCAGCTTTCGAGGCTTCCAGCGTCCGTAGAGCAGGCGTAGCTCCTGTAATGGCGTCGATATCAGATAGTAATTCGGCGTCAATCACTTCTATTTCCTGTCTGGTCGCGAAGGATGCTGAGGACCAGAGTAGGGTTCATTGCCGCGTTCTCGACCGCCCTGACTGCGTTTTCCACCGGTCTGCCAAGAGATGTGTTGTGTATCGTGGTGCGGTCCCGGAGATTTGTGCGGACCGTCATACCCAACTTTCGCCCCTCCCGACCCTTTGAACTCAACCACTGTACCTGTCTTTGGATCAACCTTGGAGAACACAACTCTTGATGGGTCTGTCATGCCTGCCTTGTCAAAGGCTGCTCGCCTCGCTGTATCGAAGTCCGGAGCCGCATTGTCGACTTTCGAAGCGATTCCCATTGTCGCCCTTGGATCGGGTGCCTTCTTACTCGCTTTACCAAGCGCCATCAGCAACTTGCCGGCGTTCTTCCCTGGGATCGGATTGATGAGCCCGATGACCGACTCTTTGAGCGCCCCCTTGAGGTTCGCCTCGCCGGTTGTGACGTAGTTCAACGCGACGTTGATGCCCACGTCGATCACGAACTTCGCGACGTAGGTGAGGAACTCTCCATCCGGATCCACGTACTTGTACGGGTTGTTGTTCACGTACAGGTATCGGTTGAAGCTCATCGCGTTCTGTTCGGTGAACGCGACCGGATCGACGCTGGTGAACCGTCCGAGCTCAGGATCGAAGTGCCGGCCACCGAAGTAGGTGAGCCCGATGGCGTCGTCGTGCTGCTTGCCCGTGTAGGCAGTGCGCTCACTGTCAGGCGTCGAGTCGATCTGCTCGCCGAACGGCGCGTAGTCCTTGCGCCACAGCACGGCGCCTGCCTGGTTGGTCGCGGCGACGACGGAGCCGAGACCGTCGTTGTGCAGGTAGGTCGTCGTGCGCGCTGCGAATGCTTGAGCGCCGAGGCTCAGCAGCAGCATGGCGACGAGACCGCGGGTGATCAGTTCATGAGACCTCATCGCACACCCCCGCTCGAGACGCGAGACTCTATGTTCAGGATAGCCGCAAGCGATCTTGGCGAAGATCGCGAAAGCAGTCAGTCTCTGGCCCAACGTCAGCTCTTGAATATCAAACGCCCCACGGGCTTTACGTCCTTCGAGATCAACAGGGCATCCAGGTAATTCGGGTCCTTCCAGTCATCCCAAGGAACCAACCCGTAAAACGCGTTCACGAACTCGTTGACGATGTCCGCACCAAACACCTTCGCACCAATGAATCCTTTGCTTCGCGTGTGCTCAAACGGATTCGTGCGCGGGTCGACCTCTACTTTGCGATGGTCGACAACTCTCCAGTCACCGGAGTCCAGGTGGTTCTTCGTCACGTAGAGCACAGCGAATAGATTCTCGGGTGACAGCGATGCGTGAATTCGAGCCCCTTCGATGGATGCGTGCCGCTCATCGAACAGAGCCACTGTGGCACTGGAGAGCAGGTCGGGCTCCACGCCAACGATTTGCCCGATGGCGAGCTGTCCGTCCTTCGTTGGAATCGTGAAAACATCGCCGATTCGCCATTGTTTCGATCCTGACGCATCAGCCATTGTCCGAAGCCAACTTGTTGCCGTTACCGTTTGTAATGTCCTCAGCGTCCGACATGCGCACTAACTCAGTTCAGGTAGTCGAGATCTAAACGAGCGTCAAAGAAGTCATACTGTGATGATCTCAGTCTCGTCTCGAACTTGTCAGACCCGTTCGCTTCGATAAATGCGGCTTCTCGGGGAAAGATCGGCATCAACCATTGCAAAGCAAAATTGGCACCCTCCATCTGGATCGCATTCACGCTGCCAGGGAGAAAGAACGGTACCGAGCTGTAGACGTGTGAGTAACCTGCATCATTTCCCGCGATTCTCCCTATTTCGATAACATCACTAGGCTCCACCGGACGGCGTGTTAGATGGTAGTAGACAGTCAGCTCGAGCAAACTGAGGGAGAACTCTTCGCCGGCGGATTCCTCTACCAAGAACTCATCACGCCATCCGCGATTCGCCCCTGGGTATTTGGCACATCCTCTCGACAGAAGAAAGGACCTGTCCTTGGACGAGTATCGGACTGCCATGACGTCGCCATCAAAGCTCTGAACCTTCTCTCCGAACGCTGTCGCTCGACTGGCTGACAGCCCCAGAATTGAAAGCCTGCCATCCAACGCAATACGATAGCGTTCATAAACTTGTATCGTCATCGATGTTCTTTCTGCATTTCGCGCCCTTCATTCTGCTGGCGGACTTTGCACTTAGCGCCGTTGATGGCGCCTTCAGTACGAGCATACTGTCGACGCTCGGTGGACGTCATCGTCTTGCCTGCCCCGTTGAAGTGATCCGACAGGGGCTGATTCCGTTCCCGAACGCATGGTTTTTCCGCAGCTGGGGCACGCGGTGCCTTCTGCGTTCTCCCGCGCCCTTTTTGCAGCCGCAGAACTCGAAGGATTTCCGTATGCCTCCTTTCGAGTCATGCCGCCAAACACCCCACCCTTGCTTGCCTTATCGGCAAAGCTCGCTGCTCCACTCGGGTCAGGTGCCCTTTTGCTCGCTTTGCCGAGCGCCATCAGCAGCTTGCCGGCGTTTTTTCCCGGAATCGGATTGATGAGTCCGATCACCGATTCTTTCAGTGCACCTTTGAGGTTCGCTTCCCCCGTCGTGACATAGTTCAACGCGACGTTGATGCCCACGTCGATGACGAACTTCGCGACGTAGGTCAGAAATTCCCCATCCGGATCCACATACTTGTACGGGTTGTTATTCACGTACAGGTATCGGTTGAAGCTCATCGCGTTCTGTTCGGTGAACGCGACCGGATCGACGCTGGTGAACCGTCCGAGCTCAGGATCGAAGTGCCGGCCACCGAAGTAGGTGAGCCCGATGGCGTCGTCGTGCTGCTTGCCCGTGTAGGCAGTGCGCTCACTGTCAGGCGTCGAGTCGATCTGCTCGCCGAACGGCGCGTAGTCCTTGCGCCACAGCACGGCGCCTGCCTGGTTGGTCGCGGCGACGACGGAGCCGAGACCGTCGTTGTGCAGGTAGGTCGTCGTGCGCGCGGCAAAGACCTGCGAGCCTAGGCACAGCAGCAGCGCGGCGACCAGGCCACGAGTGATCAACGCATGAAGGCTCATCGCACACCTCCGCTAGCAATGCGAAGCTCAGCAGTCGGAAGACCCCAAGCCGTTGGGTGAACTAGCTTCTGCCCATTCATCCCAAGTCAGAGTCGGCGCGTACCCATCGCGTGAAACGTCTTGAGCAGGGAGATCAAAGCTCTTCGAATTGCAGTTCGACACGAAATTCATTGGCCGCTTGTTTGCTTATCTCGTTCAAGAGTTCGTTTCGTTGAGCGGCAGTTCCAGCATGGAATGCTATGTAAACACTTCGGTCTTCGAGCGATACGCTGATGTCCGGGCTGTAGCCCTGACCTGCGCCGAGTGGGCCGTCGATCAACGACGACCACTGGAGCATCGCGCTGATGTCACCGTCAGTTGTGTCGTAGGCAGTCCCGTAGAAGCCGATGTCCGAGCCGACTTCCCAGTAACTCCAGTCAGTCGGGGAATCGATCTGGACCGTCGGCGGCGTCGGTCTGACGATGACGGTGAACTGAACGGAGGTCTCGGTGCCGCTGTCGTCCTGCGCGTCACCGTGATGACGTGCGTGCCCTCGGAAAGGCTCGAGATCAGGAACGTCTGCCCGTTCCCCAACAGGCCGTCCCGATCGGACGTCCAGACCAGGGTGTCACTCACATCCCCATCGCCGTAGTCGGTCGCCGTCCCGAAGAACTCCACGGCCGCGGTGATCTTCACGGGGCGCTTAGGCGCCCCGTTTTGTTTCCGTGTCTCCACACAAAAAGTGGAGGGAGGGCTTGTGCGTTCTATGTGCTTTGCGAGATTGCAAGCAGCTCCGAGCACTCACCGCAAGAAGAAGTACAAGGCCGCTTCGCCGGTGAAGAAGACTCATTCGTCAAGCAGCCTGCCAGGCTCTTAGCTCCACCAGTTGAGCGCTTCGCCGGTCACTGAATCGTAGATGTTGGAGTACTGCCACTGAGAGCCTGGAAATCTCTTTGCGGCTGACTGGAAGATTTGCTCGATGGCTGAGAATCCTGCTGTGACAGGAACTGTATAGACGAGCAAGCCCGCTGTCTGACCATCAAGGCGGCCGCCTAACAATTCAATCTCGGGCGCAATACTAAGCGCCACACTTGCGGTTTCCTGAACGCTGTCCGCATTACCTTCTGCGAGATAAAACTGCACAGCGACGTTGCCGCCACGACTGATCACTTCGAACTCACCGGAATTGTCGTTCGGCGATCTGATCGTATCGCCTGCCGCCAACTGCAGCGCATACATTGGAGTGCGAAGCAGTAACCAGTGGTCGCTTCCAAGACTGCGTGCTGGAACGAGCTCGAACCCCGCCTTGTCGGCTCCTTCTACAATAACCCTCACATGATCGTGCGTCATGGTTCTAGTCCGATCGTCCACAGGGTGCGCCGCAACTCCCTCGCTCTGCGCAACTCATTCCAGATGAGGGCGCGGCTCGATTTCCTTGGCTTAAATTGCAAGCTGCGCCCTCGCAGCGAAGATTGCCATCTGAAAGGTCCCCGCCATGCGACCGCGCCTTCTTATGCCCGGCGTGGACATTGGCAGGATTATCCGTTTTCTGCCCACACGTTGCGCATGTCCAAGAGCCGTCTGGATTCTGATCCCTCGCTTCACTGCATAACGTTGTATTCGCTCATCGCGCAAGAGTGACAGACTTCACTGCCTCTTCGTCGCTTCATATGTTTTGAAGCAGCAACGAATCCAGTACGCGGCTTGGCAAACATCCCCTGCTCACTCTGATTTCGTTGCCATTCGCGAAGTCACGATTTCGTTCTGATGAGTATCAAACGCGATCCAGCTCAAGTCCGTTGGTGTGATGAAGTACTCGAAGTGCCGAACCTCGCGAAGTAGTGTGCCAATACTCGCAACGTCACCACTTACAACCGGCCATGGTGGCGACTCGTCGTCGGTAATGAACAGAAGAAGTTCCTTCGCATCACCGACGATTTCAATCAAGTGGCTTACACCGTCGTCTTGATCATAGCTGACACGCCTAATCGGAATTTTGAGGTTTGCCCACCACCAAAGAGAATCAGTGTCCCGCACGTACAATTGACCAACGCGTATTCGCAGTTCTTCAGCTTTCGAGGCTTCCAGCGTCCGTAGAGCAGGCGTAGCTCCTGTAATGGCGTCGATATCAGATAGTAATTCGGCGTCAATCACTTCTATTTCCTGTCTGGTCGCGAAGGATGCTGAGGACCAGAGTAGGGTTCATTGCCGCGTTCTCGACCGCCCTGACTGCGTTTTCCACCGGTCTGCCAAGAGATGTGTTGTGTATCGTGGTGCGGTCCCGGAGATTTGTGCGGACCGTCATACCCAACTTTCGCCCCTCCCGACCCTTTGAACTCAACCACTGTACCTGTCTTTGGATCAACCTTGGAGAACACAACTCTTGATGGGTCTGTCATGCCTGCCTTGTCAAAGGCTGCTCGCCTCGCTGTATCGAAGTCCGGAGCCGCATTGTCGACTTTCGAAGCGATTCCCATTGTCGCCCTTGGATCGGGTGCCTTCTTACTCGCTTTACCAAGCGCCATCAGCAACTTGCCGGCGTTCTTCCCTGGGATCGGATTGATGAGCCCGATGACCGACTCTTTGAGCGCCCCCTTGAGGTTCGCCTCGCCGGTTGTGACGTAGTTCAACGCGACGTTGATGCCCACGT
>CADEEJ010000202.1:0-3783 GCA_902826315.1 uncultured Steroidobacter sp.
GTGTAGGGCAGCGCCATCCACAGCATGCGGCCATACGAAAGGCGGATCAGCGGCGCCAGCGCCGAGGTCAGCAGGAACAGGAAAGCGGCCTGGCCGTTCGGCGTTGCGATGCTCGGAATGTTCGTACCGGTGTTGATCGCGATGGCCAGCGAGTCGAACTGCGCGCGCGTAATGGTGCCTTCCAGCAGCGCGGCCTTCACTTCGGTGATGTAGATCGTCGCGACGAAGACGTTGTCGCTGATGGCCGAGAGCGCCGCGTTGGCGAGATAGAACATCGCAGTCTGCGACCGCCCTTGCAGCTGCAACACGCCGCTCACGACCGGCTCGAACAAATGCTGGTCGTGCAGCACTGCGACGATTGCGAAAAACACCACGAGCAGCGCCGTGAACGGCAACGCCGACTCGAAGGCCTTGCCCAGCCGCTGCTCTTCGGTGACGCCGGCCAGCGCGGTGGCCAGCACGATCACCAGCAGGCCGATGAGGCCGACCTCGGCGACGTGCAAGCCCAGCGCGACGACGAGGATGATGGCGGCGAGCGCCTGTGCAATCAGCGCGGCGACTTCGCGCGGCGTGCGCTTGCGACTCTGCTCGCGATCGTACTCGGCAAGCACTTGCCGCACGTTGGCCGGCAGGCTCGTGCCGTAGCCGAACCAGCGCAGCTTTTCGACGAGCACGCACGTCACCAGCCCTACCGCCAGCACGGGCAGCGACACCGGCGCCATCCGTGTGAAAAATTCGACGAACGACCAGTCCGCGTGCTTCGCGATCAGCAGGTTCTGCGGCTCGCCCACCTGCGTCATGACGCCGCCGAGCGCAGTGCCGACGGCGGCATGCATCATCAGTCCGCGCAGGAACGCGCGAAATGCATCGAGATCGGAGCGGTGCAGCTCCTGCACTTCCTCGTCGCGGCCGACGTCGTGCTCGACGTCGTACTGCTTGCCGGAAGCGAAGCGATGAAACACCTGATAGAAGCCGGCGCCCATCGTGATCAGCACCGCGACGACAGTGAGTGCGTCGAGAAAAGCCGAGAGTACCGCCGAGGTCAGGCAGAAGATCAGCGCCAGCGCGAGTCGCGAGCCGATGCCGAGCAGGATCTTCGTGAACACGAACAGCAGCAGTTCGCGCAGGAAGTAGATGCCCGCGACCATGAACACGAGCAGCAGGATGACCGGCACGGCAGCCAGCGTTTCGTCGTAGACCGAAGCCGGCGTCGTCAGTCCGATCAGCACGCCCTCGATCACCAGCAGGCCACCGGGCTGCAACGGGTAGCACCGCAGCGCCATCGCCAGCGTGAAGATGAACTCGAGCAACAGCAGCCAGCCCGCGACGACCGGGCCGTGCTCGCCGCCGAAGAACATGACCAGAGGATTGACGATCAGGAACGCGACGATCGTCAGCTTGTACCAGTCAGGCGCGTGGCCGAGGAAGTTGCGAGCGAAGGCTTGCGCGAGCGCGCTAGGCATATGCCGGCGCAGCGATTTCGCTGCTGCTTTCCCTGGTGTCCGCCTCTCGGCGCCGCCACACCGTCTTGCCGCCGCTGATCTTGTCGATCACGCCCAGGATCCGCTCGTGCGCCGCCAGCTCGTCGTCGCTCGCTCGCACCACACGCAGCACGCCGCGCGGTCGCGCCGCCGTTGCCGGCTCGTGCGAAATGCTGACATTGAGCTCGGTGATCTCGCCGAGAATCAGCGCGGTCTGACCGCCGGTCATCGCGAGATAGACGTCCAGCAGGATCTGCGCGTCGAGTAATGCGCCGTGCAGCTCGCGGTGTGAGTTGTCGACGCTGTAGCGCTTGCAGAGCGCATCGAGACTGTTGCGCTGGCCTGGATGCATCTGCCTCGCCAGCGGCAGCGTGTCGATCACCGTACAGAGATCGTTCATCCGTCGCGCCGGGCCCGGCAAGCGCTTCAGCTCCGCGTCGAGGAATGCGATGTCGAACGCGGCGTTATGGATCACCAGCTCTGCGCCGTTGACGAACTCCAGCAGCTCGTCGACGACTTCGGCGAAGCGCGGCTGCTGCGCGAGGAATTCGTCGGTGATGCCGTGCACGTGCTGCGCGGCGCGGTCGATCAGGCGGTCGGGCCGCAGGTAGCGATGGAACTTGCGGCCGGTCTTGCGGCGATTGATCAGCTCGACGCAGCCGATCTCGATGACACGGTGTCCCTGCTCCGGCTCCAGCCCTGTGGTTTCGGTGTCGAGGACGACCTGGCGCATGCGCCGCTCAGACCGCCGCGCGCAGCGCCTGTACGACGCGTGCCTGCTGCTCTTCAGTCAGGTACGGATGCATCGGCAGGCTCAGCACCCGCCGCCCCGCTGCTTCGGACACCGGGAACGTTCCGGCGCCCTGCCCGAGATCTGCAAACACGGGTTGCAGATGCAACGGCACGGGATAGTGGACGGCTGTCGGCACACCTTGCGCCTTGAGCGACTGCTCGACCTTGTCGCGGTTCGCGACCTCGATGGTGTACTGCGCGTAAACGCTCGTGCAGCCCGGCGCCAGCAGCGGCGTCGTTACGCGTCGCGCCGGATCCGGCTGGTCGCTGAACGCTGCGGCGATCATCTCGCTGTAGCGCGCGCCGATGCGCATGCGAGCCTCGACCTCTTCCTCGAAGACTTCCATCTTCGCGAGCAGCACCGCTGCTTGCAGCGTATCCAGCCGGCCGTTGATGCCGAGCCGCGGATGGTGATAGCGCCGGTCCTGACCGTGCACGCGGATCTCGCGCATCGCCTTGGCGAGCGCGTCGTCGTCGGTGAACAGCGCGCCGCCGTCACCGTAGCAACCGAGCGGCTTCGACGGGAAGAACGAGGTCGAGCCGATTTCCGACAGCGCGCAGGAACGCTTGCCGCGATACTTCGCACCGAAACTCTGCGCGGCATCTTCGATGACCGGCAGACCGTGCTTGCGCGCGACGGCATTGATGCCGTCCATGTCGCCGCACTGCCCGTACAGCGACACCGGCATGATCGCCTTGGTGCGCGACGTGATGGCGGCTTCGAGCAGACGCGGATCGAGGTTGTAGGTGCGCGCATCGATGTCGACGAATACCGGCTTCGCGCCGGCGAGCGCGATCATTTCGCCCGTCGCGATGAAGGTGAACGGCGAGGTGATCACTTCGTCGCCGCGGCCGATGCCGTACGCCATCAGCGCAATCAGCAATGTGTCGGTGCCGCTCGACGCACCGATGCAATGCTTGGCGCCGACGTAAGCGGCGAGCTTGGCCTCCAGCTCGAGGCACTCGGCGCCGAGGATGAACTGGCCGTGCTCCAGCACCGCCTGCATGCGGCGGTTCATGGATTCGTGGACGCGCTGATACTGGGTCTTGAGGTCGATGAACTGCATGGATCAGGAAGCGTGAACAGCTTTGCGGGTGAGTGGCGGACGGCGCGGATGATACCTCATACGCCGCGGCATCTCTCCCCCGGGCGCGCCGTGCCCGGCGCCTAGTGCTGCTGTTCCAGCAACTCGTCGATCGCCTCGTTGGCGAGTCGATCCGCGTGCTCGTTGCCCTCCACGCCCGCGTGTCCTTTCACCCAGTGCCACTCGACGCTGTGCCGCTCGAGCTCGCGCTCGAGCGACTGCCACAGGTCGACATTCTTGACCGGCTTCTTGTCCGCAGTGCGCCAGTCGCGCGCCTTCCATTGCGGCAACCACTCGAGGATGCCTTTGCGGACGTACTGCGAATCGGTGTAGAGCGCGACCGTGGACGGGCGCTTCAACGCAGCCAGCGCGCGAATCGCGGCGGTGAGCTCCATGCGATTGTTGGTCGTCTGCATCTCGCCGCC
>CADEEJ010000202.1:3883-9838 GCA_902826315.1 uncultured Steroidobacter sp.
CGCGAGCGGATCGCCGCGGGCCGACTGCCCTGCCGCGAGCCGTGCCACGCGAGCACGGCCTTGCGCTGGGTGCGGCCCTCCGCGAGCAGCCCGTCGTCATCGCCCCAGATGCCGATCTGCAGCAGCTGCCACCCGAACACCTGCGCCAGCGCCTCGGCCGCGATCTTGCGCTCCAGTGTGTACACACGCTGGCCGAGCGGGCCACGCAGCCATGAGTGCAGATTCGGACTGAGCTCCTCCGTCATGCGCGAAGGATAGCTTGCTGGCTCCGACCTCGCGCATGTTAAATACGGGGTCGATTGTGCGGGGGCGGTTCGGAAAAAAAATGCTTCAGGTCACGCCAGTTCGGGCATTTGCCGACAACTACATCTGGCTGATCCATGCGCCGCGCGATACCAGGCAGGTCGTCGCCGTCGATCCGGGCGACGCTGCGCCGGTCGAACGCACGCTCGCGGAGCGAAACCTCAGCCTCGCCGGCATCTTGTTAACTCATCACCATGCCGACCACGTCGGCGGCGTCGCTAACTTGCTACAGAACAGGACCGTGCCGTTGTTCGGGCCGGGTAGCGAACGGCTGCCCGGCGAGCCGACACGGTTGCGCCAAGGCGACCAGGTGGTGCTGGAAACGCTCGGCCTGGAGTTCACGGTGCTCGACATCCCCGGGCACACCGCCGGCCACATTGCTTATGTCGGGCACGGGGCCCTGTTCAGCGGCGACACACTGTTCAGCGCCGGCTGCGGCCGGCTGTTCGAGGGCACGCCGGAACAAATGGTCGGCTCGCTGGCCAAACTGGCCCAGCTGCCGGCCGAAACGCTCGTCTACTGTGGCCACGAATACACGGTCAGCAACCTGAAATTCGAGCTTGCGGTCGAGCCCGAAAACGCCGAGGCCGCGCGCTACCTGGAAGAATGCAGCACGAAACGCGCTCGGGATGAGGCGACTCTGCCATCCAGCATCAGGCGTGAGAGGAATGTGAATCCGTTCCTGAGGTGCGAGCAGCAGACTGTGAAACAGGCCGCGGAAGCAAAAGCGGGCCGCAGGTTACAGAACAGCACAGAAGTTTTCGCAGTGATCCGCGAGTGGAAGGACGGCTTCCGGGCCTGATCCGGCACTGGGTCAAACCAGGCTCGAACCGGACGGAACTGCGGCAGGGCGTAGGAAATTGGAGGGTTCAATGGTCGACGTGTGGAGCAACCGGGCAGGGCTGTATGCAATTCTTGCAGCCGTTGCCGTCATCGCAGCCGGCTGCAGCCACGTCGCCACGGCTCCCGAAGAACAGGACCAGATCGACGCGGAGCAGCTCGACGCAGACGCCGTCGAGACGGTCGAGCTCGACCCGGCGATCACGAAGCTGGACGAGGCCGAGATCGGCGTCTCCGGTCCCGAGCAGATCGAAGAGGCCATCGAGACCCTCGATGCCCAGACCGAGTCGAGCCCGGCGCTCGTTACCAGCCTCGGCGGAACGGTAGCCACGTCCACTGCCGGCGACTTGTTCCAACGCATGCGTGCCGGGTTCGTCCTCGATGACGTCGAGCACGCCGCCGTCGAGCGCGAAGTACGCTGGTTCGCCAGCCACCCGACTTATCTCGACCGCACCTTCAAGCGCGGCGAGCGCTACCTGTACCACATCGTCAACGAGATCGAAGCGCGCAAGATGCCGCTCGAGCTCGCGCTGCTGCCGGTCGTCGAAAGCGCGTTCAATCCGGTCGCGTACTCGCGGGCGCGCGCTTCCGGCCTCTGGCAATTCATTCCCGGCACCGGCCGCCGCTACGACCTGAAGCAGAACTGGTACTACGACGGCCGTCGCGACGTGGTTGCTGCGACCAGCGCCGCGCTCGACTACCTGGAATTTCTCGCCGAAGAGTTCGACGGAGATTGGCTGCTGGCCGTCGCCGCGTACAACTGCGGCGAAGCGAACATTGCGCGCGCGGTGAAGAAGAATCGCGCAGCCGGCAAGCCGACCGATTTCTTCAGCCTGAAGCTGCCGCGTGAGACGCGCGCGTACGTGCCGAAGCTACTCGCCATGCGCCGCATCGTTCACGATCCGGCGGCACACGGCCTAGAGTTCGCGCCGATCGCGGATCAGCCGTACTTCGCGCAGATCGACGTCGCCGGGCAGATCGACCTGCACGTCGCGGCCGAGCTGGCGGAGCTGGCACCGGAAGAGCTGCTCGCGCTCAATCCTGCATTCAATCACTGGGTCACCGATCCCGACGGTCCGCATACGCTGCTGGTGCCGGTCGATCGTCAGACGCGTTTTGCCGAAGCAGTCGCGGCGCTGCCGCCCGAGAAGCGCGTGCGCGTCGTCTATCACCACGTGCGCAAGGGCGACACGCTCGGCGGCATCGCCGACAAGTACGGCGTTTCGATCGCGGCGATCAAGACGGCGAACAAGATTCGCGGCACGCTGATCCGTCCGGGGCAGGATCTGCTGATCACTGCGGCGCCGACGGGCATGAGCGCGCAGGCTAGCGTCGCTTCGATCGAACGGCGCGCGCCGCGCAACACGTCCGACAAGCACATCGTGCGTCGTGGCGACACGCTGTGGAGCATCGCGAGATCGCACGGCGTGACGATGGAAAGCATCGTGAGCAGCAACGGGCTGTCGACTGGCGACACGCTCGCAGTCGGCCAGGTGCTGTCGATTCCTGGTACTGCGACGCTCGCGTCGGCGGATAGCGAGGCGGTCGAAACTCGCTCGACGACTTACGTCGTGCGCAGAGGCGACACGTTGTCGCGCATCGCGAATAAATTCCGCGTGCGACTGTCGGACCTGCTCGGCTGGAACAGTCTCAGCTCGCGCAGCGTGATCAAGCCGGGCCAGCGCCTGGTGATGTACGTGGCGAACACGCGCGCGGGTATTTGAGAACCCCGTCCGTCATCCCCGCGCAGGCGGGGATCCATCCCATTCAAGTACACTACCGCTCCGTCCACCCCGGAGCAGCCCATGGGATTTCTCGCCGGTAAACGTGCCCTGATCGTCGGCCTCGCGACGGAGCGCTCGATTGCGTACGGCATTGCACAGGCGATGCGCCGCGAAGGCGCCGAGCTGGCGTTCAGCTATCAGGAGCGCTTCAAGGATCGCGTCGAAGCGATGGGCGGCGAGTTGGGCGCGAGCGCAGTGTTCGAAATGGACGTCGCCAGCGACGACAGCATCGCTGCAGCGTTCGCGACGCTCGGCAAGCAGTGGGACGGCCTGGACATCGTGGTCCACGCGGTGGCGTTCGCACCGAGCGACGCGATTCGCGGCGGCTTCGTCGAGTCCACGACGCGCGAGAACTTCCGCATCGCGCACGACATCTCCAGCTACAGCCTCACCGCGATTGCGAAAGCCGCCGAGCCCATGCTGCGCGGTCGCGCCGGCTCGTTGCTGACGCTGACCTATCTCGGCGCGGTCCGCTCGGTCCCGAACTACAACGTGATGGGCGTCGCCAAGGCGAGCCTCGAAGCCAGCGTGCGTTTCCTGGCCGCGGACCTGGGCCCGAAGGGCATTCGCGTCAATGCGATCTCGGCGGGACCGATCAAGACACTCGCGGCCGCGGGCATCGCCGGCTTCCGCAAGATGCTGGGTCACGTCGCGGGAGTGGCGCCGCTGCGCCGTAACGTTACGATCGAAGACGTCGGCAACGCCGCCGCGTTTCTCTGCTCCGACCTGGCGGCCGGCATCACCGGCGAAGTGATCTACGTCGACGGCGGCTTCAACAGCGTCGGGATGTCGTTCGGCGACGGCGAGTAGCTACTCGAACAACTTGTCGTTCTTGACGATCTTCGTCGTCCGCTCGGCTTCGTCGACGTACGCGGCAAACTCTTCGTTGCCGTGCTGTACTTCCGCCCGGCGCTTGCGCGTGGCTTTCGCGACAGCCTCTTCCTTCGACGGGTCGGCGTTACGTACCGCAGTCACGGCGTACACGGCGTAGTTGCCGTCGTCGGTCGTCACGCCGCCGAAGTACGGCTTCGCTTCGGAGATCTCGGTGTTCGGCGCGTTGAACGCCGAGCGCACGATCGCAGGCGGTGCGACGCTGTCCTGACGCGTCAGGAAGCGCTTGCCGACCACAGTGAGCTTCATCGCAGTCGCCACGCCCGCCCACGTCTCGCCCTTCTGCAGGCGCGCCATCGCGAAGGCGCCCTGCGCGGCGGCTGCTTCGCGCATCCGCTGCACCTTCAGTTGCTCGCGAATCTGCGCGCTCACGGTTGCGAAAGGACGCGGCTCAGCAGCCTTGTGATCGGTCACGCGCAATACCAGCGCGCGATCTTCGCCGACGGTCACCAGCGGGCTGTTCTGACGGCGCTCCAGCACTTCGTCGCTGAACGCTGCTTCGATCACCGAAGGCTCCTCGCCGAACTCGCCGCCACCCTCGCGCGTGAAACCGGTCACCGTTTTGACCGGCAGGTTCAGCGTCTTCGCGACCGAGTCGAGCTCCGTCAGCGCGGCGAATGCCTGATCGGCGAGCTTCTGCGATTCGTCGTAGAAGATGTTCTGTGCGCGATCCTTGCGGTAGTCCGCTTCGACTTCCGCGCGCGCCTCGTCGAACGTCTTGACGTGGCCAGCCTCGATCTCGTCGAGCTTCATGACGTGATAGCCGAAGTCGGTCTTCACCGGCCCGCGGATCTCGCCGGCCGACATCGAGAACAGCGCGTCCTCGAACGGGCCGACGAACATGCCGCGCTGCGCCCAGCCGAGATCGCCGCCCTGCGCCGCCGAGCCCGGATCCTTGGAGTTCTCTTTCGCGAGCTGCGCGAAATCAGCGCCGGCCTTCGCCTGCGCCGTGAGCTCCTCGGCTTTCTTCTTCGCGGCGGCATCGTCCACACCGTCGGCGACGGTGATCAGGATGTGCCGGCCATGGCGCCGCTCCTGCGAGGTGAAGCGATCCTTCACCTGCTCGTAGTATTCCTTGAGCCCCTGCTCAGTGACTTCGATGCTGCTTTCGGCGCGCTCGCGCGTCAGCTCGACGTACTGCAGATTCACCGTTTCCGGAAGGAGATACTTGTCCTGGTTCTCGTCGTACCACTTCTGCACTTGCTCGTCGGTGATCGTCGTGCTCGCGGCGAAGTCGGCTGCAGGGATCAACGCGTAGTCGATCTCGCGCTCCTGCTTCTCGATGGCGTAGCGGCGATCGAGCTCGTAAGGCGCGACGAACGCCGATTCGAGCACGGCGTTGCGCAGCTGATCGATCAGCAGGCCGCTCTGCAGCTGCTCTTCGAACTGCGTCTCGGTGAGCCCGCTCGAGCGCACGAGCGCGTTGTAGCGGTCCTTCGAGAACTTGCCGTCGACCTGGAACTGCGGGTACTCCATTACGCGCTGCGCCAGCTCCTGGTCGCTGACCCGGTAACCGTAGCGCTCCGCACGCTGCTTCAGCAGCGACTCCTGCACGAACTGATCGAGCAGCGCGTCCTGCTGCGACTTGACCATGTCGGGCGGCAACTCGTTGCGCAACATCTGCTGAAGCTGCGACTGCCGCTGCTGCCAGGCGCGGCGCACGGTCTCGCTGGGAATGTTCTCGCCGTCCACTTTCGCGGCGAAGTTCTGCGCGCCCGTCTTGAAGTCGATGCCCCAGAAGACGAACACGATCGCAATCGCGCCCAGGAACAGCGTCGCCACGATGCCCGAGATCTTGTCGCGTATGGTCTGCAGCATGCAGTTGGTGTCACTTAGGGTTTGTAGAAATGGCGGAGCGGACGGGACTCGAACCCGCGACCCCCGGCGTGACAGGCCGGTATTCTAACCAGCTGAACTACCGCTCCGCGCTGAAACTCTGCGACGTCCGGCCCCACACGCTGACACCACGAAAAGTGGTGGGTGCTGAGGGGATCGAACCCCCGACATTCGCCTTGTAAGGGCGACGCTCTACCGCTGAGCTAAGCACCCAGTTATTCGCCTGAGGCAAGTCCAAATCGGGGGGCGGGCGCCGTCGAAGGCGCGCTAATTTACAGCATCCTTCAAGGCCTTGCCAGCT
>CADEEJ010000203.1:0-7925 GCA_902826315.1 uncultured Steroidobacter sp.
GTCGCCGTGCACTCCACGGCGGACTTCAACCAGAAGCACGTGCTGCTGGCCGACGAGTCGGTGTGCATCGGGCCGCCGCCGTCGAAGGACAGCTACCTCAACATGCCGGCGATCATCAGCGCCGCCGAGGTCACCGATTCGGTCGCGATCCATCCCGGCTACGGCTTCCTGTCGGAGAACGCCGATTTCGCCGAGCGCGTCGAGAAGAGCGGCTTCATCTTCGTCGGCCCGAAGCCGGAGACGATCCGCATGATGGGCGACAAGGTGTCGGCCATCAAAGTCATGAAGGCGTCCGGCGTGCCATGCGTGCCCGGCTCGGGCGGGCCGCTCGGCAGCGAGCCCGAGGAGAACTTCCGCATCGCGCATGAGCTCGGCTACCCGGTGATCATCAAGGCTTCCGGCGGCGGCGGCGGGCGCGGCATGCGCGTCGTGCACAGCGACGCCACGCTGCTGAACGCCATCATGGTCACGCAGGGCGAAGCGCTCGCGGCCTTCGGCAACGCCGAGGTCTACATGGAGAAATTCCTGGAGAAGCCGCGCCACATCGAGATCCAGGTGCTCGCCGATCACTACGGCAACGTGATCCATCTGGGCGAGCGCGACTGCTCGCTGCAGCGGCGCCACCAGAAGGTGATCGAAGAGGCGCCGGCCCCGGGCATCACGCCCAAGCAGCGCAAGCAGATCGGCGATCTGTGCATCTCCGCCTGCCGCGAAGTCGGCTATCGCGGTGCCGGCACGCTGGAGTTCCTGTACCAGGACAACGAGTTCTACTTCATCGAGATGAACACGCGCGTCCAGGTCGAGCATCCGGTGACCGAGCAGATCACCGGCATCGACATCGTCAAAGCGCAGCTGCGCATCGCGGGCGGCGAGCGCCTGCAGTGGACACAGAACGACATCGTGATCCGCGGCCACGCCATCGAATGTCGCATCAACGCCGAGGATCCGAAGGGCTTCATTCCTTCGCCGGGCCCGGTGAAGCTGTTCCATGCGCCGGGCGGGCCGGGCATTCGCGTCGATAGCCACTTGTACAGCGGCTACACCGTACCGCCGTACTACGACTCGCTGATCGGCAAGCTCATCGCGTACGGCGAGGATCGCGACACCGCGATCGCGCGCATGAAGAACGCGCTGTCGGAAATGGTCATCGAGGGCATCAAGACCAACATCCCGCTGCACCAGGAGATCTTCAACCACGCGGCGTTCAAGGCCGGCGGCTTGGACATTCACTACCTGGAGCGGCGGCTCGGCATCAAATGAGCCCGTGCCGTTTCTGCAGCTGACATTGTCGATCGGCTCGGCCGACCCGGCGCCCTTCGAGGATGCATTGCTGGCGGCCGGTGCCGCCTCGATCACGCTGGAAGACGACGGCGACGATCCAGTGCTGGAACCGCCGCCCGGATCCACGCCGCTGTGGCCGCGCGTGCGCATCAAGGCGCTGTTCGATTCCGCTACCCGTCCCGATGCGCTGCGCGCGTCGTTCCCCGACGCGACCTTCGAGCACATCGGCGATCGCGCGTGGGAGCGCGAGTGGCTGAAGGACTTCCGTCCGATGCGCTTCGGGAGGCGCTTGTGGATCTGTCCGGGCGGACAACGTCCGCAGCTCGACGACTCGGCCGAGGCGCCGTGCCTGATCGAGCTCGACCCCGGCCTGGCATTCGGCACGGGCACGCATCCGACGACTGCACTGTGCCTCGAATGGCTCGACAGCGCGCCGTTGCACGGGAAGCTCGTAGTGGACTACGGCTGCGGCTCCGGCGTGCTCGCGATCGCCGCATTGAAGCTCGGTGCTGCTGCGGCACTGGCCATCGATATCGACCCGCAGGCGCTGCTTGCGACTCGCGAGAATGCTGCCCGCAACCAGGTCGATGCACGCCTGACGGTTGCAGGGCCCGCCGAGGCGCCGCAAGGCAAGACCGAGATCCTGCTTGCGAACATCCTTGCAGAGCCGCTCATGGAGCTGGCCTCGTCCTTCGCGGAGCGAGTGGCGCCAGGCGGAAGCATCGTGCTGTCCGGCATCCTGCGCAGCCAGGCGGCGCCCATAGCAAGCCGCTATGGCGCATGGTTTGATATGCATCCCGCGACTGTTCGCGACGATTGGGCGCTCCTGCACGGCCTGCGACGCTTCTGATGCTGACTCAGTGCCCGAACTGCCAGACGACGTTCCGCGTCACCACCGAGATCCTGCGCGTGGCCGACGGGCAGGTGCGCTGTGGCCGTTGCCAGACGCAGTTCGACGCGCTCGAGCGCCTGATCGACGAGAACGAGGCGGACGAGGTCCCGTCGAGCCGTGCAACGCGCGGCGGGGCAGCCGCGTCCCGCGGTGTGCAGCGGGACATCGAAGTCGAAGAGCCCGCCGCCCAGGAAGACATCACGCTCGAAGGCCGGCACATCGAGATCAGCGGCCGCTATCGGTTGCCCGACGGCGTGCGCGGCGAGCCGCAGATCCGCGAGGAGACCGTCGAGGAATGGGTCGAGATCGACGACATCGAGGATGCTGCCGAAGAGGCCGCGATCATCGACGTCGACGAAGCTCTGCTCGATGGGGATGTGGCCGCTGCAGAACAGGCTCTCGAGCACGAGGTCGCACGGTCGGGCATCGAGGTTGCGGAAGAAGTCTACGAGCCCGAAGCGGCGGAAGATCTCGAGCCCGAGCTCGAGCCCGAAGAGGAGTTGCTGGCCCGGCAGCCGCGCGCGCCGGTCGCGCCATTCTGGAAGATCCTGGCCGGCCCGCTGGTGCTGTTGCTGGCGATCCAGTTCGTGCACACCTACCGCCACACGCTTGCGCGTCATCCTCGAGTCGGCCCGGCGATCGTCGGCATCTACGGCGCGCTCGGCGCGAACTTGCAGCCCGACTGGAATCTGCACGCCTACGAGATCCTGCAGTGGCATCTCGGCTCGGATCCGGCGACCCCTGGGACGTTGAAGGTCCGCGCGAACCTGAAGAACGTCGCGAGCTTCGCGCAGCCGTATCCGCTGCTGAAGCTGGTGCTCGAAGACCGCTGGGGCGATCGCGTGCGCGAGCGCGAGTTCGAGCCGGCGGAATACCTGGATCCATCGACCGCGCCGGACCGCTTGCTCGGCCCTGCGCAACAAGCCACGGCGACGATCTCGATCGTTGATCCCGGTCCCGATGCCGAAGGCTTTCGTTTCGACGTGTGCCTGCGCGGCAGTCAGGGCATCGTCTGCGCCGCCGACGTGCCGCAAACGTGAGCGGCGCACCCGTGATCCGCATCGGTCCCTACACGTTGCCGAACAATCTCGCGCTGGCGCCGATGGCCGGCGTCACCGACCTGCCGTTCCGCCTGTTGTGCCGGCGCATGGGCGCAGGCATCGCCGCCGGCGAGATGCTCACCAGCGACGTGCGCCTGTATCACACGGAAAAATCGCGACGGCGCATGGACCACACCGGCGAAGCGGAGCCGCGCGTGGTGCAGATCGCAGGCGGGGATCCGCAGATGATGGCGGACGCCGCGCGGCGCAACGTCGACGCCGGCGCGCAGATCGTCGACATCAACATGGGCTGTCCCGCGAAGAAGGTCTGCAACAAGGCCGCGGGCTCGGCGCTCATGAAAGACGAAACGCTCGTGCGTCACATTCTCGAGGCTGTTGTCAATGCGGTTTGCGTACCTGTGACGCTGAAGATGCGTACCGGTTGGGATCCGGAACATCGCAACGGCGTGACGATCGCCCGGATGGCGGAAGACATCGGCGTTCGCGCGCTGGCCGTTCACGGCCGCACGCGCGCGTGCATGTATCGGGGCGAGGCCGAGTACGAAACGATCCGCGCGATCAAGCAAAGCGTCGCGATTCCGATTTTCGCCAATGGCGACATCGACTCACCGCACAAAGCGAAGCACGTACTTGAACAAACCGGCGCAGACGGACTGATGGTAGGACGCAGCGCACAAGGTCGGCCGTGGATTTTTCGCGAGATCGATGCGTTCCTGCGCGATGAGCGCGTCGCGGCCGAGCCTTCACTCGCGGAAGTACGTGATATCATGCGCGCCCATTTGCGCGATCTGCATGCCTTTTATGGGGAAGAGGCGGGAGTCAGGGTCGCGCGCAAACACATCGACTGGTATGCGCAAGGTCGTGCCGCAGGTCACGCTTTACGTCATGCCGTGATGCAGGCTGAGGACGCGCAGACGCAACTCGCCTGCGCCGACGCGTATTTCGATTCGCTGGTAGAAACTTATGGCGCCGAGAAAAAAAACGAGAGCTCGTCGAGAGCCGATCGCACGTCCTGCGCCGCGCGCGCTGCCGCTGCGGACGATGACCGCAGAGGCGCTCGAGTCGTACTTCGCGACTTTGAACGGGCATAAGCCCGGCCAGCTCTATGACCTGGTGCTGCGCGAAGTGGAAGAGCCGCTGTTCAAAGCCGTGCTCGAATATGTCGCGGGCAACCAGAGCCGCGCCGCCGACGTGCTCGGCATCAATCGCGGCACGCTGCGCAAGAAGCTGAAGACTTACGGTCTGACGCAATGAGGCCGATCCGCCGCGCGCTGCTCAGCGTTTCCAACAAAGACGGTCTCCTCGAATTCGCGCAGGCGCTGCAGCAGCGCGGCGTGGCAATGCTCTCGACCGGCGGCACAGCAACGCTCCTGGAACGCAGCGGCGTGCCGGTCACGCAGGTTTCCAGCCACACGGGCTTCCCCGAGATCATGGACGGGCGTGTAAAAACGCTGCACCCGAAGATCCACGGCGGCTTGCTCGGCCGCCGCGACGTCGACGATGCCGTCATGCGCCAGCACGGTATCGAGCCGATCGATCTGCTGGTCGTCAATCTGTATCCGTTCGCCGCGACGATCGCGAAGCCGGGCTGCACTTACAAGGACGCGATCGAGAACATCGATATCGGCGGACCAGCGATGGTGCGCGCCGCTGCGAAGAATCACGACCGTGTCGCTGTGATCGTCGATCCTGCCGACTACGCCGCGGTGCTCGACGAGATGTCGCGCAGCGAGGGCGCGGTATCCGAGGCAACGCGCAAGCGTCTCGCCGCGAAGGCATACGCACACACGGCCAGCTACGACGCTGCGGTTGCGAGCTATCTCGCGCTAGTCAACGAAGGCGCAGGTGAGTTCCCGCAGTCGCTGGCCCTGAACTTTCAGAAGCGCATGGATCTGCGCTACGGCGAGAACCCGCATCAGGCGGCGGCGTTTTATCGATTGCCCGACGCGCAAGGCGCGAGCATCGGCTCGGCGAAGCAGCTGCAAGGCCGCACGCTTTCGTACAACAACATCGCCGATGGCGACACAGCCTTCGAGTGTGTGCGGCAGTTCGCGGATCCCGCGTGCGTCATCGTCAAGCATGCCAATCCGTGCGGCGTGGCCATCGCCAGCGACGCGCTGTCGGCATACGACCGCGCTCATAAAACCGATCCTACGTCCGCGTACGGCGGCATCATCGCTTTCAATCGCCCGCTCACAGCGGCGATCGCGCGTGCGATTCTGGATCGCCAGTTCGTCGAGCTGATCATCGCTCCGCAAGTCGATGCCGAGGCGCTCGAACTGTGCGCGCGCAAAGAGAACGTGCGCGTGCTCGTGACCGACGGCCTGACACCGAGCAACGCCCGTTATGAGTACCGCAGCGTCGACGGCGGCCTGCTCGTGCAGACGCGCGACGCAGGCATGGTCGGCAAGGCCGATCTCAAGATCGTCACGAAGCGCCAGCCGACACCCGCCGAGCTCGACGACCTGCTGTTCGCGTGGCAGGTGTGCAAGTACGTCAAGTCGAATGCCATCGTGTACGCGAAGGAGCGCATGACGATCGGCGTCGGCGCCGGCCAGATGAGCCGCGTCGTGTCGAGCCGCATCGCTGCGATGAAGGCGAAAGACGCAGGACTGACCGTAGCCGGCGCGGTCATGGCTTCCGATGCATTCTTCCCGTTCCGCGACGGCCTCGATGTCGCCGCGGAGTTCGGCATCAGGGCCGTGATCCAGCCCGGCGGCTCGATGCGCGACAACGAAGTCATCGCCGCTGCAGACGAGCACGGCATGGCGATGGTGCTGACGGGCATGCGTCACTTCAGGCACTGATGAAGGTTCTGATCCTCGGCAGCGGCGGTCGCGAGCATGCGCTCGCATGGAAAGTCGCGCAGTCGGCGCGCGTGCATCAGGTTTACGTCGCGCCGGGCAATGCGGGCACTGCGCTCGAGCCGCGCGTCACGAACGTGGCGATTGCCGCGGACGATATCGCCGCGCTCGTCGAGTTCGCGCGCAGCGAGCGCATCGAGCTGACGATCGTCGGCCCGGAAACGCCGCTCGTCGTCGGCGTCACCGACGCATTCGAGGCTGCCGGGCTGCGCTGCTTCGGCCCGCGACGTCGCGCCGCTCGACTGGAAGGCTCCAAGGCTTTCACGAAGGACTTCCTCAGCCGCCATCGAATCCCGACGGCCGCGTACGCGACGTTCACGCAGGCGAACTTCGATGCAGCGTGGGTGCGCGCACAGCGCGCGCCGCTGGTCGTGAAGGCCGACGGCCTCGCGGCGGGCAAAGGCGTGATCATCTGCGAGACCACCGACGAAGCGGTCAGCGCCGCCCAGGCGATGTTCTCAGGTCAGTTCGGCGCCGCCGGCAGCACCGTCGTGATCGAAGAGTTCCTGCATGGCGAGGAAGCCAGCTTCATCGCGATCGTCAGCGGCGAGCACATCCTGCCGCTCGCGACGTCGCAGGATCACAAGCGCCGCGACGACGGCGATCGCGGACCGAACACCGGCGGCATGGGTGCTTACTCGCCCGCGCCGGTCGTCACCGACGAAATTCATCGACGCGCGATGAGCGAAGTCATGCAGCCCACGGTACGCGGCCTGATCGCGGACGGCACGCCGTACATCGGCTTCCTGTACGCGGGCTTGATGATCGCTCCGGACGGCACGCCGAACGTGCTCGAATTCAATTGCCGTTTCGGCGATCCCGAGACGCAGCCGATCATGATGCGGCTCGCGTCGGACCTGACCCTGCTGTGCGACGCCGCGCTCGACGGTCGCCTGGATCGCACCGAAGCTAAATGGGATGCGCGCGCCGCGCTCGGAGTCGTGTTGGCCGCCGGCGGCTATCCGGACACGGTTCGCAAAGGCGACGAGATCAGCGGCCTCGACGCGGCAGCGAAGTTGCCAGGCAAGGTGTTCCACGCGGGCACGCAGCTGGCGAACGGCAAAGTCGTCACGAGCGGCGGGCGTGTGCTGTGTGCGGTCGGCATGGGCACGAAGGTCAGCGAGGCGCAACGGGCAGCCTACGCGCTGTGCGAGAAGATCAGCTGGAACGGCGTGCAGTACCGCCGTGACATCGGCTATCGCGCGATCGAAAGAGAGCAAGGTCTCTAGCCCGACTCGCCGCTGTCCCTCACATCCACTTCGAAGCTCACTGTCATGCTGCCCTGCGCGGTCTCGAACCCGCGCTCGATGCCCTCCCTGCTCGGCAGCCGCTTCGCCAGCTCTTCGATCTGCGAGCGCGGAATCGACACCCAGATGCCGGTCGGATCGCTTTCCAGCTGCCAAGTCTCGAGCGCTGACGATCGCACGTTGATCAGGAATCGCCGATCGCGCGGCAGGCACAGCTGCAACTCGATTGCGCGCCCGGTCAGCAGCTGCTCCAGCTCCGGCGCGGTCGCCCGGCAGCGAATGGCGTGCTCCGAGAACCGGACGTTCATCAGTCGTCGTCGACGACGATCACGGCTGCATGCGAGCGCTCGCCGAGCGTCACGCCCGACTGGGCGGGCTCGATCTCGACCAGGAACACTTCGGTGTTCTCGACGATCGCATCGGACACCAGCGGGATCGTCAACGTCGTCGACTTCGCCCCGGCAGGAATCTGTTCGGTGCCGGGCCCGATGCCCGCGAAGTCCGTGCCCTGCTCCGCCGAGTTGGCGCGCAGGCTCCAGCGGAAGCTCACCGGCTGCTGCGTCGATCCCTGGCGCTCGAC
>CADEEJ010000203.1:8025-9810 GCA_902826315.1 uncultured Steroidobacter sp.
AGTGCGCGATTGAGCGACTGCATCTGCTTGCGCGTCAGGCCGGGAATGTTGCGCGGACGCCGGCCGTTCGCGCGCGCCAGCAGCGCCGACCTGCCGCCGAACGGATGCTCGCCGGACAGCAGCTCGTACGCGATGCAGGCGAGGCTGTAGACGTCGTCGCTCGGGTGCGGCTCGCTGCCGTTCACGCGCTCGACGCTCGCGTACGCCGGCGCGCTGACGGGCGTGGCGTCGAACGGCGATGCGGCGCTGTGCAAGTCGAGCGAACGGTGACGCGCAAAGCCGAAGTCGAGCACGCGCACTTCGCCGGTCGACGTGATCATGATGTTGCGAGGCTTGAGGTCGGCATGGACGATGTCGCGCCGATGCGCGTGCGACAGCGCCGCACCGACGCTGCTGATGAGCGCAAGCGCGTGCTCGCGTCGCATCGGCCCATCGAGGCGTCGCATCACGTCGGCGAGCAGCTCGCCTTCGAGCAGCTCCATCACGATGAAGTACGTGTCGCCGTCGCGATCGAGATCGAACACGCTCGCGATGTTCGGGTGCGACAAGGACTGCGCCTGATGGAACTCGCGCTCCAGTGCGGTGAGCGCGTCAGGACGATTCTGGTAGTCGAGCTTCAGAACCTTGACGGCCACGTAACGCGCGGTATCCGCCAGGTGCGCGCGGTGACGGTCGAGCGCCCGGTACACTGTACCGCTGCTGCCGCGACCGAGGATCGACAACAGTTCGTAGCGGTCGCGCAGCACGTCCTTCTGTGGGACCGGCTCCCTCGCCGACTCTCTCGCCGGTTCTCTCGCTTGGGTCTTGCGCGCGGCCTGCACCTCTTCGCGCACCTCGCGCGGGGGCGGACGCGTCGCGGGATCGAAGTCGCGCCGGAACAGCGTGGGATCCACGAATGGCCGCTCGACGTCCGCGGTCTGCGGCGACTCGTTCTCCGCGACGAGCTTGCGCCAGCGCGAGCCGGTCGTGTCGAGCGTCGCTTCGGTCGGATCGCGCGGCGGCGCGCCGGTCTGATTGGCGTTGCCGAAGACGAGGTGTGCGATGTCGGCTTTGAGCGTGCGCGCCAGGTCGGCGTCGATACGGCCGCGGCGTTGGTACTGGTCGAGCAGCGCGAGCGCGTCCCAGGGCGCGTCAGGGTTGCTCCGGCACACCGACAGAAAGGACTCCTGCATATCGGCGCGGTCGCAGCGCCCGCCGGCATAGTCGTCGAGCCAGCTGGCGAGCACGCGGCGTGCGTCACCTTCGTCAGCAGGGTCCTTGTCTATCGACACGCTCATGACCGTAGGTAAGTTTCCAGGCAAATAGCAGCATGACGTGCCGGACTCAGAGCAGCGGCTTTTCCATGCGATGGTCGTCCATGAAGAACCCGCCCCCGATGTCCATCATGAGGTCCGCGGCGATGCGGAATCCCAGGCGTTCGTAGGCCTTCACAGCCGGGTTTCCTTTGTTCACGGTCAGCCATAGCAGGTTGAGACCGCGGCGGCGGGCAAGCTGCTCAATGAACTCCATGCAAACCCTGCCGGTTCCCCCACCGCGGGCGTCGCGTAACAGATACAACTTGCTCAGAAACAGGCTCCCGCCCGCCGACTGGGGCTGCACTGCGCAGTAGCCGATGACCTGCCCGTCGCGCACGTTCAGGAAGTACTCGTAGCCCTCGCGCAACTGCTGCGCAATGGCCCCGCTGCTCTGGAACTTGGCCACCATGTAGTCGACCTGTGCGCGGCCGATCAACGGCACGTAGTACTCGTACCAGATCTCGTGCGCAAGCCCGGCAACCGCGTCGAT
>CADEEJ010000204.1:0-6828 GCA_902826315.1 uncultured Steroidobacter sp.
TTCGCGCCGATGTCGAGTCCGATCGGGCCGTGCAGTCGGCCATCGAGCCCGCGCGACTTCTCACCCAGCTCTTGCATCAGACGTGCGCGGCGCGGCGCCGGGCCGAGCAGTCCTATATAAGGAATCGCTGCGTGCTCGGCGAGCGCCCCGAGATAGGCCTGGTCCGACAGCAGGTGATGACTCATCACTATCGCGGCGTCGTAGCGCGTAGAGCGCAACTCCCGCGCCAATTCGCCCGCCGGATTCAAGGCGACTCGTTGCGCGCGCGGAAAGCGCTCGGCCACGGCGTATGCAGGACGATGATCGAGCACTGTCACGTGCCAGTTCATCAGTCCCGCGATTTCCACCAGCGGCATCGTGTCCGGCCCGGCGCCGAGCACGAGCAATCGTGGCGGCAATTCGACGGGCGCTATCAGAAACATCGCACCGCTCGTCTCAACAGTCGTCGCGGCGCGCAGGCTTGCGGTCGCGTGCAGCACGTCGGCGACACCCGTGGGTAATTCGGCGCCGAAGTCCGAGCGAAACGCGGCGCCGAGCGGAAACGCCGGGTTGGTCGATTGCGTGACGAGCGCGAAATTGCCCGGAGCCCCGCGGCGGCGGCAGTCTTCGACGAACGCGAACGGCTGATAGTCGTTCGCGCGGTCGAGCCGCGTCAGCAGAATCGTCATCGCGCCTTCGCAGCCGAGGCCGATGCCCCAGATCAGATCGTCCGAGCTGCGCGTGTCGTAGTCCGCGACGACGGGCGATCCCGCCAGCACTGCGCGCGCGCGCTCCATCAGGTCCGCTTCGAGGCAACCGCCGCTCAGCAGTCCCGCTGCGCGTCCGTCGCCCGCGATCAGCATTTGTGCGCCCGCTTTGCGGTACGTCGAGCCGAGCGTGCGGGCGATCGTCGCGAGCACGAGCGGCTCGCCGCGGTCGCGGCCGGCGCGGAAGAAATCGCTCAGCGAAAAGCCACTGTGATTCATGGCCTACGGTATCCTTCCAAACCTCACTGCGGGAGTTTCGACATGAGCGTAGCAGGCAAGTGGCAGATTTCGATGGATACCCCGATCGGCACGCAGAAGTTTACCTGGGACCTGCAGCAGGCGGGCGGCGGCTGGAAGGGCAGCATGACGGCGCCGAACGGCGCCTCGGACCTGAGCAACGTGCAGGTCAACGGCAACAATGTCGGCTGTAACGCCCGCGTCACCACGCCGCTCGGACAGGTCGAAGTAACATTCGAGGGCGCCGTCGCCGGCGACAAGATCGGCGGCACGTGCCGCACGCAATTCGGCAACTTCCAGTTTTCCGGCGAGCGCGCCTGACGGAGACCCCAGCATGCGATCAATTCTCGTCAATGTTTCAGCAGGTGTCCTGGCCGCTCTGGCGCTGTCGGCGGCGGGTACGAGCACGTCGGTCGCGGCGAGCGCCAACGTCGATTGCGAGCTCTCGTTCACGATGAAAGGCTGGTCCGCGTTCTACAAGACCGCGAGCGGCAGCGGCACGATCAAGTGCAGCAACGGTCAGTCAATGAACGTCAAGCTGAGCGCCAAGGGCGGCGGGCTGACCGTCGGCAAATCGACGATCGAGAACGGTCACGGCAAGTTCTCCGCGGTCTTCGGCATCGACGAGCTGCTCGGCTCGTATGCCGCCGCCGAAGCGCACGCCGGCGCCGTGAAGTCGGCCAAAGCGCAGGTTATGACCAAGGGCGAAGTGTCGCTCGCGCTGAGCGGCACGGGCCGCGGCTGGGACCTCGGAATTGCCTTCGGCAAGCTGACGATTTCGAGCGGCTGACGCATTAGAATCCCCGGTATCGCGGGGACGGACGGGGGGACCAGCCGGAAATGTCAGCAGCCCAGGGGCAACGCTCGGACGTCGCACTTGTCGACGTGCTGCCGCAGCATCGCTTCGACGAGCAGGCGCTGTGGCGCTACCTGCAGTCGCAGCTCGACGATTTCTCCGGGCCTGCCGAGCTGCGTCAGTTCCAGGGCGGTCAGTCGAATCCCACGTACCTGATCCAGACGCCGACGAAGAAGTTCGTCCTGCGGAAGAAGCCGCCAGGGAAGCTGTTGCCCTCGGCGCACCTGGTCGAGCGCGAATATCGCATCCTGCGCGCGTTGCCCGGCACCGACGTGCCGGTGCCGGCTGCGCGGCTGCTGTGCGAAGACCCGGCAGTCATCGGCACTTCGTTCTACGTGATGGATCACGTCGAGGGTCGCGTCATCATCGGCGTGACGTTGCCGCAATTGACGCCACCCGAGCGAGCCAGCGTCTACAACGACTACGCGCGCATCGGCGCGGCGCTGCATGCCGTCGATTTTCGCGCAGTGGGCTTGAGCGATTTCGGCAAGCCTGAAGGGTACATCGCGCGCCAGCTGGATCGCTGGTCCAAGCAGTACCTGGCTTCAAAAACTGAAGAGAACGCCGACATGGAGCGGCTGATCGCGTGGCTCGGAGCGAACCTGCCCGGCGCGGACGAGACGGCGATCGTCCACGGCGACTATCGCATCGGCAACACGATCATTCATCCGACCGAGCCGCGCATCATCGCGGTGCTCGACTGGGAGCTGGCGACGCTTGGCCATCCGCTGAGCGATCTCGCGTACGCCTGCATGTACTACCACCTGCCGGCCGGCGAAAGCCGCGGCGGGCTCGCCGACGTGAACCTGCGCGAGCTCGGCATTCCGGACGAGAGCGAGTTCATCGCGACCTACTGCCGCCATGCCGGGCGGGCGCGCATCGACAACTGGCCGTTCTTCCTCGCGTTCTCCTGTTTCCGCATGGCGGCCATCACACAGGGCGTCTATGCGCGCGGGCTGCAGGGCAACGCAGCGGATCCGCGCGCGCTCACGTACGGCGGAATTGCGAAGCAGTTTGCAGCGACTGGCCTGAGATTGGCCGGCCGCAGTAGCTAGCTAGAGAGAAACCCATGTCCGCACAACTCAAATCCGTCGATCAGCTCGAGACCTTCCGTCGCGAAACGCGCGCCTGGCTCGAAGCCAACTGTCCCGCCGAGATGCGTCAGCCGGTGACGGAGGAGGGCGACGTGTGCTGGGGCGGACGGCGCTGGAAATTCAAGAACGACGCGCAGCGCGTATGGCTGGAACGCATGGCGGAGCGCGGCTGGACCGTGCCCGAATGGCCGAAAGAATACGGCGGCGGCGGGTTGAGCAAAGAAGAAGCGCGTGTGCTGCGCGAAGAGATGGGACGGCTCTCGTGCCGTGTGCCGCTGACCTCGTTCGGTATTTCCATGCTTGGTCCAGCGCTGCTGAAGTACGGCAACGAGCAGCAGAAGCGCGAGCATCTGCCGAAGATCGTGCGCGGCGAGATCCGCTGGTGCCAGGGTTATTCCGAGCCGGGCGCCGGCTCCGACCTCGCGTCGCTGAAGACGCGCGCCGAGGACAAAGGCGCGCACTTCCTGGTGAACGGCTCGAAGATCTGGACCAGCTACGGCGACAAGGCGGACTGGATCTTCTGCCTGGTACGCACCGACTTCAGCGCGAAGAAGCAGGAAGGCATCAGCTTCGTGCTGTTCGACATGCAGTCGCCTGGCATCTCGACGCGGCCGATCCGCCTGATCTCCGGCTATTCGCCGTTCACGCAGACGTTCTTCGACAACGTGCAGGTACCGAAGGAAAACCTGATGGGCGAGCTCAACAAGGGCTGGACCATCGCGAAATACCTGCTGACCCACGAGCGCAACATGATCGGCGGCATGGGCACGCAGCGGCAGACGCCGCTCAGCCAGCTGGCGATCAAGAGCATCGGGCTCGCGTCCGGCAAGCTCGCCGAGGGCACGCTGCGCGCCGACATCGCGCGCTTCGAGATGGATGCGCTCGCGTTCACGCTGACGATGGGCCGCGTCATGGACGAAGCGAAGGCCGGCAACGAGACCGGCGCGGTCTCCTCGATGCTCAAGTACTACGGCACCGAGTTGAACAAGCGTCGCGCCGAGCTGGCAATGTCGATCGCCGGCAGCGAGGGCCTGAAGTTCGACGGCCAGACGCAGGCGGACATTGCGCCGGTATGGCTGCGAACCAAGGCGAACTCGATCGAAGGCGGCACTTCGGAAGTGCAGCTCAACATCATCGCGAAGAACGTGCTGCGCCTGCCGGGAGCGTAATTCCATGTCCCTCGTCCTGACCGAAGACCAGTTGATGTTCCGTGACGCGGCTAAGCGCTTCGCCGCAGAGCGCGCTCCAGTCGCGCAGCTGCGCAAGCTCCGTGACGACAACGACGCGGCCGGCTTCAGCCGCGAAGTGTGGAAGGAGATGGCGGACATGGGCTGGGCCGGCGTGCTCGTGCCGGAAGAGCACGGCGGGGCAGGGTTTGGCTACGTCGGTGCGGGACTGGTCGCTGAGGAAATCGGTCGCAATCTCAGTGCTACGCCGCTGCTATCGACAGCAGTGCTCGGCGTGACCGCGCTGTTGCGCGGCGGATCGGCGGCTCAGAAAGAAGCGTTCTTGCCCGCGATTGCCGGCGGCGATCTCGTCGTCGCGCTGGCCTCGGACGAAAAGAATCGCCACGCGCCGCACAGCATCGCGACGCGTGCTACCGGCGGCAGCGGTAAGTTCAAGCTCAGCGGCCGCAAGGTCCATGTGCTCGACGGGCACGTGGCCGATCGGCTGATCGTTACGGCGCGCACTTCCGGGGACGTCGAAAGCCGCGACGGCATCACGCTGTTCCTGGTCGATACGAAAGCGAGCGGCGTGAACGTTACGCGCACACCGACCGTCGACAGTCACAATGCCGCGGCTGTCGAGTTGCGCGACGTGGCAGTGAGCGATAGCGATGTCATCGGCACGGTCGACAAGGGTGCAGTCGTGCTCGATGCGGTCCTCGACGCTGGCCGCGCCGTGCTCGCGGCGGAGCTGCTCGGTGTCGCCGAAGAATCCTTCGAGCGGACGCTCGGTTACCTGCGCGAGCGCGAGCAGTTCGGCGCGAAGATCGGCACGTTCCAGTCGCTACAGCATCGCGCGGCGCATTTGTTCTGTGAGATCGAGCTGGTGCGCTCGGTCGTCCTGCGCACGTTGCAAGCGCTGGATGCGCAGGAGCCCACGGCGTCGAATCTCGTCTGCCTGGCAAAGGGCAAGGCGAGCGATGTTGCGCGCATTGCTACCAACGAAGCGGTGCAGATGCACGGCGGCATCGGCATGACGGACGAGTTCGACATCGGCTTCTTCATGAAGCGCGCCCGCGCCGCCGGCGAGACTTTCGGCGACTACTACTACCACGCCGATCGCTTCGCCCAGCTCGCCGGCTACTGAATTTCCTGCAATTTTTCGCCTGGCACTTTCGCGGCGGCGTCAAACTGTATATAAACACAGAATGTATCTCACCGGCGCCGATCTGATCGACATGACGGTCCAGCAGCTCGAAATGCTGGAGGAAATATTGCGCGCGGATGCGCGCGCGTTTTCCGAGGAGCGGGACCTTGCGGGACGTGACGCACGTCGCTGTCGAGAAGCAACCGACGCAATTCGCATGCTGATTCCAAAGCTCGTGGCCGCGCGTGCCACGCAGCAACCACGCGGGCAATTGCAGCTGCCCGGCTGCGCCAACGAAGACGAGTTGTAGCGCTTCTGCAATTATCGGAACTCCGTCACGCGGCAATACGTTGAGCCCCGAAGCGTGACCTACGTCCTCACCGTATTTGCCTGACCGCGAGTAGGTTGCGCAGGAGTGGGAAGAGGCCATGGACTTATGACAATAGAGCGCGATCCGGACACCGAACCGACGATCGAGATCGAGCGGCTCCCGCAGCCCGCCGCAGAGATCGAAGACGAGCAGGAATTCGATCCTGAGCGCACGCTGGTGCGCGAGGATTGGGAAAGCATCGCGATCCGTCGCGTCGCGCCGCATGTCGCGGCCGTGCAGGACGAAGTGAGCGAAGACGAAGAGGCTTTCGGCTGGGAAAGCGAGGCGCTGCGTCGCCTGTCGCGAGTCGTGCAGACCCGCAGCGATTTCTGAACCCGGATGACTGGCCCGGCTAGGGAGCCGGGGCGCTGGCGGCCAGCTCGTCGCCCACGCGCAACTCCGCGCCGAGGCCTTCGATCAGAATCATGTTCTGACCGAACACCACACCCTTCAATTCACGATCGAAGCGGAATTTCGCCAATGTGCGCAGCGGCTCGTCGCCGTCGCGCGTGCCCGTCGCTTGCTCCGTCGTCGTGACGATGCAGCGCGTGCACCCTTTCACGCGCCGCAACCGCACGGCGCCTGACGTGATCTCGTGCAAGCTGTCCTCGCCGAACGCCGGCAGGCCGCTGACGACGATGTTCGGGCGGAAGCGGTTCATCGGCAGCTTGCGCTCCAGGCGGCTGTTGAGATCTTCGAGCGAGGCCTCCGAGATCAGCAGCCACGGAAAGCCGTCCGAGAACTTGTTCAAGGCCTCGACGCCGGGCGTCCACTGCGGATTGCTCAAGCGCTTGCGGCGCGTGTCGAAGCGCACCAGCCGCACCGGCGAGCCGAGATAGCGCGCCAGGAATTCCGCCGCTTCCTCGCCGGCGTCGAACGCAGCGCAGCGGTCTTTCCAGCACGTGACTTCGACCTCGCGGCCGGACGCGGCGAGCGGCACGTTCAGCTCATTGCCGCCGGGAACTCGCAGGCGCAGCGCTTTGCCGCCGGGCGATTGCAGGTCGACCAGGTCCGGCTCGATCAATGCGAGCCGCGGCTCTTCGCGCTGGGTCATGAAGCGACCGTCCGGTCGCGTGATCAGCCACTCGCGGTCGTGCTCGAAGCCTGTCGCGGCGAGACGCGCGCGCTCCAGGGCGACGCCGCGGCAGCCCTTGACCGGATAGACGTTGATGGCGGTGATGCGGATCATGGGAGGTGGTAGTCTGCCAGTCC
>CADEEJ010000204.1:6928-9807 GCA_902826315.1 uncultured Steroidobacter sp.
CGGCACCGTTCAGAAGAGCATGCGTGACATTGCGCGGCGGGTTTGGCTCACGATCGGATCCGCTTCGCCGATCAGCTCGAACGCCATCACGAGGCTGCGCCGCGCCAGGTCGTCCTTGTAACCGCGGTGATCGCGCATCACTTCCAGCCACGAGAGCAACGCAGGCTCGACGTCACCGCCGAGCAGCTGATGCACGGCGAGCGCGTGCTTCAGGTCGAGGTCCGTAGGATTGGCAGCGACACGCTCGCGCAGCGAGCGCACATCCGGATGTGCAGCGATGATGTCGCTGAATGCAAGCAGCGCTGCGAGGCGCTTCACCGCCGGGTGTACTGGCTGCATGCCTTGCAGACGTTCCAGCTCCTTGCGTGCACCGTCGACATCGCCCTCGAGCGCCTGGAGTTCCGCGAGCGCAGTCTGCAAGTCGACGTTCTCGCGATCCCGCACCAGCTCGTTCTCGACGATCTTGCGCGCGCCAGCGAAATCGCCGGCGGCCTTCAGCTGCTGCGCGCTCTGCATCGGGCTGTCGGCGGTTTTCGGCAGGTGCTTGTCGAGCATTTCCTTGATCTGGGACTCGGGCACGACGCCGATGAAGTGATCGACGACCGTGCGGTCCTTGAACAGCACGACGGTCGGCAGGCTGCGGACGCCGATCTGCTGCGACAGTTCCTGCTGCTCGTCGGTGTTCACCTTGGCGAGCTTGAAGCGCCCGCCATACTGCTCGACCAGCCGGTCGAGAATCGGCATGAGCTGGCGGCACGGGCCGCACCACGGCGCCCAGAAATCCACCAGGACGGGCGTCTGGCCCGACGCTTCGACGACGTCGGTCATGAAGTTGGCGGCAGTCACGGTCAGTGCCGCAGCGGCTTCAGTCACGAGGACCTCCGGTCTAGATAGAGACTGGCTCGAAAGCCCCAACGATGGCGACAGTGCGCCGGAAATCAAGGCTACGGTCCGCAGCGTAGAATCGGCGCCCCGACCTGTGTACGCTTCCGCGCCCACGCGGTTCCATTACTACTACTCTGTATACGAACGCCCAACAACCATGAATCAGCCCGCCGCTGCCGTTGCCGTGCCCGAGCGACCCGTTGCCACCGCGATCAATCGCAACTACCTCGGCGATGAAGAGCAGATCGTTCGGGAGCTGGCCGATGCCGCTCGGCTGCCCGACGAAGCGCGTGCGCGCGTTGCGGCCCGTGCCGCACAACTGGTCGAGGGCGTACGCACGACGCGTGTGAAGCGCAGCGGCCTGGACGCATTCCTGCGCCAGTACGACCTGTCGTCGCAGGAAGGCGTGATCCTGATGTGCCTGGCAGAAGCGCTGCTGCGCATCCCCGACGACGCGACCGCCGACAAGCTGATCGCGGACAAGATTTCCGCCGGCGACTGGGGCGCGCACTTCGGCGAGGCCGAATCGCTGTTCGTCAACGCGTCGACCTGGGGCTTGATGCTGACCGGGCAGATCGTGCGGCCGAGCGACGCGGACATGCACGATCCGCGCGGCGTGATCGCGCGCATCGCGGGCCGCATCGGCGAGCCGGTGCTGCGCACCGCGTTCCGGCAGGCGATGCGGATCATGGGTCACCAGTTCGTGATGGGCCGCACGATCGAAGAAGCGCTGGAGCGATCCGTCTCGGGCGACAACCGCGCGTATCGCTACTCGTTCGACATGCTCGGCGAAGCGGCGCTGACGGACGCGGACGCCAAGCGCTACCTCGCGGCGTATCACGCTGCGATCGGCGGAGTGGCGCGTTCGATCAAGCCGGGCACCGCGATCGAGGCGGCGCCGAGCATCTCGGTCAAGCTGTCCGCGCTGTTCGCCCGCTACGAGTTCACGCAACGCCGACGAGTGCTGGCCGAGCTCGCTCCGCGCTTGCACGAGCTGGCTGTCGCTGCGCGCGACGGCAACATCGCGCTGACCGTGGACGCCGAGGAGGCGGAGCGGCTGGAGCTGTCGCTGGAGCTGATCGAGCACGTCATGCGCTCACCGCAGCTCAAGGGCTGGAACGGCTTCGGCCTGGCGGTACAGGCGTATCAGAAGCGCACCCGCGAGGTCATCCGCTGGCTCCGCGAGCTGGCGGGCTCGACGAACGCGAGGCTGAACGTGCGGCTCGTCAAAGGCGCGTATTGGGACAGCGAGATCAAGCGGGCCCAGGAGCGTGGGCTTGCCGGCTATCCCGTGTTCACGCGCAAGGTGAACACCGACGTGTCGTATCTCGCCTGCGCGCGCGAGCTGATCGGAGCAGGCCCGAACATCTATCCGCAGTTCGCGACGCACAACGCGCAAACCGTCGCGACGATCGCGGAGCTGGCCGCGCAGGCCAAGCGCTCGTTCGAATTTCAGCGCCTGCACGGCATGGGCGAGGAGCTGTATGCGCAGATCGTCGGCGCCGACAAGCTCGGCTTGCCTTGCCGCGTGTACGCGCCCGTCGGCTCGCACGAAGATCTGCTGCCGTACCTGGTGCGTCGCCTGCTGGAGAACGGCGCGAACACGTCGTTCGTCAATCGCATCGTCGATGAGCAGACCGCGATCTCGGACATCGTTCGCGATCCGGTCACCGAAGTGGACGCGCTGGCCCAGAAAGCACATTCGCGCATCCCGGCGCCGCGGCTGCTGTACGGCTCGTCGCGACTCAATTCGCGCGGGGTGAACCTGCCCGATCCGTTCGAGTACGACCCGTTCGCTGCGGGTGTCGCACGCGCAGCGCGCGAGCGCTGGACTGGCGGCGCGATCGTCTCGGGCAAGCTGCGCCAGGGTCGCGCTGCCGAGGTTCGCAATCCGGCGAATCGCGGCGAGATCATCGGGTCGGTGACCGACGCGGACGAGGCTGCGATCGAGGCAGCATTCGCCGCCGCGGCGCGAGCGCAACCGGACTGGGACA
>CADEEJ010000205.1:0-1308 GCA_902826315.1 uncultured Steroidobacter sp.
TGAAGCCGACGCGTGAGCTCGTCTTCGCCTTCGTCGGCGACGAAGAGACGAACATGAACACGACGCGGCAACTCGCTGCGCACCCATGGATCAAGAATGCCGAGTTCGCGATCAATACCGACGCCGGCGGCGGGATCCTGGATGACGCGAGCGGCAAGCCGCTCATCTATCTCGTGCAAGGCGCAGAGAAGACGTACGCGACGTTCGATCTCATCGCCACGAACCCGGGCGGACACAGCTCGCGGCCGCGCGCCGACAATGCGATCTATCAGCTCGCTCATGCGCTGGAAAAGGTCGAGGCCTATCGCTTCCCGGTGATGGCGACCGATCTCACGCGTTCCTATCTCGGTGCGGTCGGCAAGCAGCAGTCGGGGCCGCTTGGCGATGCGTTGAAGAAGTTTGCGGCCGATCCGCACGATGCTGCCGCCGCCGATGTGCTGGCGAAGTCGCCGGAGTTCATCGGCACGACTCGCACTACCTGCGTCGCCACGATGCTCGATGCCGGTCACGCAGAGAACGCGTTGCCGCAGACAGCGAAGGCCGCAGTCAACTGCCGCATCTTTCCCGGCGTCGCTCCCGACTCAGTGCGCGAAGCGCTCGTTGCAGCGATCGCGGATCCTGCAGTCAAGGTCACCGTGCGCGGCAATCCCGAGGCCAGCCCGGTTTCGGAGATGCGGCCGGACGTGATGGCCGCGATCACCCGCGCAGTCCACGCTAACTATCCGGGTGTCACGATCGCTCCGTATCTCGAATCAGGTGCGACGGATGGCAAGGTCTATCGCACGGCCGGCATTCCGACCTACGCGTCGTCGGGCCTGTTTTCCAAGCCCAGCGAAATGTTCGCGCACGGACTCAACGAGCGCATACCGGTCACTGCGTTCTATCAGGGCATCGATCACATCTATCGCTTGGCCGTCGACCTGGGCGGAGCGCGACGATGAAGGCGCTCTGGCTCCTCGCTTGTTTGGGCATTGGGACGGCGCAAGCTGCTTCGTTCTCCGTCACGCTCGCGCCCGAACATGCGCGCGAGTCGCTCGACGGCAGGCTGCTGCTGCTGCTGTCCGTCGATCCGAGCAAGGAGCCGCGATTTCAAGTCGAGGAGGGCACGAAGAGTCAGCAGGTCTTCGGCATCGATGCCAAGGGTTGGAAGGGCAGCGCGCCGCTGGTCTTCGACTCGAAGGTGCTCGGCTATCCGCGCCTCGGCCTCGCCGACGTGCCGGCCGGCACGTATCGCGTCCAGGTGCTGCTACATAAATATGAGACGTTCCGCCGGAAGGATGGGCATGTCGTGCAGCTGCCCATGGATCG
>CADEEJ010000205.1:1408-3355 GCA_902826315.1 uncultured Steroidobacter sp.
TATCCGCTCATGATCAACCACGGTCATTTCCCATCCGACTTCGACGGCTTTCGACCCGAGGCGCCGGATCCAAAGCTCGCGCCCGACTACAGCGACCGCTTCCGCCTTTCGGGTTACAACCGGTTGCAGCAGGACCTGGCGCACCAGCTCTTCAAGGATTGGACCAGCCCGGGATTTCCGCGAGTGCTGGCGATCGAGATCCAGCATGCGAATCCGTACTACGACGATTCGTACGCGGTGAACTCCGAGAACGTCGGCCCGTACGCCGATGCAATCCAGCAAGAGCTGCTTCCGTATCTCGAAAAGAAATATCGCGCGATCGGCGCGGGCTGGGCGCGCTTCGTCTACGGCGGCTCGACCGGCGGATGGGAAGCGCTCGCGGTGCAGGTGAAGTACCCGGACTTCTACAACGGCGCGTTCGCCGCCTGTCCGGATCCCATCGACTTCCGCGCTTACGGCAGCGTCAACATTTACGAGGACCGCAACGCGTACACGGTCGATGCTCCGTTCAAGCAGACGCCGCGCATCGCGATGCGCGATTACCTCGGTCGACCGACTGCGACGCTCGAAGAGGTGAATCGCCTCGAGCTCGTGCTGGGCCCGAACAGCCGCTCCGGCGGGCAATGGGATATCTGGCAGGCCGTGTTCTCACCGGTCGGCACCGATGGCTATCCGCGGCCCATCTGGGACAAGCGCACCGGCGAGATCGATCGCAGCGTTGCGAGCTTCTGGCGCGACAACTACGACCTCGTGCACATCATGCAGCGGGACTGGGGCAAGGGTCTCGGCGAGAAGCTGCGCGGCAAGATTCATTTATATGTAGGCGAGCTGGACAACTACTACCTCGAATCCGCCGTCTACCTCGCGCAGGAATTCCTGGAATCGGCGCGCAATCCGCAATTCGAGGGCGTGATCGACTACGGCCGGCGCGCCGAGCATTGCTGGAACGGCGATCACACTCGCCCGAATTCCGAGTCGCGCTTGCGTTACCACCAGATGTTCATACCGATCGCGGCAGAGCGCATGCGCAAGACGGCGCCGGCAGGCGCAGATCTCAACAGCTGGAACTACTGACATGTCCACGCCAGAGCAACAAGCCATCCTCTCCATCGCCTTGCTCGCCGCTTTCGCCGATGGCGGCCAGGGCGACAGCGAACGCGAGGAGATTCGCCGCATCGTCGACTCGCTCGCCGGCGAGAGCGGCAGCGCGCAGCTGAGCACGCTCTACCAGGATGTAATCCTCAAGCGCGTCGACATTGCGAAGGCAGCTGCGGCGCTCACCGATCCTGCGCACAAGCAACTGGCATACGAGATGGCAGTCTGCGTCTGCGATGCCGATGGCGTTGCGAGTCCGGCCGAGCAGCAGTTTCTGAAAGACTTGCGACAGGCGCTGCAGCTCGATGCTGGGCAGGCCGCCCAAGTCGTGCGTGAAGCCGACGCGGTTGCAGCCGCGCCGATCACCGCAGGCTCCGCGACAGCTGCTGCGGCGAGCTCGATGTCCGATGCCGAGATGGACAAGTACATCCTGAATCACTCGATCGTGAACGGTGCGATCGAGCTGTTGCCGCAGTCGCTTGCGACGATGGCGATCATTCCGCTGCAGATGAAGCTCGTCTATCGCATCGGCCAGTCGTACGGCTACGAAATGGACAAGGGACACATCAAGGAATTCCTCGCGACCGCGGGCGTCGGGCTCACGTCCCAGTACGTGGAGCAGGTCGGCCGCAAGCTTCTCGGCGGATTGCTCGGTGCAGTTGCCGGCGGACTCGGCCGGGGACTCGGTCGCGTGGCGACGGGTGCGGCCTTCTCGTTCGCGACGACCTATGCGCTCGGTCAGCTCGCGAAGCGCTACTACGCCGGCGGCCGACAGATGAATACGGCGCTGCTACAACAGACCTACCAGTCTCTGCTCGGCCAGGCGAAGCAGATGCAAGGTCAGTTCTCGGG
>CADEEJ010000205.1:3455-4850 GCA_902826315.1 uncultured Steroidobacter sp.
TCGAACGGCGCGAGCTCCAGCGCCCATTCGAGGCCGGCGATCGCATTCTTCGTCGGCGGCTCGCCTTCGTTCTTGTAGGTGACGTAGAACTGCATCAGCGGGATCGGATGGTCGTTCTCGATGCTGTTCGCCTTGATGAACACCGCGCGCACGTCGCGCCAGGCTTCCTTCGGCAATGCGCCGCTGTCCACCTTGTGGGCGAGCGCGTATCCCTTTTGAATGTGAGCATTGACGTCCTTCGGATCGATGGCGATGGCGCGGTCGGCCGCGGCGATCGCCTCGTCGTCGTTGCCGGCATCGAACTCGGCTTCCGCCAGTGCCGAGAGCACTGCCGGGTCGTTCGGGAATTGCTGGGCAACCTTGCGCGCCTCCGGCACCAGCGCTTCGGCCTCTTCATCGGTGACGCCGATCTTCGATTCCATCATCGTCGGCATCATCGCGTTCTCGCCGGGACGAAGCTCGCGCACGACGATCGAGCCGATGTTCAGTGCCGCGCCGTCGACGACCATGGCGTTCAGGCGCTTGCGCTTCATGTAGTGGCCGACGTCGTCCTCGAGCTTGTCGAGATCGCCGAATGCGTTCTGCGCCGCTTCCAGTCCCGAGCGGCCCGCCGCCAGTTCCTTCTGATACTTGAACAGCTGCCCCGCACGTTCGGGCGCCATCTGCAGATAGTGGTAGAGGGCCCAGCTGCGTCCGTAGAACGACTCGTAACGTGCATTCGCAGCGGTGGGATCGACGTCGAAGACGAGCAGGGTGCGGATCGGGACATTCGCAGCAAAAGCGATTTCCAGCGCCCGGTGGTTCGCCGGCGTGCCGAGCAGCACGCTGCCGTCTTCCTTGAAATGCGCACCCGCGAGGAACTCCGCAAATCCTTCGGTGAACCATAGCGGGAAAGTGCGCGTCGTCAGCGCGGTGCGCATGAAGTGGTGGGCGTATTCGTGGAGCAGCACCGTCGTCGACGACGCGTCGAATCGCGACGAGGCGCGTCCCAGGTCGGGGATCACGGCGACCGACGATCCGGCCCGCGGCCGGTAGAAACCGGCAACGTACTTGTTGCGGATCCCGGCGACCTGGCGCACTTTCGAGGCGCTCGAGACGACGAAGATCGTTACGCGGTTGGACGGACCCGGCTTGGTCTGCGGCTTGACGAACACATGCGCCATCGCCGCGTGAAAGCGCTCGAGCCGCTGGGCGAACCCTCTGACGTCCGTTTCATCCTCGCCGTAGATGACGAAGTGGTCGCTGCTCGCTTCCATCCACTGCGCATTCGCCGTCGCCGTAACCAGTAGCAGCAGCGCGAAGCATCCGAGCGTTATGTAACGCATGCCGACCTCAGGCAGCCATCACCTCGTGCTCATAGTAAGGCTTCTGACGATCGCTCAACAGCGCTTGCAG
>CADEEJ010000205.1:4950-9799 GCA_902826315.1 uncultured Steroidobacter sp.
TCCACGACCATCAGTGCATGCGTGTGCCCGAACTCGCCGCGCCAGAAGCGCTCCAGGTTGTCGCGGCGTGCGTTGTAGAGTCCGGGGAACTTCTGATCGGTGAAGGCAGCCTTGCCCGGCTGGCGCAGATGGTAGCGAGCCAGCGTCAAGACGTTCTTGCCATCGCGTTTCAGAACGATCGGCGTGTACGTCATTGGGAAGATCCGATGATCGTCCTCGTGCGGCTGCGTGCCCTTGAGCAGCGCGACGCGTTCGAGCGACGCATCGATCTTCGAGGTCGCAACCCGCTGCTCGTTGAGAGCCGCCTTCGTCTCCTTCACCTTCAGCTTGCGCTGCGCATCGGCCAGCCGTTTCTTCTGCTTGAATATTTCCTGTTCGAGCTCCGAGACTTTCCGGCTGCGGTACTCGGCATCGAGCTCGCGGATCCGGCGCTCTTCCGGCGTCTGCGGGTTGGCGAAATTCCACTCGAACCCGCGCGCGATGCGGATCGGGCGGCCCGCCAGGCGCTCCATCATCAGCCGCTCGACTTCGGAATAGTCCATGGTCGCGCTGAACTGGCGCGCCAAGTCCTTGATGTTCTGCGAGACCTTCGCCGAGTAACACATGCTTGGAACTCTAGCACCTTGCGCACGCGCAGCGAACGGCGCTAGGCTGTATATCGATACAGCCTCTACCGGAGAGCTCCTTTGCCAGCGAAGCATCCGCCTCCGCCGGGAACGCTTGCATACCTGGCCGAGTGTGGCCGCGCCGTCTACATCGTCTGCAATCGCTGCAATCGATTCGTCGTCGCGGAGTTGCAGCAGATTGCGCAGCACGTCGGCTGGCGGGCGAACGCGCAAGACGCGGGCAAGCGATTACGCTGCAAGGACTGCAAGCACGTTGGAGCAACGATTACTGTCGAGCGTCCGCAAGTCGGGCAAAGAGTCTGCCCGCGGTGTCTGCGGCCGTTCTACTGAGCCGCGAACCTAGAAGTCGGACTTGCCGAAACGGGCGACGCCCTGGTTCATGCCGGGCGGATCGAGCACGGAAAGATCGAGCGGCAACGGCTCGCCGATCCACTTGCCGAGTGTCGTGTGGTCGGCGAGGTCGTCGTCGGTCAGCGGATGCACCAGCGCGGTCAGCCCGGACGCGACGATCATCGCCAGGACCTGCGGAACCGCGTCTTCGTGGAAGTGCGCTTCGAATTGCGCTTTCGGGTGCGGGCCCACGGGCTCATCGCGCAGCTCGCCGACGAAGAGAATCGGCTGCGCCTGCGTCAGCCGCTGACGCAGCCGATTCGCAGCGGCGCGCTCGCCGGGCTCGAAATAGATATGAGCGTGATAAGGCTGCCGTTCGGTGGCCATGCAAATTCCTCCCGGGACGAAGCCTAGCAGAGTGGTGACTACCTACACGGCTCGGAGCTTGCCGATTAGCCGCGGTGCATCAGCCTGCGAACGTGAAAATCGTCACAAAGCTGCGCATCCGCGCCGGCCTATATTCAAGTTCAGGCTAAACCCTGCGCGGAACGGGCCGCTAGGACTTGAATGATACGAATCCTGCACCTCGAGGATGATGCGATCGACGCCGAGCTGGTGCAGCGCGCGGTGCATACCCAGGGAATCGATGCGAAGTTCACGGACGTGGCGAATGCCGCCGAATTCTCGCGGGCGCTCACTGCCGGCGGTTTCGATGTCGTGATCGTCGACAACGGCCTGCCTGGCTACAGCGCGAAGCACGCCATCAAGCAGGCCAAGAGCACCTGCCCGGAGGTGCCGGTCATCGTGTGTTCCGGCGGTGGCCGCGACGCCGATGTGGCTGCGAGCTTTGCCGCCGGCGCCAGCGACTACGTACTCAAGGACTATCCCTCGATGCTCGTCGCCGCCTTGCGGCGGAGCGTTGCGCAGGCCTCCCAGCACTCCTCGAGCGAGCACTCATTAAGCGAGCGCACGCCGAGCAAGTTATCGGGCATGCATCTGCTCGTCGAAGTCGTGCAGAAACTTTCGCTCGTGCGCGATCTTCAAGGCATCGTCGACATCGTAAGAGTCGCGGCCCGTCAACTGACCGGCGCCGATGGCGCTACGTTCGTCTTGCGCGATGGCGACAAGTGTTACTACGTCGACGAAGACGCCATCTCGCCGCTGTGGAAAGGCCAGCGCTTTCCGCTCGAGGCCTGTATCAGCGGTTGGGCCATGCTCAACAGCAAGTCGACCGTCATTCCCGACATCTACAAGGATGCGCGCATCCCGCATGCCGCGTATCAGCCGACCTTCGTGCACAGCCTCGCGATGGTGCCGATCCGCTCCGCCGCTCCGATAGGCGCAATTGGCAACTATTGGGCGGACCATCACGAATGCACGCGCGAAGAGCTGTCGCTGCTCGAAGCACTGGCGAACACGACTGCCGTTGCGATGGAGAACGTGCAGGTGTACCAGAGCCTCGAACGCCAGGTTCGCGAGCGCACCAAAGAGCTACAGGTGGCCAACCAGGAGCTCGAAGCATTCTCGTCCGCGGTGTCGCACGATCTGCGCGCGCCATTGCGCCAGATGAATGTGCAGCTCGACGGCATGGCAGAACAGACTCCGACGGCGCCATCACATCGCGTCGAGCGCTTGCGCGATTGCACCGAACGGATGACTCGTCTCATCGACGACCTGCTGCGACTGTCGCGGATCAGCCGCGCGGACCTGCGGCTGGAGACTGTCGACCTGGGCGCGATCGCGACGAAGATCATGCAGCGCCTGCGCGCTTCGGCCCCCGAGCGCAGTACGGAGTTCCGGCTCGACGTCGGCCCGGAAGTGCGCGCGGACCCCGGCTTGATCGGCGTCGTGCTGGAAAACCTGCTGTCGAACGCCTGGAAGTATTCGTCGAAGCGAGAGCGCAGCAAGATCGAGCTCACCCACCGCGTCGAGCAGGACGGCCGATCCGTCTACTGTCTCGCCGACAACGGCGCGGGCTTCAGCAGCGATCTGGCCGATCAGTTGTTCAAGCCGTTCAGCCGCCTGCATGCAGCGAGCGACTTCCCCGGCATCGGCATCGGGCTCGCCACGGTTCAGCGCATCATCCAGCGCCATGGCGGAGAAATCTGGGCGCGCAGCGACGGTGAAGATTGCGGCGCGCAGTTCTGCTTCACGCTGCAAGCCGAATAGCTATTGCCCAGCCGACTCGACTCTCTTCGCCGCCGTGCGGATCAGCTCGGCCACGGCCGCGGGATTCGACACATACACCGCATGGCTGCCCGCGACTTCCTTGACCGTCGCGCCGGCGCGCTTCGACATGGCCCGCTGCGCGGCCGGCGGAATCATGCGGTCGTCGGTCGCAACGAGATCGGGGGGGGGGTGGGCGGTCAACCCGACAGCGCTTTCCAGATCAGCTGCAGGCCGACGACGATCATCAGGATGTAGATGATCGTGTAGAAACGCTCCGGTTTCACTCGCCGGACCAGCCACACGCCTGCGAACGTCGACGCAACCGCGATCGGCATCAGCAGCGCGGCTGCGGTCAGGTTCACCTTCGTGAACTGACCCAACGCGAGATAGGCCGGAACCTTCAGCCAGTTGATCACCGCGAAGAAAATGGCGTTCGTTCCCGCTAACGTCGTTGGCGGTAAGTTCTTCGGCAGTACCCACATCTGAAAGGGCGGCTGACCTGCATGCGCAATCTGCGACGTGAAGCCCGACGCGACACCGAGTGCTGCGCCCAACAGTGGCGGCGCATTGCGAGCGACCTGCACGCGTCCGCCACGGGAGGTCCACAAACGATAGGCCGCGAAGAGCATCGAGATTGCGCCAAGGACGGCAAGCACTACCGTCGTGGAGACTTTGGCTGCGAGCAGATAACCCAGGACGATTCCCACCGCCGCCGACGGGATCAACAGCGTGAGCGTGCCGCGATCCCAACTCTTGCGGAAGGCCCACACGCCGACAGCGTCTTGCACGATGAGGACCGGTAGCAAGATCGCCGCAGCTTGGACCGGAGAGATGGCGAGAGCGAGTAGCGGCATCGAGATTGCGCCGACACCTGCGAATCCGCCCTTCGCAAGGCCCAGCAATGTGACGGCCAGAATCGCCAGCAAGTAGAAGGTCGGGTCGGTGAGCATGCCCTCGCAATACTAACGCGCGAGCGCCTTCTTCATCGCCTTGGCTGCTTCATCCATCTGGCTCGCGATATAGGGCTGCAGTTCGTTCGGCAGAAAATCGGCAATCCAGACGAGCCGCGCTCCCTGGCCTTCCGCGAAAATCTGCACCGACGCGCTGTGCGCGGTGAGTCGACCACCGACCACCGCATACACGAGCCGCCGTGCCTGCTCATCTGCATCGACCAGCACCTCACGCGCTTGCGTGCCGTTCGCAAACGTCACGATGCGTGTGGTCGCTCCTTCGAGCTCGACCGCGGTGACGAAGCCTGGCACGAGCCGGCGATGTAGAGCGCCGAAGTCGCGCACGGCGTCCCACACGTATTCGGGCGATTGATCGACGACGACTTCGCGACGCACCGATGCCATGGAGCTCTCCTGCGCGAGCCAATAGTTCGAAGCAGATGCTACGAAGTGCCGCGCAACTACGCTGTCAAAATCGTGCGCAGTTTGCCGGCGCCGCGGGCGGCTGCACGCAAGGCGGAAGGCGTGACTCCATAGGCCCGGCGGAACGCGGCCGCGAAATGGCTCGGAGTCGCGAAATTCAGCTGCGCGGCGATGTCGGTCAGCGGCGTGTCCGAATCCATCACGACTTGCAGTGCGCTCGCCAGCCGCGCACGCAGCAGGTAGCGATGAATGGACTCGCCCATCTGCTGCCGAAACGCCCTGGCCAGGTGGAACTGCGATGAATGAACGAACCGGGCCAGCTGCGGCAATGTCCAGCGCCGTTCGGGAGCC
>CADEEJ010000206.1:0-5985 GCA_902826315.1 uncultured Steroidobacter sp.
CCTGTATCAACCGGAGAGCTTGGCCTTCAGCTTGGCGCTGGCGGCGGCCATGTCGGCGCGACCTTGCGCCTTCTGCTTGAGCAGGGCCATGGCCTTGCCCATTTCCTTGATCGAGGTGGCGCCGGACTCGGCGATCGCCTCGCGGATCAGGGCGTCCACTTCGGCTTCGGACAATTGGGCCGGCAGGTAGGCCTGCAGCAGCTCGATTTCCTGCGACTCGCGCGCGACCAGGTCGTCGCGGTTGCCGGCCTTGAACTGCTCGATGGATTCCTTGCGTGTCTTGATCATCTTCTCGATGACCGACAGCACCTGGACGTCGTCGAGCTGGATGCGCTCGTCGACTTCGCGCTGCTTGATGGCAGCCGTGATCATGCGGATGGTGCCGAGGCGCTCGCTTTCCTTGGCGCGCATCGCCGCCTTCATGTCTTCGGTGATGCGGTCCTTGAGCGACATCGACTGGGACGGAAACCGGATTCGAGGGGGAGACGAGGGCCTAGTACTGGCGAGCCGGACGCGGACCGCTGCGGCCGCCGCTGACGTCACGGGTGACGCGCTTCATGTGGCGCTTCACGGCCGCGGCCTTCTTGCGTTTCCGTTCCTGCGTGGGCTTCTCGTAGAATTCGCGCCGCCGCAGCTCGGTCAGGACTCCCGCCTTCTCGCAGGCGCGCTTGAAGCGCCGCAGGGCGGCATCGAAATATTCGTTTTCTCGGACGCGAACGCTCGGCATCGCTACCTCTATGAATTGCCGGGGATTCTGTGCAGATGTGCCGGTCCCAGGGTCTGGACTGGCTTTCGAGAGCGCGCCAGTGTAATGAGCCGGCCGGTGAAAATCAAAGCAGGATCAAAGCAGATAGGGCAACTGGAGACTTCGGACGAAATGAGGGTTCTCGGGATCGAAACGTCCTGTGACGAGACCGCGGCGGCCGTTTACGACGGCCAGGCCGGGCTGCTGTCCCATTGCCTGCATACCCAGGCGCAGATGCACGCCGAATACGGCGGCGTCGTGCCCGAGCTGGCGTCGCGGGACCACGTCCGCCGGCTCCTGCCTCTCATTCATACGGCCCTCGCCGAGGCCAATACCCAGCCGGAGCAGATCGACGGGGTGGCCTACACCGCCGGACCGGGGCTGGTCGGCGCGCTGCTGGTCGGTGGAGCGGTCGCCCGCAGCCTCGCCTTTGCCTGGGGACGCCCCGCCCTCGGCGTGCATCACCTCGAAGGGCATCTGCTCGCGCCGATGCTGGAAGCCACGCCGCCGGATTTCCCGTTCCTCGCGCTGCTGGTCTCGGGCGGCCACACGCTGCTGGCTGTCGTTCGCGAGTTGGGCGATTACCGGATCATCGGTCAATCGCTCGACGACGCTGCCGGCGAGGCGTTCGATAAAACCGCAAAGCTGCTCGGCCTCCCTTACCCGGGCGGTCCGGCGCTGGCAGCTCTCGCCCGCAGCGGTCGACCGGGGAAATTCCAGTTCCCGCGGCCGATGCTCGATCGGCCCGGTCTCGATTTCAGCTTCAGCGGATTGAAGACGGCAGTCGTGGTAGCGACGCGCGATGTGCAGTTGGACGAGCAGACGCGTGCCGACGTCGCGCGTGAGTTCCAGCAAGCCGTCGTCGAGACGCTGGTCGCGAAGTGCGCGCGTGCGGCCACGCAGACTGGAATGTCGACGCTGGTGGTCGCGGGCGGCGTCGGTGCGAACGAGTCGCTGCGCACCGAGCTGGCGGCGCTGGGTCGGCGCGCGGGGCTGAAAATCCTGTATCCGCGGCCGGAGTTCTGCACCGACAATGCTGCGATGATCGCCTACGCCGGCTATCGACGATTGGCCCGCGGCGAGCACGACGAACTGAAGATCCGCGCCACCGCGCGTTGGCCGCTCGATACGCTGCGGCCGCCGCTGCACAGCTCCTGAGCTTTACGAATGGACAAGATTTTTCTCAGCTCGCTTTCCGTCGACTGCATCGTCGGCATCTGGGAATGGGAGCGCCGGATCAAGCAGACGGTGATCGTCGACCTGGAAATGGCCGCCGACATCCGCAAGGCCGCTGCGACCGACCGCATCGAAGACACGATCGACTACAAGCGGGTCTGCGACCGCCTGCGCGCGTTCGTCGCGGAGTCGCAGTTCAAGTTGGTCGAAACGCTCGCGGAGCGAACTGCGGCGTTCCTGCTCGCGGAATTCAGCCTGAGCTGGGTGCGCCTGACGATCCGCAAGCCCGGCGCGCTGGCCGGAATCGGCGACGTCGGCGTGACGATCGAGCGTTCGGCGCCGGGCTAGCCGCGCTCGCCGCGATACATCACCAGGTTGTTCGGCGTCTCCTCGATCTGCACTTCGTGCAGCAGGGCGCCGAACCGCTCGTGGAGCACGTTCCAGCACACGACCGCAAGATTCTCCGCGGTCGGATTGATCCCGCGCATCAGCTTCGAGTCGTGATTAAGGTGGCGGTGATCCATGTCGTCGAGGATCAGCTCCTGCACGGCCTGCTTGATCTCCACGATGTTCACGATCATGCCGGTGCGCGCGTCGACGCCGCCTTTCAGCGTCACGCCGATGCGGTAGTTGTGGCCGTGGCCGAACTCGCGCGCGCACGGGCCGTAGAGAGCGTCGTTCTGCTCGCGCGTCATGCGCTCGTCGTAGAGCCGGTGCGCTGCGCAGAAGGTTTCCCACCGCTGCAGGAGAGCGACAGGCGCAGAGGTGCGGTCAGTCATGGGAGTAAACCTCGATGTTGCTGCCGTTCAGACCGCCCATGCGCTCGCGGTCGAGCAGGCTTTCGATCAGCGCCGCGATCTGCGCCGGCTTGATCTCGGGTATGCCGCCGAACTGGCGCGCGATCTCCGTATCGACGCGACCGGGCGAAATGCAGTTGACGCGGATGCCGAACGGCCGGCCGTCGATCGCCAACGCTTCCGACAGGCCCGCGACTGCGTGCTTCGAGGCGACGTACGAGAACGAGCCGGGAAAGCGCACCTGCATGCCGCGGATGCCGGCGAGCGAAGAAATAGTGACGATGTCTCCCGGCACGCCGCGCGCACGCAGCTGTTGCATGGCTTCGCGGCAGACTAGATAGGTGCCCATGAGATTGACGTCGAGCACGCGACGAAAATCTGCCGGGCTCAGGTCGAAGGCATTCGCGGTCTTGATGATGCCGGCGGCACACACGACGGCGTCGAACTCGCGACTGCGAAACAGATTCGCCACGGCCGCTTCGTCGGCCACGTCGAGCACGACGCTTTCGATCGCGTGCGCTGTTGGTACCTCGGCGCGAACCTTCTCGAGCGTCGATCGAGTACGGCCGCAGATCGTGACTGCAGCACCGGCGCTAGCCAGTCGCTGCGCGGCCGCCGCACCGATGCCCGTGCCGCCGCCTGTAATGAGGACTCTTCGCAAATTGCCTCCTCGTCCGGGATATCGCGCGCTAGAGCGGCGCGGGCTTGCAACGCGTCTGCAGCTGTAAGCCGTTGCGCAGGGCCGTGCGGATGAACGACTCCGTCATCATTGCAACGTCCTGCGACCAGAAGAGTTTCTGCAGCGGGTTCGTCAGCAGATCGTGCTCGGTCTGCACGTGCAGCCAGATCGACAGGATCGGCTCGCCGTCCACGACCGCGGGCTCGAAGTTCGGCTTGAAGCCGGTCTCCATCGCGCCGCCGAACGTGAATCCGAAGATCTCCTGCACGCGCTGCGCGAAACCGGCGTCGTTCGGGTCGCGCGCCAGATAGTAGATGACGAACAGGCGATGCACGTTCAATCCGACCCAGACCGGCACCTTGAGCTGACCGCCCTCCATGATGAAAAGATGACCGAACACGTCCTTGGAGCCGCCATCGACGACCTTGAAGCGCTCGATGCCGAGCGCCGGCACCGAGACCTTCTGCAGCGCGTTGCGCACGTGCTTCCTCAGGAACTCGTCGGAGTGCTCGACGAGCGTGTCCATGTTGGCGTCCCGCCGCGAATAGAACAGCACGACGATGAAGGCGATGCCGGCCGCCGACATCTGCAGGATCGACAGGCTGACCAGCAGGACTTCGGTGTCGACCTCTTTCTCGCCGAAAATCACGTACGCGCACAGCGCTGTCGACGAGACCAGCAGCAGCACGAGCACGCCGATCGCCAGTCGCCGCGCCCAGCTGGGCACGTACAGCAGCATGCGTGAATCGAGGTTGGCGAATTCGCCGTTGCCGTCCGCCATCGTCGGTGAGTCTCTCGCTTCTTGACGAATCGAATTATAGTCTGCAAAACCTGCGAGCATGTCGCATCCGATGCAGCACCCAAGTGCCTTGCCCGAGTTGACGCCCGCGCAAACCGCTCACAGCGCGCGGCTCGTCAATCGCATCCACGACGTCATCGACGCGCAAGCCGGCTGGATCAGCTTCGAGCGCTTCATGGAGATGGCGCTGTACGAGCCCGGGCTCGGCTATTACAGCGCTGGCGCCAGCAAGCTCGGTGCCGGCGGCGACTTTGTCACCGCGCCGGAAGTGTCGCCGCTGTTCAGCCGCTGTCTGGCGACCCAGTGCGGCGAAATCCTGCAGCACCTCGGCGGCGGCTCGATCCTCGAATTCGGTGCCGGCTCGGGCGTGATGGCGGCCGATCTGCTCAACGAGCTCGCAGCGCAGGGCACGCTGCCCGAGCGCTATCTCATTCTCGAAGTCAGCGCGGATCTGCGGGAGCGGCAACGCGAGCTCGTGAGCGAGCGGGCGCCGGCACAGGTGTCGCGCATCGACTGGCTCGACCGCTTGCCGGAGGAATTTCGCGGCGTCGTGCTGGCGAACGAAGTGCTGGACGCGCTGCCGGTACAGCGGTTTCGTATCCGCGGCGACCAGGTCAATTCGGTGGGTGTCACGTGGCAGCTCGGCCGGCTCGACTGGTCCGAGACCCGCGCGGATGCGGAGCTCGAAGCGGCCGTGCGACGCATCGAGGCGAACACCGGCGAGCGCATGCCGGACGGCTACACGTCGGAGATCAATCTGCGGCTGGCGCCCTGGATTGCCAGTGTCGCAGCGGCGCTGCGCGAAGGCGTCGCGCTGTTCATCGACTATGGCCTGCCGCAGCGCCAGTACTATCGCAGCGAGCGTCGCGAGGGCACGCTGCTGTGCCACTTCCGGCATCGCTTCCACGACGATCCGTTGATCAACGTCGGTGTGCAGGACATCGGCGCCTGGGTGGACTTCACCGCAGTTGCGGAAGCGGCTGTTGCCTCGGAGTTGAAGGTCGCGGGGTTCGCGACGCAAGCGCACTTTCTCATCGGCAATGGACTGGAGCAGCTACTGGCGCCGGCCGCGGCCAATGAGCTCGCTTCGCGCGTGCAACTCGCACGTCAGGCGATGCTGCTGACCTTGCCCGGCGAGATGGGCGAGCGCTTCAAGGTGATCGGATTGAGTCGCGGCTTCGAGCAGCCGTTGCGCGGGTTCAGCGTCAGGGATCTAGCTGTCACGCTGTGACGCGAGCGCGGCCAGCCGCGCTTTCCGCAGCTTCTCCGCGATCTGCTGTCCGTTCAAGCCTTCGCGCTCGGCGGGATCGAGACTCGCGCTCGCAGCCGCAGCGCGCGCGCGGCGCAAGAAATCCGCTTGCGGATATTCGCGATTCTCCAGACCCTTGCGACCGCGCGCATCCGCTTCGCACGCCAGCGCCCATTGCTCGAAACGCTCGGGGCGCCGGAAAGCGTCGAGCCGCTCCAGCAATACGAGCAGCGTGCTGTCGCGCAGCTCAGTGACTCGATGCGCATCGAGGTGATAGCGCGATACGAGAACCGCGAGCTCGCGATAAGCATTGGGAATCCGCAGCCGATCGCACATTGCCTCGACCAAAGCGACACCGCGCTGCTCGTGCGCGATGTGGCGCGGCCATTCGCTCGGCGGGGTCGTGCCCTTGCCGAGATCGTGCGTCAACGCTGCGAAGCGCACGACCGGCTCAGCGCTCAACTTCGCTGCTTGCTCCAGCACCATCAGCGTGTGCACGCCGGAGTCGATTTCCGGATGCCAGCGCTCGGGCTGCGGCAC
>CADEEJ010000206.1:6085-8523 GCA_902826315.1 uncultured Steroidobacter sp.
GAGACGTGGCGCAGCGTGCGCTCGCGCAGATCGCGCTGTCCGCCGAACGGGTCGATGAGCGTGCCGCTGTCGGGATCCTTCGCGATCGCGTTGATCGTCAGGTCGCGCCGCTCCAGGTCCTGCTCGAGCGTCACGTCCGGCGCGAACAGTGTCTCGAAGCCGCGATACCCTGGTCCGGTCTTGCGCTCGGTACGGGCAAGCGCGTATTCCTCGCCGCTCTGCGGATGCAGGAACACCGGGAAGTCCTTGCCGACCGGCTTGAACCCGCGGGCCAGCAAGTCTTCGGGGCGCGCGCCGACGACCACCCAGTCCCGCTCCCGCGCCGGCAGACCGAGCAGCTCATCGCGCACAGCGCCGCCGACGAGATAGATTTGCATAGCCATGTCACTGTATCGAATTGCCCGAGTGCTGACGATTGCCGCCGCGCTGCTGCCGCTGACCGGCTGCTACCTGATGCAGGCCGCGACCGGGCAGATGGCGATCGCCTCGAAGCGTGAGCCTATCGCCGCAGTGCTGGCGGACTCGGCAACGCCGCCGCAGTTGCGTTCGCGGCTGGAATACGTCGCGGCCGCCCGCGACTTCGCGTCGCGTGAGCTTGGGCTGCCCGACAACGAGTCGTATCGCAGCTACGCGGACCTCGGCCGTCCCTACGTCGTCTGGAATGTGTTCGCCGCGCCGGAGTTCTCCGTCGAGCCGCGCCATTGGTGCTTCCCGATCGCGGGCTGTGTCGTCTATCGCGGCTATTTCAAGGAAGACGCCGCGCAGCGCTATGCCCGCAAATTGCGACGGCGCGGCGACGACGTCGCGGTCGGCGGCGTCCCTGCGTATTCCACGCTGGGACATTTCAAGGACCCGGTGCTGAGCACGATGCTCGGCTGGAGCGACGCGCAGCTCGCGGGGACGCTGTTCCACGAGCTCGCCCATCAGGTCGTCTATGTGCCGGGCGATTCCGAGTTCAACGAATCGTTCGCGACCGTGGTCGAGGAAGCGGGCCTGGAGCGTTGGCTCGCGGCGCGGCAGCGCGGGCAGGAGCTGGTCGCGTGGCGCGAACAGCGCGAGCGCCAGGGGGAGTTCATCGCGCTGCTCCTCGCCGCGCGCGACAAGCTGCGCGCCTTGTACGAATCGGCGCTCCCGACCGAGGAAAAGCGCAGCCGCAAGCAATACGAATTCGGCGAGCTGAAGCTCGACTACGCGCGGCTCAAGCAGCAATGGCACGGCTACTCCGGTTACGACCGCTGGTTCGATCGCACGCTGACCAACGCGCACCTCGTCTCGGCGGCGACGTACTACGGCTGCGTGCCCGGGCTGCAACGTGTGCTGAGCGAGGCGGGCGGCGACCTGCCTCGTTTTTACGAGGAAGCGAAACGGCTCGCGCGCATGGACAAGGCTGCGCGCGAGCTTGCGGTGTGCGGGGAAGTCAGCCGATCGGGAACACCAGTCGCGAGCGACCGCGCTGGATCGTGATCGCGAACGCGTTGGCGTTCTTGACTGCCGTGCGCAGCTGATCGAGGTTCGAGATGCGGTCGCGCCCGATTCCCAGGATCACGTCGTTCGCACGCAATCCCGCCTGCGCCGCCGGACTGTTCGCTGCAACCGTTTGCACCAGTACGCCCGCGCCGCCGTCCGCATTCGCGAACGTGGCGCCTTCGAACGCCGGATGAATCTGTGTGGCGGTATCCGCGTCGGTGGCCGCCCGCTCGCCGATGACAGCAGTCACGCGCCGCGGCTTGCCTTCGCGCAGCAGGCCGATCTCGACTTTTTCGCCGATGCGCAGGATGCCGATGCTGTTGCGCAGCTCCGAGGCGCTGCCGATCGTGCGGCCGTTGATCGAAGTAATGACGTCGCCTGCCTTGATGCCTGCCTTGTCCGCGGCGCCGTCCTCGACGACCTCCGAAACCAGCGCGCCCTTCGCATTCTCCAGGCCGAGGCTCTGCGCGATGTCCGGCGTGAACTGGTTGGCCAGCTGCACGCCGAGCATGCCGCGCTTGACCTCGCCGTACTGCACGAGCTGCGTCATCACGGCCTTCACCATGTTCGACGGGATCGCGAAGCCGATACCGATGTTGCCGCCGCTGCCGGAGAAGATCGCCGTGTTCACGCCGACCAGCTGGCCCTGCAGATTGACGAGCGCGCCGCCGGAATTGCCGGGATTGATCGGCGCGTCGGTCTGGATGAAATCCTGGTAGGAATCGTTGCTGCCGTCGGAGCGGCCGAGCGCGCTGATGATGCCGGACGTCACCGTGTGGCTGAGCGCGAACGGATTGCCGATCGCCAGCACGAAGTCGCCGACCTCGGCCTTGCTCGAATCGGCAAGCGGCATCTCGATCAGGTTGTTGGCGGTGATCTTCAGCAGCGCGACGTCCGAAGGCTTGTCGGCGCCGACGACCTTCGCCTTGATCTGCCGGTCATCGAGCAGCGTGACGGTGATTTCGTCCGCG
>CADEEJ010000206.1:8623-9785 GCA_902826315.1 uncultured Steroidobacter sp.
GCCTTCTTCACGATGGGCGCGAGCGAAGGCACCGGCGTGTCGCCGACCTTCTCGGGCAACTGTGCGCCTGCGCCGACGCTGAACAGCACGCCGGCCGCCATCGAAACCAACACCTTGATCGCCTGCTTTCTCATGCACATATCCTGTCGTGGAGTAGTGCGGATTCTAGCCGCAGACGATGTTCTTCCCGGCGCGTGGCGCAGCCCCGCAGAACAACCTGTGCGTAGGAAAGTGGGCATCGTGTGCATAACCTGTGTGATTCCGGGGGACACAAGATCTTGTGTGTACTCTCTACAGGCACCATTTTTCGGGGCGAAAAAATCGCAGTGGAAAATCGTCAGCACAATCTCGTAAATAATTGATATTGCATAGGATAATGAGACCGTTTTTCGTCTTACAGTTTCTTGACGGGCCGCGCGTGGCGGGCATAGGCTTGCACCCCTGACACAATATGTTGTGTTTTGCGATGTACAAAAACGGCTGCGGCCTGCCCGCAGACACTCATCGCAGAAGCGCAGCCGCTCATTGGTCAGGTGGGCTGTCATGCCGGCACTCGGGTCCAGAAACCCGGGGCGGGTGGGGCAGGAGTCGAATGGGGACCGCCGACCGAAATCGTAGAGAGTCAATCCGGCATGAAGACCGCTATTCCAGTGCAATTTGAGCCCATGGACGTCAACAGCATTTCCTTCCAGGAGGCTTCGCTCGATATCTGGGACAAAAAGTACCGGCTGAGCGCCAAAGACGGGACGCCGATCGATCGCTCGATGGACGAGACCTACATGCGCGTCGCGCGCGCACTCGCCGACGTGGAGCGCGAAGACGTGCGCGACCAGTGGTACGAGCAATTTCTGTGGGCCTTGCGCAAGGGCACGATTCCCGCGGGCCGCATCATCTCGAACGCCGGCGCGCAGGAGCACAAGCCTGCCACCTCGACGATCAACTGCACCGTCTCCGGCACGATCCACGACTCGATGGACGACATCCTGGCGAAAGTGCACGAGGCCGGGCTGACGCTGAAAGCGGGCTGCGGTATCGGCTACGAATTCTCGACGATGCGCCCGCGCGGCGCGTACGTCTCCGGCGCCGGCGCGTACACGTCCGGGCCGCTGTCGTTCATGGATATCTACGACAAGATGTGCTTCACCGTGTCGTCGGCCGGCGG
>CADEEJ010000207.1:0-8493 GCA_902826315.1 uncultured Steroidobacter sp.
TGCGACATCAAGGATCCGTACGAGATCATCAACTGGACGACGCCGGAAGGCGGCTCCGGCCCGAACTATCAGAATCTCTGAGAACTTCCCGTAGTCGCTCATGGAGCCGATCTGGTCGCCTTCGCCGGAACGCAGCGCGCGCAGCCAGCTGACGCGCTTCATGCGTTTCGTGCGCGAGCGCCATCGCGCACCGGTGCCCGACTACGCCTCGCTGCATCGCTGGTCGATCGAGTTCCCCGAGAACTTCTGGAGTGCGCTGTGGGACTTCTGCGAGATCCGCGCGCAGACCCGCGCCACGCAGATCCTCGAAGACGGCAACCGCATGCCGGGCGCGCGCTGGTTCATCGATGCGCGCTTCAACTATGCGGAAAATCTGCTGCGACGTGACGGCGACACGCCGGCGATCATCTTTCGTAACGAGCGCGGCCAGCGCCGCGAAATCTCCTGGACGCAGCTGCGGCGCGAGACCGCACGTATCGCCGATGGCTTACGGGCCGCCGGCGTGCAACCTGGCGATCGCGTCGCCGGGTATCTGCCGAACCTTCCGGAGACCGTGATCGCGATGCTCGCCGCGACCAGCATCGGCGCGGTCTGGTCTTCGTGCTCGCCCGACTTCGGGCTGAGTGGCGTGCTCGACCGCTTCGGACAGATCACCCCGAAAGTGCTGTTCGCCGCCGACGGCTATCGCTACGCAGGCAAAGCAATCGACTGCATGGGCACCGTGCGTGCGGTCAAGGAGAAGATCGCGAGCATCCAACGAGTCGTGCTCGTGCCCTATGCAAGCGAGCGACCAGCGCTCGATGCGATCGACAGCGCTGTTGCGTTCGCAGACTTCGGCAGCCCGGGCGCGCAACTATCGTTCGAGCAGCTGCCGTTCGATCATCCCGTCTTCATTCTGTATTCCTCCGGCACGACCGGCGTGCCGAAGTGCATCGTGCACTGCGCAGGCGGCGCCCTGCTCCAGCAGCTCAAGGAGCATGCGCTGCAGTCCGACATGGGCCCGGACGACCGCTTCTTCTATTACACGACCTGCGGCTGGGTGATGTGGAACGCGCTCGCGAGCGGTCTCGTGACAGGGGCGACGATCGTGCTGTTCGACGGCGCGCCGTTGCAGCCGGATCCGCGCGTGCTCTGGCGGATGGCGCACGACGAGCGGATCACGATCTTCGGCACCAGCCCGCGCTTCCTGGTCGGCTGCGAGCAGGCGGAAATCCGGCCGCGGCGCGAGTTCGAGTTGAGCGCGCTGCGCACGATCCTCTCGACCGGTGCGCCGCTCAATCCGTCGAGCTATCGCTACGTCTATCGCGAAGTGAAGCCTGACGTGCTGCTTGCTTCGATCAGCGGCGGCACCGACCTGATGGCATGCTTCGGCGGCGGCTGCCCGATCCAACCCGTCTACGAAGGCGAGATCCAGGCGCTCAGCCTCGGCATGAAGACCGAGATCTACGACGACGCCGGCCAGCCGCTGCTCGGCGAACAAGGCGAACTGGTGTGCAGCGCGCCCTTCCCTTCCGTGCCCATCGGTTTCTGGGGTGACACCGACGGCTCGCGCTTTCACGCCACATACTTCGCGCGCTATCCGGACGTGTGGTGGCACGGCGACCTCGCAACGATCACGCCACGCGGCGGATTGATCGTGCACGGCCGTTCCGATGCCGTGCTGAATCCCGGTGGCGTACGCATCGGCACCGCCGAAATCTATCGTCAGATCGAGAAGGTCGAGGAAGTCGCCGAGTCGATCGCCATCGCGCAGCAGTGGCAAGGCGATGTGCGCATCGTGCTGTTCGTCCGGCTGCGCGATGGGCTAATGCTCGACGAGAACTTGCGCGACAAGATCCGCGGCACGATTCGCAGCAACACGACGCCGCGCCACGTGCCCGCGCGCATCGTGCAGGCGCCGGATCTCCCGCGCACGATCAACGGCAAGCTGGTCGAGCTGTCCGTCCGCGAAGTCGTGCATGGCCGGCCGGTCAAGAATCTGGACGCGCTCGCCAATCCGCAGGCGCTCGACTACTTCAAGAACCTGCCCGAGCTGCAGGCGTGAAGGTCGCCGAGCTGTACCAGCGCGAGTGCGCACGCCTCGGCTACAAGCCTGACCCTGCGCAGGCCAAGGTCGTCGCTCTCTTCGATGAGTTGCGCGACCGGCTGCTGACCGCCAAGCCGAAGCGCCTGCTCGGCAAACTTCTGTCCGGCCGCAAAGTTCATGAATTGCAGCGCGGGCTGTACGTGTGGGGCGGCGTCGGACGCGGCAAGACCTGGCTCATGGATCTGTTCTTCCAGAGCCTGCCGTTCCGCGACAAGCAGCGCAGTCACTTCCATCGCTTCATGCAAGCGGTGCACGACGAGCTGAAGAAGCACAAGGAGCAGAGCAATCCGCTCGATCTCGTCGCAGATCGCCTCGCGCAGAAGGCGCGTGTGCTGTGCTTCGACGAGCTGTTCGTCACCGACATCGCGGACGCGATGCTGCTCGGCAACCTCTTCCGCGGACTGTTCGAGCGCGGCGTCACGCTGATCGCGACCTCTAACGTCGCGCCAGACGATCTCTACAAGGAAGGGCTGCAACGTGCGCGGTTCGTGCCTGCCATCCGCCTGCTGAAAGAGCACACGCAGGTCGTGCACATGGACGGCGGCGCTGACTATCGCCTGCGCCTGCTCGAACGCGCACACACGTGGTTCGACGCGAACGCGGCTGCGACAGCGACTGATCTCGAAAAGCTGTTCGACGCGATCGCCGCGGAGCCTGGCGCAACGGACTCGACGCTCATCCTCAACCATCGCCGCTTGCGCGCGCATCGGCACGCCGACGGCGCCATCTGGTTCGCGTTCAAGGAGCTATGCGAAGGCCCGCGCGGCCAAGCCGACTACATCGAGATAGCGCGCTGCTATCACACGGTGTTTCTGACGGAAGTTCCCACACTGGGCCCGGACGCGGAGAACGCCGCGCGCCGGTTCATTTCACTGGTCGACGAGTTCTACGATCGCGCAGTAAAGCTGGTCATCTCCGCCGCTGCGCCCGTGCCCGAGCTCTATCGCGGCTCGAAGCTCAACTTCGAGTTCGAGCGCACCAAGAGCCGCCTGATCGAAATGCAGTCGCAGGATTACCTGTCACGCCCGCATCAGGCGTAGGCGCGCTGCACTCCGAACTGCGCCTTGGTGCGAGCCTCGGCGCTCTCCAGCGCACGTGCCGCGCCGGCGCTGTCGCCGTTCAGATCCATCGCCCGCGCAGTCAGCTGCCAATTGAACGGACTCGAAGGCTTGAGCTGCGTACGCTCGGCGATCAGGGCGCGGGCGAGCCGATTCTGCCGAGCACGCAGTGACGCCTCGACCAACGTCAGGTGAATGAGATCGCGCTGTGCATGGCTGCCGCCGAAGCGATTGGCAATCGTGCGGATCGGCTGGAGCAGCGCGATCGTGTCGCCATAGCGGCCGGCAGCGAATGCCGCAACGGCGCGCGCCAGCGGCAAGCCGACCTCGCGCGTCATCATCGCGTTCGTATCCGCTCCGGCGGCCGTGCGCTCCATCGCGGCAATCGTTCGTTGCACGAGGTCGGTGCGACCGGCAGCGGCGAACGCCATGACTGCATGCGCGTCGTTGAATGCGTAGTAGGAATGCTCTGCGAGCGGCTCCCACGATGCGGCCAGCTTCTGCCAGCGATCGCCGACGCTCGCCGAGCGCAGCTCCAGGCGCCACAACAACGCTGTCGCGTCGATCATCTCCAGCGGTGCCTGCGAGAAGGGAGCGCGAATCCGCTGGTCGTACAGCTCCAACACGCGCGGGAAGTTGCCCGCCTCGAGATTGAACAGCGCCAGGTGCCACCAGTTGTGGAATGCGAAGCCATTGTTCACCGACCAGTCGGCCTCGCGACTCGTGAGCCAGTCGATCCCGTCGCGCAACCTGCCCTGCATTTCCATCACGTGCGTCACCGCGTGGACCGCCCACGCGTCGCGCCGATTGATGTCTAGCGCGCGCCGGCCGATGTCCTCGGCGCGCGAGTACAGCGCAGTCTCCTCGAGACCGAACGCGTACATGCCGAGCACGTAGCTGTAGCCGGGCGTGCCCGTATCCCAGGTGGGCAGGACCTGCGCTATCCGGTCACGCAGCATCGAAGATGCGCCGAGAAAGAAGTCGCCGACGTGCGCGACCTGCAGTGCCAGCAGGTCGTGCGGGTAGTCCAGCAATATGTCGCCGTAGCCTTGAATGGAACCGGCGAAGTCACCTTGCAGCCACGCTCGGGCGGCGGCGGCATGCGCACGCTCACGATCGGTCGCGCGACGCCCCAGCGCCTCGACGGCCTCGACGCTCTCCTTCAACATCGGCACGGCGCCGCGGTCGGTTGCCATAACGCCCAAGGCGGCGCGCAGGCAGTGACCCATCGCGAAAGTCGGGTCCGCGTCCAGGGCCGTCTGAATCGTCGCCAGCGGGTCCAGCTGATAGCTCACCGACAGCTCCAGTGCCTGCTCGTATTGCTGCAGGCAAACACTGCTGGGGGCCGAGGTGGGGCAGCCGCGGGCGTCTGTGAGCATGATTTCTCCGGGAAGTCGAACGTGGGAGCACTGTAGGCGGCACCCGTGAGGGTCGAGTCTCGACAGTCGTGAAAAATACGTGAAAATGGCAGCCTAAGAATTGCCTGGCCCGGCCAGGCGAGCCCGGGGACCTCACTTGACCGCACTGAATCTGCAGGTGCTCGGCGCTTTTCGCGTGCAGGACGCTGCGGGCGCCGAGATTCGCATCGCCTCACGCAAGGGCCGCGCGCTGCTTGCGTATTTAGCTCTGCGTCCGGGCGAGTCGCACAGCCGCGACCGTCTCGCGACGCTGTTGTGGGAAGACGCTGACGAAGAGCTCGCGCGCACGAGCCTGCGTCAGGCACTCGCAGCACTGCGTAAATCTTTACCGGCGGATGCTCACAAGGCGCTGCTCGCGGACACAGAATCCGTCGGCATCGATCCCGCGATCGTGCACAGCGATCTGCACGCATTTCGTCGCGCACTGAATTCCGGAACGCGTACGTCATTGCAGGAAGCGATGACGCACTATCGCGGCGATCTGCTCGACGGCTTCGACGCGCGCTCCACCGCATTCGATGAGTGGCTGACGAGCGAGCGGCTGACGTTGCGCAAGCAACTGAGCGACGCACTCAACAAGCTTGCCGAGCTGTGCGTCGCGAACAGCGACAGCGAAGGCGCGCTTGCGGCATCGACGAAGCTCGTCGCCCTCGAACCGCTCAACGAAGCCGCACATCGCATGGTCATGGAGCTGCATGCCAAGCGCAACGCGTATGCGGAAGCGCTGCGCCAGTATCGAGTCTGTCGCGACGTCCTGCGACGGGAGCTCGATGTCGCGCCCGAGCCTGCGACCGAACAACTCTATCGCGACCTGATGCGACGACGTCGCGCCGCGCTCGGCACCTCAGACGGAGACGATGCGACGCTCGACGACACTTCCATCCATGAGATTCCGCGCGTCAGTGAGCCCGCTGCGCCGCCGGTCGAGCTGCGCCCGCAGTTGCTCGATGCGACGATCATGGTGGCGCGTCTCGAAGGCCTGCTGGAGCTCGAAGCGCAGCTCGATCCCGAGGAAGCGCACGCGCTCGCGACGCAGTTCCATCGCCGCGTTCTGGACGCAGTCACCGAATTCGGCGGTCGTGCCGATCGGCGAGTCGGCAGCAGCGTGCTCGCGGTGTTCGGCATTCCTACTGCATACGGCAACGAACCGGAGCGCGCCGCGCAAGCCGCACTCGCGCTCCAGAGCATGGTCGCGAGTACACCGTGGCCGGTTGCCAACGCTCTGACGCTCCGCATCGGCATCACGCAAGGCCAGGTGCTATGCGGTGCCGAGATCTTTCCGCTCACGGGTCGCCCGACGCACGTGGCGCATACGCTCGCGGCTCGCGCCGCGGACGGCGAAATCCTGATCTCGGAAGAATTGCGCGCGTCGCTGGGCGAACGTGTCAGCGGCGCTCGCGCCGCAAGCTCACAGCCGGGTCAAACCGAGTCCGTGCTCGCGTGGAGCCTGCAGGGATTGCGCAGCGAGATCGGCCCCGGCGTGCAGCCGTTCGTCGGACGCCGGCCGGAGCTCGCGATGATTCTCGCGTCGCTGGACCGATGCACGAATAGCCGCCATGGGCGCGCGATCGTCGTGCGCGGCGAAGCCGGCATCGGTAAGACATGCCTCGTCAACGCAGTCCGCAGCGCCGCCCGCGAGCGCGGTGTCGCCGTGCATTCGGCGCAAGTCTTCGACTTCGGTCAATCGCCCGGGCGGCGCCCGATCACTGCGTTCGCGCTGAGCCTGCTCGGTCTCGGCGCAGATGCGCCGGCGAACGAGCGTGCCACGGCCGTGCGGCGCGCGCTGGCGGGGCGCAACGCCGTCGATCAGATCATCTTCCTGAGCGATCTCGTCGACGCGCCGATCGACGCGGAGCTCGCCGCCCTGGAAAAGGCGATGGAGATCGCGACCCGGCAACGCGGCCGTGCGCTGGCACTCGCACAGTTGATCGAAACGGCCGTGCAGCGCGGACCGCAGCTCCTGGTCGTCGAGGACGTTCATTGGGCGGATACGGACGAGCTGGCGCGATTCGGCGAGATTGCTGCTGTCGTCGCCAACTGCCAGATCCTGTTCATCATGACGACGCGCCCGGAGGGCGATCCGATCAACGCCAGTTGGCGCGCACGCGCACGCGGCTGTCCTGTGACCACTGTCGACCTCGCCCCGCTCGCGGAAGACGAGGCACAGGAACTGGCTGCGCACTTTCCGGAGTTGCCGCAGGAGACGATCGCTGCGTGCATTCAACGAGCCGACGGGCATCCCCTATTCCTCGACCAACTGCTCCGCGCTGCACGCGCGGGCCACGACTTGTTGCCGGGCTCAGTGCGCTCGGTCGTATTGGCGCGCGCCGCTCGATTGTCGGCGCGCGATCACGCGGCTTTGCAGGCCGCCGCCGTGCTCGGACATCGCGCCGCGCTGACGGCTTTGCAGCGCATGGTCGACGACGACGACTACGATCCGACCCCGCTGACCGAGACCGCGCTGGTGCGCTTCAATGGCGTCGACATCGAGTTCATCCACGCGCTGTTTCGCGACGCGATCTACGAGTCCACTCTGAAATCCCAGCGACGCGAGCTGCATCGAACCGCCGCCGACTGGTACTCGCATGGGGACCAGGCGCTACGCGCGGATCATCTCGCGGCAGCCGACGACGATCGCGCCACGACCGCCTATCTCGAAGCGTCGATCGCGGAGCAAGCCGCGCTGCGATTCGAGCGAGCACTGGCTCTCGTCAACAAGGCGAGCGCGCTGGCACGCGAACCGGTCCTGCTGCACAAGAGCAGCTTGCTGCTCGGCGAGCTGTTGCTGCAGCTCGGTCGCACGCATGACGCGTTGACCGCGTATCGCGAGGCGCTCGACTTCGCGATCGATCAGCACGGCCATGGCAGCGCCTGGATCGGCATCGCCTCGGCGTTGCGCATCATGGATCGCCACGAAGAAGCCCTGGAAGCGCTGGAACATGCCGAAAGCGCGCTGGGCGGCTCCGCGGACCTGGAAACGCGCGCCCGCATTCACACGCTGCGCGGGAATCTGTGCTTCCCGCTCGGCAGGCTGGATGCGTGCATGCAGGCACACGAGCAAGCGCACCGCTTTGCCATGCAAGCGCAGTCGCACGTCGAGATCGCGCGAGCCTTGAGCGGACTCGGCGATGCGTACTACCAGCGCGGCCGGATAGTGACGGCGCGCCAGCACTTCGCCCAGTGCATCCAGGAAGCGCGCGATCACGGTCTCGTCGGCGTGCTCCTGTCGAATCTGCCGATGCTCGCGATCACGCACCAGTATTGCGGCGAGCCGGCCGGGAGCCGCGAGAGTTGCCGCGAAGGGCTCGATCTCGCGCGGCGCGTCGGCGACCTGCGCGGCGAGCTGCTCGTGCACCTGACGATGGCGAGCGCCCTGCTGATGCAGGCGCACCTCGATGACGGCCGCAGTCACGCACGGCAGGCAATGAAGCTCGCGCAGCAACTCGGAGCGCGGCGCTTCGAAGCGGAATGCATGGGCATGCTCGCACAGACGATGATCGCGGAGGATCCGACGCAGGCGCTGCAGATGACCAAGGATGCACTGCATCTCGGACGCGAGACCGGCATGTCGTATTGCGGGCCGATGCTGCTCAGCATGGTGGCGCGCCTGACGCACAACAGTGCTGAGCGCGCAGCTGCGTTGGCGGAAGGCGAGCAACTGCTCGCCGCGGGCTGCGTGAGCCACAGCTATTTCGAGTTCTACGGAAACGCGATCGAAGCCGGCCTGCAGGATCGCAACTGGCGATCGGTCCGGCACTATGCCGACAGCCTCCAGGAGTACACGTCGTGCGAGACGCTGCCTTGGACTGACATGCTGATCAAGCGTGCGCACCTGTTGGCGGATGCGGGAGAGAACGGGACGAGCAAGCAGACGCGAGCGGGACTCGAAGCGCTGCGCACGGAGTGTCAGCGGATGAATGCGGGTGCGGCG
>CADEEJ010000207.1:8593-9782 GCA_902826315.1 uncultured Steroidobacter sp.
CCTTCGTTGAGCTGCTCGAGCGCGATGTGCTCGCTCAGCAGACGATCGATCGGCAGGCGTCCTGCGCGGTACAGCTCGATGTAGCGCGGGATGTCTCGCGCCGGGTCGCAGCTGCCGAGATAACTGCCTTTGATCGTGCGCTCTTCGGCGACTATACCCACGTGCGGAATCGAGAACAGGTGCTTCGGGTTCGAGAGGCCCGCGGTCACCGTCGTGCCTCCGCGCCGCGTCGCCGCGTAGGCGAGGTCCATCGCTTTCACCGATCCGGCCATCTCGAATGCGTAGTGCACGCCGCCGCGAGTCAGGTCTCTGATCTGCTCCAGCGCAGTCGGCTCACCGGCATTGATCGTGTGAGTCGCGCCCATGCTGCGAGCTAGCGCCAGCTTGTCTTCGCTGAGATCGCACGCAATCACGACCGATGCTTCCGACAAGCGAGTGCCGAGCAGCGCGGCGAGGCCGACGCCGCCGAGACCGATCACTGCAATGCTCGATCCGCGATGCGGTTGCACGGTGTTGGTCACCGCACCTACGCCTGTCATCACGGCGCAACCGAAAACCGCCGCTTCATCGAACGGCAGATCGGCATCGACCTTGATCAGCGACTGCCGCGCCGTGATCGCGTGCTCCGCAAATGCGGACACGCCGAGGTGATGATTCACGATCGCGCCGTTGCGATGCATTCGCTGCGCGCCACCCAGCAGCGTGCCCGTGGAGTTCGCTTTGAAGCCCGGCTCGCACAGCGCGGGGCGTCCGGTCGTGCACGGCTCGCAGCTGCCGCAGCAAGGAACGAAAGTGGTCACCACGTGATCGCCAGGACGAAGGTCGCGCACACCGGCGCCGACTTCCGCGACTTCGCCGGCGCCTTCGTGTCCGATGATCATCGGCATGGAGCGCGGCCGGTCGCCGTTGATGACCGAAAGATCCGAGTGACACAGGCCGGCGGCGCGCATGCGCACCAGCACTTCGCCGGGCCCCAATGGGTCGAGGTCGACTTCTTCGATCGTGAGCGGCCGCGTCTGCACGTAGGGTCGCGGGCGACCCATCTCGCTCAGCACCGCGGCACGGGTCTTCATTGCAGGAAGCTGGCGGGCGTCTTCGCCTTGATCTCGTCGGCGGTCACGCCGGGCGCACGCTCAATCAGCTTGAAATGCGACTTGCGATCGGGGCGCGCGAATACCGCGAGGTCGGT
>CADEEJ010000208.1 GCA_902826315.1 uncultured Steroidobacter sp.
GATGCGCGACTGAGAGATCGGTCTTTTCGGCCGGGTCTGCTTCCAGATCGAAGAGCTTGGCTATTCCCTTGCGCGGTTCGAGATAGAGCTTCCACTTGCCGACGCGACACGCCGAGTAGCCCGCCAGTTTCCAGAACAGCGCCTCGTGCGGGGTGCCGTTCTTTTCCTGCCGCAGATACGGGAGCAGATTCACGCCATCGAGCGCCTGTGCCTGTGCGGTTGACACACCTGCGGCCGCCGCGACGGTAGGCAGGATGTCGAGCGTGCTCACCGGCTCTTCGTAGAGCTGACCCGCCTGGATGTGTCCGGGCCAGCGCATCATGAATGGCATGCGGATGCCGCCCTCGTAGGTCGTGTACTTGCCGCCTGAGAACGGCGCGTTGCTGCCCGGGCGGCTGAGCGCGTTGCCGTTGTCGCTCACGAAGATCACCAGGGTGTTTTCGTCGAGCCCGTGCTTGCGCAAGGCGTCGAGCACCGCGCCGACGACTTCGTCTTGCGCGAGCAGCATCGCGTTGTAGCCGCGCTGTGCGATGTTGGGAATGGACGGTCGCAGCCGCTCGAAGTAGCTGCGCGGAACCTGCAGAGGCGGCACCGGCGAGTTCATCGGATAGTAGAGCAGGAACGGCACGTCTTTGTTGTTCTCGATGAACTTCACCGCCTCGTCGCGGAAGAAGAACATCAGGAACTGATCCACGTCGATCACCTCGCCATTGCGGCGGATCGCGTTCAGCCCTTCGCGCGTCCAGGCGGTGTCCTTGGCCTCGTCGTGAAAGTCGACCATGAGGCTGATCAGCTCCGGATCATCGAGCCGCGTCGATTGCAGGCTGGTGTTGCCGTAGAACACCACCGACTCGTCGAAGCCGCGGTTCTGCGGCAGGAACTGCGGTGCATGGCCGAGATGCCACTTGCCGAACACGCCGGTGCGGTAGCCCTGCGCCTTGAACAACTCGCCGACATTTTTCTCGGTGGTGGGCACGCCGCGGCGCAGAAACTCGGCTTCACCCTGCAGTGGCGTGAGATTGCCGTCGTCATCGCGCACTTCGCGGCGCTCCGGAAACGCACCGGAGGAGACCTGCTGCTCGAAGCCGAAGCGTTGCTGATAGCGGCCGGTGATCAACCCCGCGCGCGATGGACTGCACAGCGGCGCCGAACTGTAGCCGGCGGTGAAGCGCACGCCATCACGCCCGATGCTGTCGATGTTGCGGGTCTCGACCAGTTCGCTGCCGTAGGAAGAGAGATCGCCGTAGCCCATGTCGTCGGCGAGAATGATCACGATGTTGGGGCGGCGATTGGGGGCGGTGGTCATGGTGGGCGAGAGAAGGTGTGCGTGGAGGGTTGAGCGAGAAGGCGCTGTGCGGGCAGAGCTGTGAGGCCGGCGTTGTCCGGGAATGCTTGTCGCGAATGCAGCGATGATAGTGGTTCAATCCGACTTTGCCGCAACGTCCCGCTCGGCTTTGCCCCAGCACCTCCTTCAGCCTTTGCAGCCCGAACTGCCGTGACAGCCGTGTCCACCAGTGGAATGGTCTTCATCGAAGGCGGCGAGTTTTCGATGGGCGCTGCACGCTTCTATCCGGAGGAGCGACCGGTGCGGTGCGTCGCGGTCGAGTCTTTCTGGATCGACGCGACGCCGGTCACCAACGTGGCGTTCGCACGATTCGTTGCGGCGAGCGGCTACGTCACAGTGGCGGAGCGTCGAGCAGAGAGCCTCCCCGGCGGCGGGTCTAACGTCTTCGTGCAGCCGAACTCATCGGTCGATCTCGCCGATCCGTCGCAGTGGTGGCAGTTTCGCGAGGGCGCTTGCTGGCGCCATCCGTTGGGGCCAGCCAGCGACCTGACCGGGCTCGAGAATCATCCTGTCGTGCATATCGCTTTCGAGGATGCGCTCGCGTATGCCGCGTGGGCGGGCAAGCAGTTGCCGACCGAAGCGCAGTGGGAATTCGCCGCGCGTGGCGGGCTCGATGGCGCGGAGTACGCGTGGGGCAACGCGCTCGCGCCCGATGGGCTCATGCTCGCCAATTACTGGCAGGGTGAATTCCCGACTGAGAACACCCTGGCCGATGGCTGGGCGCGTACTTCGCCGGTCGCTACTTATCCGGGCAATGGCTACGGACTCCACGACATGATCGGCAACGTCTGGGAGTGGACGGTCGATGCGTGGTCGATGCCGCGTGATGCGTCTGCGCCGAAGTGCTGCGCCGGGCGCGAGGGCGCGCGGCCGAAAGACGGCACGTCGATGCCCGAGCGCAAGGTCATCAAAGGCGGCTCGCATCTGTGCGCGATCAACTACTGCCAGCGTTATCGGCCGGCTGCGCGCCATCCGCAACCGATCCGTGAGAGCGCGAGTCACATCGGGTTCCGGTGCGTAGCAAAGGCGGTGCGGGCCAGCGCATAAGCGCGCTGCGCGCATCCACCCGTGATGGCGCGGCGGCGAGTAGTGCGCCTTGGTTGATGGCGATCAACCGGTCGCAGCGCGCGGCCGAGACAATGGAAGGGTCAATCAAACTCTTCCATTGCCTTTCCATTTGGAGATCTCATGCTTCGTCGACATTCAACGCTTGTCGCAGGAGTGATCATCGCTGCTGGTGTCCAACTTGCTATTGCACAGCAGGCACCGCAGCAGCCTCCGCAGACCTATGTGTCAAAGCCGATCGTGGTGAGTCCTTTGAGTGGGGATGACAAACGCGAGGTCGTGCTGATGTCGGTCAACATTCAACCTTCGGGCGCAGTTCCGATGCATACGCACCCGGGCGATTGCGTAGGTTCGGTGCTTGACGGCACAGTCGAACTGCTGGTCGAAGGCCAGGCACCACGACGGGTGGCCGCCGGCGAGGCGTACAGCAATCCGCAAGGCACGGTCCACGGTTTTCGCAACGTCGGTGACGGATCGGCAAGGCTGCTCAACAGCCTGGTGGTCGAGAAGGGTGCGCCGCGTGTGCAGCCGGCCGTGAAAAAATAGAACGTCAGGTTGAGCACGCAGATCCCATTCAGCGCCTCGACAGCCCGCCGGGTCGAGGCGATGTATCTCACCGCCGACGCAGCGGCGCGTCGGGCTGCGGCCATCGCCGCGCTCGATCCGCAGGCGGGCGAGCGCGTTGTCGACATCGGCGCGGGCATGGGTTTTCTCTCACGCGAGATCGCCGATCGGGTGGGTGCGACGGGGAAGGTCCACGCCATCGATCTGGCCGAGGCGATGCTCGAGCTCGCGCGGCAACGCTGCGCCGATCGATCCTGGATCGACATCCGGCAAGGCGATGCCACCGCGCTGCCGCTGGCCGATGAGAGCGTCGATGCGGCGCTATCGTTGCAGGTGTTCGAATACGTCCCGGCGGTCGATCAGGCGATCCGTGAGGCGCAGCGCGTACTGCGGCCCGGCGGACGCCTCGTGATCGTCGCGACCGACTGGCCGTCCATCCTCTGGCATAGTCGCGACCCTGACCGGATGCGGCGCGTGTGCCGCGCATGGGAAGGGCACTGTGCGCACGTCACGCTGCCACGCACCCTTGATTCGCGATTGCGCCGAGCAGGGTTCGCCGTGCGCAAGCACAAGGTGCTGCCGCAGTTCAATCCGGTGTATGCGAAGGAATCGTTCAGCGGACACCTGATCGGCATGATCGAGCGGTACGTCGCGGGCAAGGACGGCATCACGGCGGAGGAGGCGAAGGCCTGGGCCGCAGAGCAGTTGCAGCTGGCAGACGAAGGCGAGTATTTCTTCTGCCTGAATCAGTATCTATGGGTGGCGGAGCGCGGCGCAGCGGATCCTGAGCGCTGAAACGCGCCGGACACTGGAGGCATGAGCATGGCCGCACACGACATCAAGCTTCATCCGATTCACCTCGGGCGCGGCGCAACGGCCGTGGTCGAGCCGCATTTCACCGGTGCGCTGCAGTGGTACGAGGACTACATCGAGCGCCACGCCGCCGATGGCGCCGAAGGCCGGATCGTGGGCCTGCACACCTTTACGCGCTCGTGGGATGCGTGGGAGATGCACCCCAACGGCAGCGAAGTCGTGCTGTGCATATCGGGAACGCTGATGCTCTCGCAGGAGCGCGCCGATGGATCGGTCGCTCGTGTCACGCTGCTTGCGGGTCAATACGCGATCAACGAACCCGGTGTCTGGCACACCGCGGACGTCGAGGGCGAAGCGACCGCATTGTTCATCACGGCAGGTCTGGGCACCGAGCACCGGCCTCGGAATGCTCCATCGACGTGAGCAGCCGCGGAGCTGACCCGGCGGCGTTCGGTGAGAACGACCGTCAGCGCGCAACCCGCTTCTTTGCGGTTGAGCGACGGCCCCGCCTTGCCGGTGTGCTTGGCGATGAGTCTTTGATTTGCGCTGTTCGATCCCAGCGGGGAGATTCGCCCGTGAATCGCGCTACCAGGAAGTCGAGCAGAAGCCGTAGTGGTCGCGGCTGATACTGGCGCGACAGGTACACCGCGTAGATCGAGAGCGGCTCCGGTTCGTACTCCACGAGCACCCGGCGAAGCCTGCCGCCGGCGAGATCGTCGCTGACCAGGTACGTGGGCAGCACGGTCACGCCCGCGCCGGCAAGGGCTGCCTGACGGATCACTTCGGTGTCGTTGCTCGTCAACACGGCGTTCACCGGCGCCATGATGCTGCGTCCGTCGCGTCTCAATCGGAAGCCGGCGCGCATGTGTTCGTGAATCGCGCAGCGGTGGTGCGCGAGCGTTTCGATCGTCATCGGCGCTGAGTGCCCTGCAAGGTACGACGGAGCCGCGCAGATCACCGAGCGGCACGGGCCGATTCGCCGGGCGAGCAGCGACGGATCCAGTCGATCGGTGATGCGCACCGCCAGATCGATACGCTCCTCGACCAGATTCACCGCCCGGTCGAGCGCGAGCAATTCGACCCGCAGACGCGGATGGAGGTCGAGAAACGCTGCGACCGCCGCAGACAGGTGTGCTTGCGCGAACGATGCACTCGTGGTGACGCGAAGCGTGCCGCTGGGTTCGGCGCGTCGTGCCCCCGCGATGGTTTGAACATCCCGCGTGAGTTCGAGCACTTGACGGCAGCGTTCGATGGCCTCGCTACCCGCGTCGGTCAGACTGACCCGGCGTGTCGTGCGATGCATCAGGCGCACCCCGAGCCAGCGTTCGAGCGCTTCGAGATAACGACTTGCCATGGCGCGCGATATATCGAGCGCATCTGCCGCGGCGGTGAGGCTGCCTCGGTCGGCTACTTCCACGAACAGTTGCATGGCCTGGATTCGGTCCATGGCATTGGATCAATCTAGTAGACAATGTTTCCACCAATACCATGTTTATCTTTAATCGGGTAGCCAATACGCTGCGAGCCTTCATCTTCATCGTGTTCAACCTTTTCGAGGACTTGTCGATGTCGACTCTCTGGTCTCCCCGTTTCGTTTCGCGCGCATTCGCCGGTCTCGGCCTCGCCTTCGCCGCCGCCAGCGCCGCTGCGGAACCGCTTTCGCTGCAGGTGTACAACGCTGGTGCAGGCAGTTTCCACGCCAACGCCGTGCTCGTATCGGGCAAGCAGGAGGCGATGCTGATCGACACAGGCTTCTCGCGCGCCGATGCGTTGCGCATTGCGGGCATGGTCCTGGACAGCGGCAAATCGCTGAAGACCATCTACATCAGCCAGGCCGATCCGGATTTCTATTTCGGAATCGATACGATGCGCCGGCTGTTCCCGGGCGTGCGCGTGGTCGCGACGGCACCGACCATTGCCAAGATCAAGGCAACGTTGCCGACGAAGCTCAAGGTGTGGGGGCCGCGGCTGGGCGCCAATGCGCCGCAGGATGTTCCTCTACCTGATCCGGTCAGCGGCAACTTGCTGGAACTCGAAGGTCAGGCGATCGAGATCCGCGGTCTGGACGACGCGCTCAGTCATCGCAGCTATCTATGGATTCCCTCGATCGGTGCGATAGCTGGCGGCGTCAACGTCTTCGCCGGTCTGCATGTGTGGACGGCCGACACGCAGTCGGCATCCGAACGCTCGGCGTGGATGGCGAAACTCGACGCGATGGCTGCATTGCAGCCGAAGATCGTCATCCCCGGTCACGAGGCGGCAGGTCAGCCTCGCGACGTCTCGCAAATCGCATGGACCAAGACCTACTTGCAGCGCTTCGAGGCCGAGCTGACCAAGGCGAGCGCAAGCGCAACGCTGATCGATGCGATGAAAGGCGCTTATCCGAGTGCCGGTCTGGCGGTGGCGCTCGATATCGGCGCCAAGGTCAACAAGGGCGAAATGAAGTGGTAGCCGCGAAGGGCTGAACAAGGCGGCGCGTAAGGCCTACTTCCCCTCGAAGCGCGGCTTTTCCTTGCGCACGAACGCCGCCACGGCATTGCGCAAATCCTCCGTACGGCCGCTCGCCGCGATCGCCTGGGCTTCGAGCTCCATCTGCGTCTCGAAGCTCTCGGAGGTAGAGCGATGGAACAGCTCTTTCGCGCGGCCGAAGGCGAGCGTGGGGCCCTGCGCGAGTTCACGCGCGAGTTTGTTCACCTCGTCCCGGAAGTTCGCATCCGCATGCACGCGGCTGATCAAACCCCACTCGAGTGCCTCCTGCGCGGACAGCGTGCGATTCAGATAGTGCAGCTCGATCGCGCGGCGCACGCCGATCAGCCGCGGCAGGAAGTACGACGACGAACCGTCGGGCGTGGCGCCGATGCGCGCATACGCGAGCGAGAAGCGCGCCGATTCGCTCGCGATGACGAGATCGCCCGATAGCGCAAGGCTCATCCCGCCGCCTGCAGCCACGCCGTTGACCGCCGTGAGGAACGGCTTGGCCGAGCGCGTCAAACGCGAGATCGCTCCATGCAGGTACGTGGTGAGTTCCTTCATGAGCTTGCCGACCTGGTCGATGTTGTCGTGAAACGACTTCACGTCGCCGCCGGCGCAGAACGACTTACCCGCGCCGGTCACCACTACGCAGCGCACTGAACGGTCCTCGTCGGCGGTGAGGGCCGCATCGAACAGGGCGCGGCCCATTTCCAGATCGAGAGCATTGAGCGCGTCGGGGCGATCGAGCGTGATCGTGGCGACGGCGTCGTTGACTTCGTAGCGCAGGGGAGAGCTGGGCATGGGAGAGGCTCCTTGTTGGATCAAGGGTGCCATGCTACGCGGAGCGTTGGCGTGGCCGGGCTCGCCTCCGGTTCGCGGCCGGCTGCAGCACAGCTGATGCAAAATAGCTGCCGCACGCGAGATTCACCGAACGACATGACTGCTGCGGGAGAAGACATGAAAGTCGAAGGTTCCTGTCATTGCGGCCAAGTGCAATACGAGGCCGAGGTCGATCCGCAAGCGGTGACGTTGTGCAATTGCACCGACTGCCAGGTGCTTACCGGTACCGCGTTTCGTCTGTCGTTGCCGGCGCCGAAGGCGGGATTTCGCCTCTTGCGCGGGCAGGTCACTACCTATGTCAAGACCGCCGAGAGCGGTTCGAAGCGTCGGCATTCATTCTGCCCGCGCTGCGGTTCGCCGGTGTTCGCAACGGTCGATGCCGACGATCCTCCCAGCTATACCCTGCGCGTCGGTGGCTTGTTGCAGCGCGCGCGGTTGCCCGCGACGAGGCAGATCTGGTGCAACTCGGCGCTGCCCTGGGCGCAGAACGTGAGCGGCATTCCCGGCACGCCCAAGCAGGGAACCTGAGGTCCCGCGTCGGGAGGTGCTTCCGACGCGTCCAACAGAAGGAGCGAGCAATGAGCAATCCGGTCGGTTGGTTCGAGATCTACGTCGACGACATGGCCCGCGCCAAGGCGTTCTACGAGAACGTGTTCGGCGTGAAGCTCTCGAAGCTGGAGAGTCCGGGAATCGAGATGTGGGCGTTCGGGATGGACGACCAGGGCTACGGCGCCACCGGATCGCTGGTGAAAATGCCCGGCTTCGGCGCTGGCAAGAACAGCGTGCTGGTCTACTTCTGCTGTGAAGACTGTGCGGTGCAGGCCGACAAAGCGGCGAAAGCGGGCGGGCGCATCGAGAAGGCCAAGATGTCGATCGGCCAGTACGGCCACATTGCGCTCGTGTACGACACCGAAGGCAACATGATCGGGTTGCACTCGATGGCGTAGCGGCTCGTAACTACGTAACTACTCGAGCGCCTTGAATCCGCTCGCGCGGATCACCTTGCCCCAGCGCTCGTAGTCTTCGCGCACCAGCGCGGCGAATTCAGCCGGTGTGGTCAGGCGGACTTCGAGTGCGAGCGACTCCATGCGCGCCTTGAAATCGCCGGCGCGCTGCGCATCGATGACGATGCGGTTGAGCTGATCGATCACGTTGGCGGGCGTGCCGGCCGGAGCGAACAGGCCGTACCAGCCGTTGGCGAGCAGATCGATCCCGAGTTCCTTGAACGTCGGAACGTCGGGTGCGATCGGCGATCGGGCGCCGCTTGCGTGCGCGAGGATGCGCAGCTTCCCGGCGCGTGCCTGTGGCACGAAATCGCCGATCGTGCTGACCACGGCAGCGATCTGTCCGCCCAGCAGTGCGGTCACGGCGGGTGGCGTGCCTTTGAACGGCACGTTGGTCAGCTCGATGCCCGCCGCGCGTGCGAAGGTGATGCCGGTGAAGTGCGGGATGTTGCCGTTGCCCGGTGTGCCGAACGTCGCGTCGCGCGGATTGGCTTTGGCCCACGCGACGAATTCGGCAACGGTCTTGGCCGGCGTCATCGGCCCCACCGCCAGGCCGATCGGAAACAGGCCGACGAGCGCCACCGGCGTCAGATCGCGCTGCGGATCGTAGGGAAGGTTCTTCTGCGTATGCGGATAGATGCAGATGTTGGCGATCGGGGTAAAGAGCAGCGTCTTGCCGTCCGGTGACGCGCTCTTCACTGCATCGATCGCGATGCGGCCCTCGGCGCCGGCGCGGTTGTCGGCGATGAAGGGGTGACCCAACCCTTCACGCAGCCTGTCGGCCACCAACCGGCTCATGGTGTCGATCGCACCGCCGGGGGCGAAGCCGAGGACGACGCGTCCAGTTCCTTGCGCATGCACGCCCGGCGCAGCGAACGGGCCCAACAGGCCCGATAGCGCGAGCACGATGGCCGGCACCAGTACCCGCCCGCGCCGCGACCCGGAGAGAAGCGTTTCGGGCAACGCGCTCATGGTCGATCCTTTCAACCGCTGACTAGAGTTGGCTGCCTAGAGTTTCAACTCGCGCTCGTTCTTGGGTGGAAGGAACGAGCGATCGAAGATGTCCTTTGCCGCCGGCTTGCGCGCGAGGCCGTAGCCTTCGGCGAGCTGACCGATGGCACGCTCGAGCCGGTCGTCCTTGATGTCACCCACGCCGATCTGCGCCGTCTCGGGCGTGATGATCAGCGTGCGCAGCGCGTAGAGCATGCGGTCCTTCTCGATGCGCTTGTCGATGATCGGGTCGCGTTTGGCGACGATGTCGATCGCCGCATCCGGATTGGCGATGGCATCGCGCAGCCCGCGGTTGATCGCGCGGACCAGGCCGGCCACGGCTTGTGGGCGCTCCTTGGCCAGCGCGCGCGATACGACGATGCCGTTGGAGTAGAGATCGATCCCGTGGTCGGCGTAGAAGAACCAGCGGAAGTCCTTCTCCGGATCGGTCTTGAGCGCCTGCAGGTTGGAAAAGCTCGTCACGTTGAACGCGGCGATCGCATCGACCTCGTTGCGCAACAGCATCTGCTCCTGCAGCGCCGGGGCCATGTGCTGCCACTTCACCTTCTGCGCATCCAGACCGTTGTGCTTGGCCAGCACGCTGAAGATCTTGAATGCCAGACAGCTGGCCGGCGAGCCGTGC
>CADEEJ010000209.1:0-3279 GCA_902826315.1 uncultured Steroidobacter sp.
TGAGCGATCGACTCGGCATACCATCGCACATGGCCGACGATCGTACTTCCGAGCTGGCTCCCGCCGTCCGCTTCGTCTGTATCGCCAACCTCGGCTATTTCTTCATCGAGTTTGCGATCGCGCTGGCCATCTCGTCGGTCGCGCTGTTCGCGGACAGCATCGACTTCCTCGAAGACGCGTCGGTCAACTTCCTGATTCTCGTCGCGCTCGGCTGGTCCGCCATCGCCCGTGCGCGGATGGGCATGGTGCTCGCCGCATTGCTGCTCGTGCCGGGACTGGCGACGTTGTGGATGGCCGCGAACAAGTTTCTGTCGCCCGTGCCGCCCGCAGCGTTGCCGTTGTCGCTGGCTGCTCTTGGCGCGCTGGTAGTGAATTTCGTCTGCGCAGTCGTCCTCGCGCGCTATCGTCATCACGCGAGCAGCCTCGCGAAGGCGGCATTCCTGTCCGCGCGCAATGACGTGTTCTCGAACGGCGCGATCATCGTTGCCGCCGCGCTGACGGCATTCTTCGATTCCGCATGGCCGGATCTCATCACCGGCATCGGCATCGCGGCGCTCCACGCCGGTGCAGCACGCGAAGTATGGGAAGCAGCGAGGAGCGAGCATCGGGAGGCAAGCGCGTGAAGGAGACACGGGCACGCTCACGACAGCGCTCGCCACTGCTGTTCATCGTGCTGGTGTTCGCGCTGTCCTTGCCTCTATGGCTGCTCGGCGAGACGTATCCGATCGAGGTTCTGCCGGGGCTCCCGCTGGGAGCACTCATGGTGGTGTGTCCGCTGGCCGCCGCCTTGATCCTGGTCGCCCGCGAGCGCGGTCGCGCGGGTGTCGTCGCGCACTTGGCAAGGTCGTTCGACTACCGACGCATCGAGCGCAAGCGTTGGTACCTACCTATCGTCCTCCTGCGGCCGGCCATTGCCGTCGCGAGCTATGCCCTCATGCGCGTTCTGGACCTGCCGGTACCTTCGCCGCGCTGGTCTGTGACTGCCGCTGCCGTACTCTTCGCGCTCTTTTTCGTCAGCGCTCTGTGCGAAGAGTCCGGTTGGACCGGATACCTGATCGATCCCCTGCAGGAGCGCTGGGGCGCGTTGCCGGCCAGCTTGATCCTGGGGCTGGTCTGGGCCGTATGGCACTGCGTACCCCTGATGCAGGTCGGTCGCGCGTGGGATTGGATCGGATGGTGGACGCTGGGGACGGTCTCGAGCCGTGTGCTACACACCTGGCTCTACAACAACACCGGCAAGAGCGTCTTCGGCGCAATCCTGTTCCATACGATCTCCAACGTGAGCTGGCAGCTGTTCCCGAACAGCGGCTCGCATTACGATCCACGCATCACGGGACTGCTGATCACTGCTGTCGCCGTGTTCGTGATCCTGCAGTGGGGTCCGCGCATGCAAGCGGGGAAGGAGACACAGTGAAAGCGAGCGGCACGCCGGCAACCATCGATGCGTACATCGCGACATTTTCGGACGACGTTCAGGCGATCCTGCAAAAGATCCGCGCAACGATCGCCAAGGCAGTACCGCAGGCGCGCGAGAAGATCAGCTATCGCATGCCGGCATTTGCGCTTGATGGCGACGTGATCTACTTCGCCGCGTTCAAGAAGCACATCGGCGTGTACCCGCCCGTGCGCGATGCCAAGCTGAAGAAGGAGGTCGCGCCGTACGCGGGCCCGAAGGGCAACCTGCAATTTCCGTTAGCCGAGCGCATCCCCTATGCGTTGATCGGCCGCATCGCGAAGTCACGCGCCAAGGAGAATGCCGCGCGCGCCGCGATCAAGAGGAAGAACAAGAGGTGATGCGGGCCGCGGGCTAAGGTCCCGCAGGCGCACCTTCGCGAGCATCGGGCAGTTCAGCACGCGCGCGAGGTCGCGGTACTTGTCCAGCTCGCGATCCACCTGGGCAGGCTCGTCCTCGATCCCGAGATTGCGGACTCGTCGCATCAGCACCTGCACCAGCGGGCACTCATGCCGGTCATCGGTTGCCGTGTCGTGTCCATGAAAAACGCATGCCGCCACGGTGTCTCGATCGCAGTTCATTTCGATGCTCCAACGATGACGAATTCGCCTGGGATCCGATAGCCCTGAGTACGCCGCCACGGCTCGATCGCGTGCTTGTAGCGAGCCCGCGCACGCGCACGCGCTTCGTCGTCGAACCGCGACCATGCGAGTGCAACGGGTCCACCGACGAACGCCGCATCGCACGCCGCTTCGGCATCGGGGTAGCAGAGGATGGTCGCGATGCGCTGTTGCTCCACGTGCCGGAAACCCACGTCGCGACACAGCTGCGCGAGCGCATCCGGCTCGCCCAGCGAGAAGAACAGCGGGCACACGTCGCTCTCGACTTCCGCATCGACGATCGGGAACACCGGCGACCAGCCGCAGTTCACGCGCTTGCCCCAAACCGCGATGGCGACGCGGCCGCCGGGCTTCAACACTCGCAGCCATTCGCGGACGCCGCGTTGTGCGTCGGGCAGGTACATCAAGCCGAGTGCGCACAACACGACGTCGAAGCTTGCGTCCGGCAGATCGAGCGTCTCCGCATCCATCCGCTGGAAGCTCACGTTCGACAGCTCCAGCCCGGCGCTGCGTCGCCGTGCAACTTCCACCATCTGACCGGAAATGTCGGTACCCAGCACGCTGCCGAGGGGCCCGACTGCTCGCGCGGCGTCCAGCGTCACCAATCCCGTCCCGCAAGCCAGGTCGAGCACTTGCTCGCCCGGGGCGAGCGACGCGAGAGCGAGCATCCCCGTCCGCGCCGGAGCAAGTTGTTCCTGCCACAGAGGGTCGTAGTCGTTGCTCGCCAGGTCCCAGCCATAGCGCTGCACACGTCGTTGTAGTCGGGCATCCATGGACGCGCAGTCTGCTGACGAGCGTCTGCGGCGTCCTGACTTCGCGTCGGCGAGGTCTGACCGATCGTCCGCGGCGCCCCCCGCGGGGCTTCGGGCCCTGTGCTGGCCGTCCGGGATTGCTGTCCGATCATCCGCGCCTGCCCGAAGGCCACTAGGCTTATTGCCCGGGCGCGGCCAGAATCGCCCCATCGAAGCGGAGCTGGGGAGCTCAAGGCATGTCGGCACAATATGTCGCGGACGCGATGCAACGGGTCGAAGGCGTTTTGCGCAGGCGCCCCGATATGGGCATGCACGACGACGCCCCGGCCATCGCGAGCTGGCGCGGCAGCACACGCATCGTCACTCGTCACTCGAACGGTAACGAGATCCAGACCGACATGCCGAGCGAACTGGGCGGCACCGGCGATCAAGTCACGCCGGGCTGGCTCATGCG
>CADEEJ010000209.1:3379-6517 GCA_902826315.1 uncultured Steroidobacter sp.
CAGCGCTGCTCGCCCGTGCCGTGCGCGATGGAAAACGCGACGCCCGTCGGGCTGCACATCGAAGTGACGAACAGCTGATGGACGCGTTGTCGCAAACGCTCCGCGTCGTGCACATGGTCGGCGCGATCTTCATCAACGCGAAGTTCACCGCGCCGTGGTGCTATCGCTCGCAACGTGCCGACTCGGTCGCCTCGCTGCTCGAGCCTGGCGCCGAGCGTGTCGTGATCTTCCACCTGATCACGGAAGGCGAGTGCTACGTCGAGATGGACGATCAGCCGCCGTTGCGTCTGATCGCCGGCGACGCGGTGATCTTCCCGCAAGGCGACGCGCATCTCATGACGTCGCAGCCGGGTCTGCCGCCTGCGAAGGGCTCGCGCCTGGATGTCGTGCTGGCGCGCCGTCCGCGCTTGCTGACTTTCGGCGGCAAGGGAGCGACCACGCGCCTGTTGTGCGGCTACCTCGCGTGCGAAGCGAAACTGGCGAAGATGCTGCTCGCCGGCTTGCCGTCGGTCGTGCGCGTCAACGTGCGCGGCTCGAACGCTGGCGCCTGGTTGGAATCGTCCGTCCGCTACGCGCTCGCTGAAGCGCGTTCACCGCGACCGGGAGGCGCGGGCGTGTTGGCGAAGCTCGCGGAAGTGTTGTTCATCGAAGTGCTGCGTTTGTACATGCACGAACAGGGTGAGGGCCGCACCGGCTGGCTCGCGGGAGTGAACGATCGCATCGTCGGCGCCGCGCTGTCCGCTCTCCACAAGAGTCCCGCCCAAGCGTGGACGCTCGAAGACCTCGCGCGTGTGGCGGGCACCTCGCGCTCCGTGCTGGCCGAGCGATTCCAGCATCTCGTCGGCACCGCGCCGATGCAGTACCTCACGCAGTGGCGCATGATGCTGGCGGCGAATCTGCTCCGTCATAGCAACACGCCGCTTGCTCACATCGCCGAAGGCGTCGGCTATCAGACCGACACTGCATTCATCCGCGCGTTCCGTCGTGAGTTCGGCGCGCCGCCGGCGACGTGGCGACGCAGTCAGGCGAAGCGCGATCAGGCCCTATAATAGGGGTCATGGTCGCAGCGAGCGTTCACTCTCAAATTCTCGGTTCTTCCTTCGAACAGTTGCCCGCGCTGTTGCGCGGCGTTCACGACGAGCGTATCCGCAAGGAATTCAGCGGCCGTTGCAGTGTCGAGAGCGGTCGCAACTGGCTGGCGCGTCTGATCGCGCTGTTCGCGTCGCTCCCTCGACGTTCTCACGACGACATCGCAGTTCATGTCGTCATCGAACGCAGCGACGGCGCTGAAAATTCCGCAGCTCGTGAAACCTGGACGCGCATGTTCGGAGAGCAGCGCATGCGGTCCGTCATCCGGCGCGGCCGCGACGGGCTCGAAGAAGGCTTCGGGCCGATCGTCCTGACGTTCGGTCTGACCGCAGAGCCGGACCGCATCGTGTGGCGATTCAAGGGCGCGCGGTTCCTCTTCATTCCTTTGCCCAAGGCATTGTTCGCGGGCTGCGCCGCGTCCGAGACGATCGTGAACGGGCGCTACCATTTCGATGCGCGTGCGGGGCTCGCCGGCATCGGCCTGCTCGTGCACTACAAGGGTTGGCTGACCGACCGTTCTCCGAGCTGAGCCAACGGATGCGAAGCGCGGTCGTTCTCGGCGGTTACGGAAACTTCGGAAGAAGAGTTGTCGCAGCGCTGGCGGCCGATCGCAGCTGCCGCGTCGTCGTCGCCGGTCGCGACCTGCAGAAGGCGAGGGCGGTCGTCGATGAGTTGGGTGGTCCGAATCTCGAAGCGGCGGCGCTCGATTGTCACGCGACGAATCTTGTCTCGGAGCTGCAGCGGCTCGGAGCGAGCGTCGTTATTCACACGGCCGGTCCATTTCAAGGACAGGACTACGCCGTTGCGCAAGCATGTATCGACGCGCGCGCTCACTATGTCGATCTCGCCGATGCACGAGCGTATGTATGCGGCATCGGCGCACTCGACGAGCCGGCACGACGCAACGACGTGCTCGTCGTCAGCGGCGCCAGTTCGGTGCCAGCACTGTCGTCGGCGGTCGTCGACTTGTTGCAGCCGCAGTTCTCGACCATCGAGAGCATCGAGCACGGCATTACGTCAGGCGCGAAACCGCCGGGCCTCGCTGCGATGGAAGGTGTGCTTGGATATGTCGGCAAGCCTTTCGCGCAGTGGCGTGATGGCGCATGGCGAACGGCCTACGGCTGGCAGGATCTCACGCGTAAGCGCTATCCGTGGCCAGTGGGCAGACGCTGGCTCGCCAATTGTGACGTCCCGGATCTGGAGCTGTTCCCGCAACGATATGCGCCGGTGCGGACGGTCGTGTTTCGTGCGGGCGTCGGCATGACAGTCGGGATGCTCTCGACATGGGCAGCATCATGGTTCGTGCGTGGGGGACTGATGCGTTCGCTGCTCCCCTGGGTCCCGACGCTGCGCAAAGCCGCACTCGCCATCGAGCGCTTTGGATCGAAGAGCAGTGGTATGCATGTAACCGTCCACGGCCTCGATGCGAAGGCACAACCGATTGCGCGCACGTGGTGGCTGCTGGCCGGCAACGATCACGGGCCGCATGTGCCGTGTTTGCCCTCCATCGCCCTCGCACGCAAACTGCTTCGCGACGAGGTTCGCGCGCGCGGCGCGATGCCGTGCGTCGGGCTGCTGACCGTCGACGAGATTCTCGCTGTCGGTCGCGGGCTGGATTTGCGAACGGAAGCGACGGCCGACTAGCGGTTACTGCGGGTCGGGCGGCAGCCGCGTGTTCTGGTCGTGGATCAGCCGCCACTGACCCAGTTCCTTCTGGAACGTGAACGTCACCCAGCTGCGGCTGCGGTACGGCTTGCCGTCGGCCACGTCCTGGTAGAGGCTCTTCGTCGTCAGCAACGCGAAGTCCGAGCCGATCGTGCGACTGATCGTTTCGAACTGGATCGTCCAGGTCTTCGAGGCGAAGAACTCCTTGTGGAAATCCACGTAGGCCTTGCGCGTCGAGGTCTGCGTGCCGTTCGGCAGGATCAGCACCAGCTGCGGGCCGAGCGTGATCGTACGCTCCAGCGACGCGAGATCGTGGGTCTGCACCGCCTTGATGTGCTCGGCGAACACCGCGTCGATGCTTCTCTCTTCCTCGACCGGCGCCGC
>CADEEJ010000209.1:6617-9719 GCA_902826315.1 uncultured Steroidobacter sp.
GTTCGCGAGGAACGTGCGCTCCTCCCGCAGGATGAATCGCTTGCTTTGCGCGAAGGCAAAGTTCTGCATGCCCTCGGTATCGGCGCGCAGCCGCGCGCGATAGCGCTCGTACTCGGCCAGGCTGGGAAAGGCGATCAGGCCCCAGGCGACGTTGTTCGTGCCTTCATGCGGCAGGAAATAGCCGACCAGGTGTCCGCCGGCACGCGGAATGATCTTGCCCCAGCGTTGCGCGTACTCGCGGAAGGCGTCGAGCTGAAACGGATCGATCTCGTAGCGGATGAAGCAGGTGAGAGACATGGGTTGCTCCGGCAAGCGCGAGCGCCAACAATAGCGTCGGATCGTCATCCGATGGTTCGAGGAGCATCGAACAATGACCGATGGATCGAACATGGTTGCGGCCGCGACGCTGATCGCCGATCACACACGCGCGAAGATGCTGACCGCGCTGATGGGCGGCCGCGCGCTGACCGCGACCGAGCTCGCCGGTGCTGCGGGCATCACGAAGCAGACCGGTAGCACGCATCTGCGCAAGCTTCTCGACGCGCGCTTCGTCGCAATGGAAGCGCACGGGCGGCATCGCTACTTCCGGATCGCCGACGAGGAAGTGGCGCAGCTGCTCGAAGAGCTCATGAGTTTCTCGGCACGCAGCAGCGATCGCACGTACGCCACAGGGCCCAAGGATCCCGCGCTACGCAAGGCACGAGTTTGCTACGACCACTTGGCGGGTGAGCTGGGCGTCCTGCTGTACACGAGCCTGTTGCAGCGGCACGCGTTCGACTTCGACGGCGCGACGATCGCGCTCAGTCCCGCTGGCGAGCGCCTGATTGCAGACTTCGGCATCGACGCGCACGCAGTCCGCAGCCAGAAGCGGCCCCCTTGCAGGGTCTGCATGGATTGGAGCGAACGGCGGCATCACCTTGCCGGTGCAGTCGGCGCAGCTCTGCTCGCGCGCGTGATCGAGCGCGGCTGGGCCGTTCGCGGCAAGTCTTCGCGTGCCATCCATTTCCGCCCGAACGGCGAGCGCGCCTTTCGCGGCTACTTTCATCTCAACGGAGTGCTGCATGAAGCTGTATGAATTCGGTTTTACGCGCTCGATCCGCGCGCGGTGGACGTTGCAGGAGCTGGGCGTCGATTTCGAAGCAATCACCATCAACCTGCGTGCCGGCGAGCACCGCAGCCCGCAATACCTGGCGATCAATCCGGCCGGCAAGTTGCCGGCGCTGATCGACGGCGACCTGGTGCTGACGGAGTCGGCGGCGATCGTGCTGTACCTCGCCGAGAAGTACGGCAAGTTCCTGCCCGCAGACGCACCAGGGCGTGCGGAGGTCAACAAGTGGATGCTGTTCACCGTGACTGAGCTGGAGCAACCGCTGTGGCGTATCGCCAAGAATCGGAACCTGTATCCGGAAGCGCAGCGGCTGGCTGCAGACATTCCACTCGCCGGCCAGGATTTTCGCGCGATGGCCGAGGTCGCCGAGAAACACATGCAGGGACGCACGTTCGTAGCCGGCAACAGCGTCACGGTCGCTGACTTCGTGCTCGCCTACACGCTCGATTGGGCGAACGAAGTGCAACTGCTGGATCGCTCCCCGCAGCTCGTCGCGTACATGGAGCGCATGTACGCGCGGCCGAAGGCACCGAAGCGGATCGCGCAGCTACGCGCCGCGTTAGCTGGCTGAAGCAATAGCGACCGGCGGCGGGTTGCGCTCCGTGAACTGCCCGTTCCAATACGGATAGTAGGGATAGGGCGGCACGACCGCGCTCGCCGCATCCAGCCGCGCGATCTGCTCCGCACTGAGCGTCCAGCCGATTGCGCCGAGGTTGTCGCGTAGCTGTTCCTCGTTGCGCGCGCCGATCAAGATCGTCGAGACAGTCGGCCGGTGCAGCAGCCAGTTCAACGCGATCTGCGGAATGCTCTTGCCGGTTTCGGCGGCGATCTCGTCCAGTGCATCGACCACACGATGCAGCCGCGTATCGTCGACGGGCGGCGCGAAATTCGCAGTTTCCTTGAGGCGGCGCGTCGGCGCCGGACGATCGCGGCGTACGCGGCCCGTGAGCCGGCCCCAACCGAGTGGACTCCACACGACGGCTCCGATGCCTTGGTCGAGACCGAGCGGCATGAGCTCCCATTCGTAGTCGCGGCCGATCAGCGAGTAGTAAACCTGATGCGCAACGTGCTTGGCGTAGCCGTAGCGCTCCGCGACGGCTTGCGCCTTCATCAGTTGCCAACCGGAGAAATTCGAAGCGCCGACGTGCAGCACTTTGCCGGAGCGTACCAGGTCGTCGAGCGTCGACATCACGGACTCGACCGGCGTCTGCGCATCGAATTGATGCAGCTGGAGCAGATCGATGTAGTCGGTGCCGAGTCGCCGAAGTGCCCGGTCGACCCCGCGAACCAGGTGCTGGCGCGACGAACCGGCGTCATTCGGGCCGGCGCCGGTGCGCAGCGAGATCTTCGTCGACAGCACGATGCGATCGCGTCGGCCGTTGAGGGCCGCGCCGAGAATCGTCTCGGACGCACCGTCCGAATACACGTCTGCAGTGTCGAAGAAGTTGATGCCTGCCTCGAGGCACAGATCGATCAGGCGCCGCGCCTGCGCGACGTCGGTATCGCCCCAGGCGTTGAAGAACGCGCCCTTGCCGCCGAACGTGCCCGCGCCGAAGCCGAGCGCCGACACTTTGAAGCCCGAGGCTCCCAGAAACCGGTATTCCACGAAATGCTCCTCGATGAGTTGACGTCGCGCAGCCTAGGCCGGCACGCGCGCGCGAAACACCGGTGCCGGGTCAACTCAGAAATGCCTCGTAACGAGTAATCCGCGGCCTGCAAATCTGCAATCACTGAAACCTTTGAGCCTTGACGGCGGGGTACTCTGTGGCGACAACCAGACAAAAGGGGTCGTCACATGTCGCGTTCATGCTTGCATTGGCTTGCAGTAGTCGGCGTGCTGTCGTCTTCATTGGCACAAGCGCAGACGCCACCGCCGCCCGGATGTCCCGCCGAGGTGCGGCGCCAGTTCGATTTCTGGGTCGGCGACTGGAACGTCACCGTCGGCGGCAAGCCGGCGGGCGAGAATCGCATCGAGCGAATCCTCGACGGCTGCG
>CADEEJ010000210.1 GCA_902826315.1 uncultured Steroidobacter sp.
CCGACGGTCCGATACTCCAGCTCGACTCCCTCCAGCGATGCCCGCTGCCAGGTTTTCGTATCAGCCTCCTTCGCGCAGGCACCCTGCTCGTCCGCGCGCGCGGCTGTGGTGAAGATCCACAGTCCGCACGCGAGAACGGTCAGCAAGCACCTGCACGAGAACATCGTCAGAGCGCTTCCAGGAATGCGACGAGGTCCTCTCTCTCCTGGTCCGAGTACTTGAACTCCAATGCGGTCTCGTAGTGACGGACCGCTTCGGTCAAGTTCGCCGCTATGCCGTTGTGGAAGTACGGCGCACGCGCCACGATGCCGCGCAGTGACGGCGTCTTGAAGCGATCCATGTCGGTCCAACGACCGCTACGCAACGCCCGACCAGGGTCGGTCGTTTCACGCGTCAGCAGCGTGGTCTTGTTCCTCATCGTGTACAGCGGCATGCCGGCCTTGCGGAACCGCGCCTGCGAAGCACCGACGTCGAACAACCTGCCGTCCACGTTGCTGCCATTGTTGACGGCATCGTGACAACCATTGCAGCTGCGATTGTTGTTGGCGTTGACGGAGTTGAAGATGTCCTGGCCGCGTGCGATCTGCGCTCGCTTGCGATCAGCCGACCTCGTCCCGCACGACCCTGGCCTGAGATTCTTCCAGGCGTCGAACAGATCGAACGGCCCCTTCGCGGACGGCTGCGCCGAGAGATTCTCCGGCCCGCCCTTCGCGCCACACGCTGTCAGCAGACCCGCGCTGAACGAGAACTGCTGCGCGAAGGCGAGCCCGAGCTCGTACGTCGCGATCGAATCCAGCGTCGCCGGCGTTGCACGCGGTCCTTGCTGCGCACCGGTGATGTTGCCATCAGCCTGCGCGAACAGACCCGCATACACGTCACCGCTACCGTTCGTGTTCTGATCGTGCCAGCCGATGTTCTTCGCGATGTGGAAGTTCGCCGTCGCGAGCGGACGGCGGAAGGCCTGTACCTGCGTCGGCGATGCACCGGCGCCCAAAGGATCGTCGAACGCAAAGATCTCGAACTCGAAAGTCGGCTGGATCGCGCCGCCACGACGGAACAGTCCCTTGCGCAGCATGCTGTACGACGCACGCTTCGCCTGCAGCGAGGAAACGTCCGGGTTGGGATTGTTGGCATCGAGCGCATTGAAGATCGGGTCGTTCCCCTGGGTCAGCAGGAACTTCAGCTCGACGTCGATCGGCCGGATGCTCCAGCCCACTTGCGGCAGGTGACACGACTCGCAGGAGCGCCCGTTCGTCCCCTGCGGCACGTGGAACGGGTTCGTCAGATCGACGAAGCCCGCGGTACTGAACGTCGCCGCGGTGCCCGCATTGTTGAGGAAAGGAAAGTTGTTCGGCAGCCTGCCGTCGAAAAGCTCGGCGATGCTGCCTTCGGCGCCGGCGACCGGACTCGCCAGCGTGCAGGCCAGGGCCAGCGTCGCAAGCAGAATGCCGGCCGGGGGCCGCGTCATGGACCTTGTCATCTTTTATCTCCCGATTAGAAATGCCCCGGCATTCCTTGCACGATCATCGGTGCCGGCGAGGGTCGACGATATGGCCCGAAAGGGCGCTGGCGGCGGGCGCGGCAGTTAGACTCGCTCCCTTCCCTCCCTCCTCCCGGAGCATTTCCATGGCCGCGCCCGCCGAAACCATCGAGCAGATCCGCACGACCGTCCTCGATCTCGCGCTGAAATTCGGGCCGAAATTGCTGGCCGCGTTGATCATTCTTGCGATCGGCTACCTGGTCGGCCGCCAGGTCTCGCGCTGGCTGGAGCGCGCGCTGATGCATCTGGAGATGGAGCCGCCGGTCCGCAGCCTGATCGTCCGAATCGCGCGCGTCGCGGTCTCGCTGCTGTTCGTGATCATGGCGCTGCAGAACCTGGGCGTGGAGTTGCTGCCCCTGGTTGCGGGCCTCGGTGTCGCAGGTGCCGGCATAGCGCTGGCCATGCAGGGCCTGCTCGGCAACCTGTTCGCCGGGCTCACGATCATCCTCACCAAGCCGTTCCGCATCGGCGAGTACATCGGCATCGTCGGCGAGGAAGGCATGGTCGAGACGATCACGCTGTTCCAGACGACCCTGACGCATCCGGACCGCTCGCGTGTCGTGATCCCGAATCGCAAGATCGTCGGCGAGATCCTGCACAACTACGGGAAAATCCGTCAGGTCGACGTCACGGTCGGCGTCGCCTACGACACCGAGATCAACCAGGCACTGGCCGTGATCCAGGAAGTGTTGCGCGAGAATGCGAGCGTGCTGCAGGACATTGCGCCGGTCATCGGCGTGCGCCTGCTCGCCGACTCGTCGATCAACATCGCGGTCAAGCCGTGGGTCGCCGTACAGGACTACGGTCCGGCCGGCGGCGAGATCAACAAGAGCATCCTGGAAGCGTTCCGCGAGCACGGGATCGTTATTCCGTATCCGCAGCGCGAAGTGCGGTTACTGCAGGATGCCGCCTGAGCGGCAACCGGACATCCCATGAATATGGTGCCGGGTTAAAAACCGGCCCAAAACTCAGCAGCGCAGCAAGAAACTCATGCTGCGGTGCTGAGTTTTGGTACGTTTTTTATCCCGGCACCGTCGGCGAAGGTCACGCGGGCGACGAGGCCGGAGCGCTCGATTCGGTTGTCGAGCTTGATGTCGATGCGATTGCGTTCGGCGGCGTGCTTGGCGATCGCGAGGCCGAGGCCGCTGCCTTCCGTGTCGGAGCCCTCGATGCGGAAGAAGCGATCGAACACGCGCGGCAGCAGGTCAGGGGGGATGCCGGGGCCGCTGTCGACGATCTCCACCACGACTTTGCCGCCGTCGGCGAAAAGCCGAACGTCGATGACGCCGTGCTCCGGCGTATAGCGCAAGGCGTTATCCAGCAAGTTGTGCAGCAGACTGCGCAGCTCATGCGGATTCGCACGCACCGTCGCGCTGATGTCGAACGTGAATCCCAGGTCGATATCGCGATGATCCGCGCACGGCATCAGGTCTGAGATCTGCTCGCGCAGGAATTCCGCGAGGTCGATATTGGACACTGCGTCCGCTTTCTGCGGCGCCTCCTGGCGTGCCAGCCGCAGCAGCTGCTCGATCAGTCGCTTCGTGCGCTTGAGCCCCGCTTCGAACTGCAGGACTTGCGAGCTGGTCTCCGCGTCCATCGGACATGCTTTCAGATTTTCCAGCTGCAACGTCATCGCGGTGATCGGCGTGCGCAGCTCATGCGCCGCGTCCTGCACGAACCGGCGCTGCGACGCGAACGCATCGCGCAGCCGCGTGAGCAATGTATTCACGGCGATCACGAGCGGACTGATCTCGGTGGGTATGCCCTTCGTCGGCAGCTCGTTGATCGTATTCTCGTCCTGCGCGGCAGTCGCACGCGCCAGCGATTCGAGCTTGCCCATGGCACGACACGCCGCGAACCAAAGAACCCACGCAGAGATCGGGATCAACAGCGCGATCGGCAATCCGGCCTGGAACGCCTGCTTGCTGATGACCTGCTCGCGAAATTCGATGCATTGGACGGTCTGAACGGTGCGCTCCGGCGTGTGGATCGAAAAGATGCGCCAATGCCGCGTGCCGAACTTCATCTCCTGGAACCCGTCCGCTGCCTGCAGCGGCACCACGAGCGACGGATAGGAAGTCGTCAGCAGCCGACCCTGTGCGTCCCAGATCTGCACGATCAGACCGCCCTTCCCCACATTGTGGTCGCTCAGCGGCCGCAAGGCCGGCGGGCCGAGCGTCTGAACCGCGTGCGAATCGGCGAGCACCTGCATCTGGCTGTCCATGAACCAGCTGACCATGGAGCCGAACATGTAGTACGTCCACACCGAAGCGACGATCGCCACGGTGAGGAACACCGGCACCAGCCAGACGAGCAGACTCTTGCGCAGCGATGTCATGCCTGCGCTCCCGCGACGCGCCAGCCCAGGCCACGCACGTTGCGAATGACATCCGCACCGGCCTTGCGACGCACGCCGTGAATCAACACTTCGACAGCGTTGCTCGTCACTTCCTCGCCCCAGCCGTAGATGCGCTCTTCGAGCTGCGTGCGCGACACGATCGCGCCGGGCCGCTCCAACAATGCGTGCATCAAGTGAAACTCGCGCGCTGACAGATCGACCGTCGTGCCTTCATGCACGAGCTGTCGCGTCGCCAGGTCGAGTTGTGTATGCGTGGTACCGATCGTCGACTGTGCATGACCGCCGGCGCGTCGAATGATCGCTCGCATCCGCGCGAGCAACTCGCGAAGCTCGAACGGCTTCACGAGATAATCGTCTGCACCGAGATCGAGGCCTGAGACGCGATCGTCGAGACCGTCGCGCGCAGTGAGCACGAGCATCGGCGTGCGATTACCTTCTTGCCTCGCTCGCCGCAGCACCTCGAGACCGGAGCGTCGCGGCAGACCGAGATCGAGCAGCACCGCTGCGTAGCTGCCTTGCGAGAGCGCACTCTCCGCCAGCACGCCGTCGCGCACCCAATCGACAGACAAACCCGTCTCGGCCAGCGCCTGTCGCAGGCTGTGACCGATCATGTTGTCGTCTTCGACGAGCAGGATACGCATGAATAGGGGCACGTTCCGCGAGCGCGTGGCCGCTGTCAAGCACGAACGCTAAGTCTCGGCTAAGTATCGAATCAAAGTCGCAAAACCAGCGGATCTCTGCGCCGGTAAGCGTCCGCTAAGTTTCCCTGACTAGTGTGGTCCCCGGTCGGCAACCAAGCCCAGGGACATGTCAATGAACATTCTGAGTCGTGTGCTTTGCGTCACCGCAGTGTCGCTGTCGGTCACGCTGTCTTCGTCCGTCGCAGCGCGAACGCCCGAGCCGCCGCCGAGCCGCGCATTGCAGATCGTCGAAGCTGTGTGGAAGGTGCAGTCGCTGAGCTTTGCGTACAGCGGCTACGCGACTGTGTATTCGTGCAACGCGCTCCTCGACAAGGTTCGTGTGATCTTGCAGAGCGTCGGCGCGCGCGAAACGTTGCGGATCCGTTCACTGGGATGCCAGGACATGGTGACGCACGGGCGCATGGAGATCACGCTCGAATCTCCTGTCGAAGCAACGCCGGAGAACATCGAGACGATCACGACGTACGACAGCACGCAGGAGCTGGTCGCACGCGTGCGCAGTGAGCATCTCGCCGGCGCGGAGGAAGTGCATCGCTTCCCTGCGACGTGGAAGACGGTCTCGATGACGCGCGATCGCGAGCTCAAGCTCGGCCCGAGCGACTGCGAGCTGGTCGAGCAGCTGCGCCGCGACGTGCTGCCGCGCATGTCGATCCGCGTCCAGCACGACCGGCTGCGCTGCTCGCCTGTATTCGGCAACATCGGCCAGCCGCAGTTGCGAGTGGCCGCTCTCGTCGCAGTACCCGAACAGCACTAGGCCGAGCAGCACTAGGCCTTGACCCAGAGCTTGCGCGCTTCCTCGGCGATCACATCCGGGAATTCTTCCGGGAAGAACAGCTTCGCGCCGGGGAGGCGCCGCACGCCGCGCGAATTCGGCAACAGGCGATCGAGGTAGTCCGCACTGTCCTTCGAGAAAATCGTGTCGCCAGTGCCCCAGACGATTCGCGTCGGCACCGTGCAACGCTGCAGCGAAGACTCGATGCCGGCGAGCGGGTTCGGGTCGAGCGCGAGTGCATAGGAATCAGTCAAGGCTCTGCGCTCCGGCGAGCTGACGAGCGGCGCGAGGTATTGGTCGATCGCCTCATCGGTCGGATTCTCGGGATACGTGAACGTCTGGCCGCCGAGTCCTTCCTTGGTGCGCGCGAGCGATTTGTTCGCGACCGAAGGCGCGAGCCATGTCTCGGCGAACTTGCCTTCGCGGGCAGCGGCCAGCACGGGCTGCAACGCTGGCGGCGGACTATCGGGCTCGACGTCGCAATTCGTCAGCAGCATCGTACGCACACGCTGCGGATAGCGCAGAACGAACAACTGCGCGACCGCGCCACCGCTGTCGTTCGCGAACAGATCGACGGACGAGATCGAAAGCGAATCGAGCAGCGCAGCCAGCATTTCGACCTGTGCACTCGGTGCGCAGCTCTGACCCGCCGCAACCTGCGTGAATCCCAAGCCGAGGAAGTCTGCGGCCACACACCGCCGCTCGCCGGCGAGTCGATCGAAGGCACCGCGCCACTGGAAGCTGCTCAGCGGGAAACCGTGCAGGAACAGAGCCGCGTCGCCGCTGCCCCGCTCAACGTATGCGATCTTGCCGAATCGCAAAGGTGCGAAGCGCCGCGCGGCGCTCCAGGCCGGCGCATCAGTTGCTTTGCCGGATGCCGATGCCACCGGGCTGCGGCCCGAGCTCGAAACGCAGGCGCCGAGCGCGGTCGCTGCGATCCCGCCCGCTGCCGCCGCCATGAATTGTCTGCGATGCATGTCAGTACTCCGCGCGAGGCACCACGCCCGCCATGGCGGCATTGATACGCGTCCCGACGACATGCCGGCAATGACCTCGGAGGTCATGGAATTTTCCGATCCCCGCCGTATCATGCGCCCCGTGCAAGCCATCGAAACTCGCGCTGCGTCGGCAGCACTCCCCTCACACGTCGGCACGCTGCTGCGCGAATGGCGCACGTCGCGGCGCTTGAGTCAGCTGGAACTCGCTCTGGAAGCCGACGTCTCGCCGAGGCATCTGAGCTGTGTAGAAACCGGCAAAGCGCAGCCGAGTCGCGACATGATCGCGCGGCTTGCGGATGCGCTGGAGATGCCGCTACGGGAGCGCAACGCGCTGCTGATTGCAGCCGGCTTCGCGCCACGCTATCGCGAGACCGAGCTGACAACACCGGAAATGGCTCCGGTCCGGCGCGCCATCGAATTCATTCTCCAGCACCAGGAACCCTACCCGGCGATCGTCACGAACCGGCATTGGGACGTGCTGCTGATGAACGACGCAACGGTGCGAATCTTCAACGCACTGCTCCCGGGCGGACCGCAGCATGGCAACGTGCTGCGGCAGATCTTCGATCCGCAGGACATGCGCAGCGTGATCCGCAACTGGGAAGAGTGCGCGATCGACATCATCCGCCACCTGCACAACCAGGTCGCAGTCGCACCGACCGACACCAAGGCCCGCGCGTTGCTCGAAGAGGCGCTGGCCTATCCCGATGTGCCGAAGAGTTGGCGCATGCGCGAGCCGGGGTCGGCGCCGCAGCCGCTGATGAATACGGTGTTCGGCAACGGCGAGCTGGAGTTGCGGTTCTTCTCGGCGATCACGACGTTCGGCACGCCGCACGACGTGACGCTCGATGAGTTGCGCATCGAGTGCATGTTTCCGGCGGACGATGCGACGGCGGAGTTTTGCCGAGCTAGAGCGTGCTGAGCAGGGATGCTCGAATGCCGCGGGCGCAGGATGCGCTGGAGCGGCCGGCCTACAGCTTGAGCGCCGCGCGGCGCGTGATCTTCTTGTAAACGACGCCGCCAGCTTCGGGGAACGTGGCGGTCATGATCGTGCGGCGGTGGCGCTTCGGATCGAACGAGACGTGGACCCAGATCGACTGGCGCCCGCCTTCGTAGATCAACTGATCGAACGGCAACTTCAGCTCCAGCACGCGCTTGAACAGCTGCTTCGTGTCGATGCCGAAGCAAACGACATCCGCCGCCCTGCCCTCCATGTGCTGACTCGTGACCGAGCCGCCGATCGCCCTGTTCAGGCGCGGGCAGCGATAGCCGGAGCTCACGACCAGCGGCATCCCGACCGAGTCGCGTAGCGGCTGGAGGATCTTCGTGCACAGATCGCGCATCGCCCGGACGTGCGCCGGGCTCGGAGTGTTATCGATGCCGTCCCGTGCCGCGGTCTGCGAGAACACGAGTTCCTGCAGCGTAAAGCTCTGCGAAAGGTTGGTCATACAGAGACTTCAACGAGCGAGCCACTTTTCCAGGCGTTCCAGCGCTTGCTCTATTTCGTGCGTCGAGACGGCCGTGAAGAACCGTACGAACGGCCCGCCGCCGACCGGATCGAAATCCACGCCCGGCGCGAGCGCAATCCCGGTCTGCTCCAGCAGCTGGTGGCAGAACTCCAGGCTGGAGCGCGTGTAGCGCGAAACGTCGGCGTAGATATAGAACGCGCCCTCGGGCTCGACCACCGGCAAGATGCCGAGCTTCGGCAGCTCACGCAGCAGCAGCTCGCGGTTGCGGGCGTACTCGATGATCGCGCCGCGCAGCTCGTTGCCGTCGCCGAGTGCAGCGACCGCGGCGGCTTGTGCGACATTCGGCGCAGTCAGGAAGAAGTTGCCGACGTACATCTGCAGCTTCTCGATGAGCGGCGGCGGCACGACCAGCCAACCCAGACGCCAGCCGGGCATGCGGCAGAACTTCGAGAAGCTGTTGATGACGATGGCGTCCTGCGTCACTTCCAGCGCCGACACCGAGCGACCGCGATAAGTCACGCCGTGATAGATCTCGTCCGAGATGAACACGATGTCGCGACGCTTGCACTCGTCCGCGAGTGCTTGCAGCTCGGCCGCATCGAGCATCGTGCCGGTCGGATTCGCGGGGCTCGCAACGACGACACCGTGCGGTGCCGGATCGAGCGCCGCGAGCACAGACGCAGTCAAGCGATAACGCGACGCTGCCCCGCAGTCGAGCTCGACAGGCACACGCCCGAGTGCGGTCAGCGTATTGCGATACGCCGGATAGCCGGGTCGCGCGAGTGCAATCCGCTCGCCTGTCGCGAACATCGCCGCGAAAACCGCAACGAGCGCCGCGCTCGCGCCGTTCGTCAGCAGGATGCGCTCGGGCGCGACCTCGACGCCGTACCACTCGCGATAGTGCTCGGTGAGCCGCTCTTTGAGCTCGTGCGATTCCCAGTAACCGTTCGGCCCCGCGACGAGCGCGCGCTGAGCGGCAGCGATCGTCGCCTCCGACGGGCCGCGCGTCGGCTGACCGAGATGCATCGGGATGATGGACTGGCCGGCGCGCGACAGCGCGGCGGCTCGACGATTGATCTCACCCGCGTAGAACGGGACGATGTCGGGACCGGAAGATCGCATGTTGGCTCGATAAGGAATGGCTCCCCGCCTGCGCGGGGACGACGGCACTGACGTGCCGTCGACTATAAGACAAACTTGTAGACGAGAAACAGCACCACGATTGTTGCCGCGAACGCGATACCGGCGATCAGCACGGTCTTGCTCTTGGATTCTCCCGCCCCGTCCGAGGACGACGCGGCAGCACGGCGCGGGCTGGCGCCGGCGCGGGTCTGGAAGATGCATTCGACCGGGCCGAAGCGCACGCGGTCCCCTGCAGTGAGATAGCTGACGTTGCTGCGTTTGCCGTTCACGAACGTGCCGTTCGCCGACATCTGGTCGAGCACTTTCCAACGCTCGCCTTCGTTGACGATCTTCGCGTGCAGGGCCGACACGCCGCTGTCCTGGAACTGCACTTCGCGGTCCGCCTGGCTGCCGATCGTCCACTCCCGGACACCGGATTCGCCGACCGTGAGCTTGATGTTCAACCCGGCACGGCTGCCGGACACGACGTGCAGATGCGGGCCGTCGATCGCCGCGGTATTCACCGCCGCGGCCGGCGGCGCGTTGTTCATCATCTGCTTGAGCTGCGCCGGATCGATGAACTTCGTCTTGTTCGCGCCGTCGCCCATCGCATCCGGGTCCGCCCAGGCGCCAGGACGCTTGTACATGCCGCTGCTCGCAGCGTCCACGACGGCCGA
>CADEEJ010000211.1:0-3480 GCA_902826315.1 uncultured Steroidobacter sp.
TAGATGCCCATGCCTTCGAACACTTTCGCGGCGCGCGTGTCGGATTGCTCGCGCACGTGCAGGTCCACTTCGAGGATGCTGCGAATCTGATCGGGCTCGCTGCCGTCGATCACGAGCTGCAAGCCTTTGCGGACGAAGTCGTCGGGCTCGCCTTCGATGATGGATTCGAGGCCGAGCAGCCCCTGCTTGCGCGCAGTGTTGCTCCACTCGACCATCTTCTGGATCAGCTCGCCGCGCGCAGTCGTCGGCGGCTTGAAAACCCACGGCAGGATGCGCATCGCGTGCTTCATGACGTTGAGCGGCGTCTGCACGAAGATCGCGGCGATCGTACCGACGACGACGATCATGAACGCTGCGGCGGACAGCAGCGCTTTGATACCGGCACCCTTCAGCACTGCGCCGACGAGAATCGCGCAAGTAGCCAGGATGAGGCCGAGGACGCTCAGGATATCCATGTAAGGGTAGCGCCTTTAGACGCCCAGGCCGGACAGCAGCGCGTCCACGTCCTGCTGGCCGCTCACGGCCGGACTGGTCTTGATACCCGGAATCTGCGGACCGAGGCCACGCCGCGTCTCATCCGAAACCTGCCGCGCGGTGCGCGCGCCGGTCTGCGACAGACGCACGAGGTCGACGAGCGCGATCTCCAGCTCGGTCACCAGCTTCATCACGCCGCGAATGATCTGCCCCGAAAGGTCCTGATAGCCCTGCGCGAGCAGCACCTCCGAAAGGTGCTCGCGCACTTTGTCCATGTCGCTCGAAGTCGCCAGCAGGAACGCATCCATCTTGCGCACCATGCGATGGAAATCTTCGGCCGCGATCTTGCGATCGCGGAACTGCTGCCACGGCTCCATCAAATCGTTCGCTGCCTGCGCCGTGCGCTCGGCAATCGGACCCGACTGTTCGACGAGATCGAGCGTGCGATGCGCCGCTTCGTCCGTCAGACGCAGCACGTGATCGAGGCGCAGCCGTGCATCGGGCACGTCCTTCTGCGCGAGATCCATCAGGCGCGAGTCCATGCGAAAGCGCTGCAGTGCCGACTGCAGGTCGCCGGTGAGCTTGCGCAGGTCGAGGAACAACATGCGCTCACGACGCTGCAGCAGCCCGTCGAGCTCGGCGAAGAACGCCCCTTCGTTATCCGCCGCAAGTGCGTCGGCAAGCGCCGCGATCGTCTCACCGAATTCTGCTTGCAGCGGATTACTCACGAAGCAACTCCCAGGATCTTGTCGATCTTCTCTTTCAGAGTGATCGCAGTGAACGGCTTGATGACGTAGCCGTTCACACCGGCTTGCGCCGCTTCGATGATCTGCTCGCGCTTCGCCTCGGCCGTGAGCATCAGCACCGGCATCTTTGCGAGCTTCGGATCCGCGCGCACCTGCTTCAATAGCTCGAGCCCGGGCATGCCGGGCATGTTCCAGTCGGTCACGAGAAAGTCGACGTTGCCCGCCTGCAGCAGCGGCCAGGCGGAATTGCCGTCGTCGGCTTCCACGACATTCGCGTAGCCCAGGTCGTTGAGCAGGTTCTTCACGATCCGTCGCATCGTGGAGAAATCGTCGACCACCAGGAACCTCAAATTCTTGCTCACCCGCAATCCTCCGTTACGCCGCTGCGACCCGATCGCGCCAGTCCACCAGGCGCGCTTTCAATCTCACCAGCGCCTGCCCGTGCAACTGGCAGACGCGCGATTCCGTCACCTTCAGCACCGCGCCGATCTCCTTCAAGTTCAGCTCGTCGTCGTAGTACATCGACATCACGAGCCGCTCGCGCTCCGGCAATTCCTTGATCGCGCCGGCGAGCGCATCGCGGAAGCCTTCCTGCGTCGCATCCTGGAAAGGATCCGCAGTCGTATCCTCGATCCGGCCCATCAGCGACTCGTCGTCGCCGCTGCTGTCATCCAGGCTCGCGATGCGGCAGCTCGCCGCGTCGTGAGCGATCTTGTGGTACTCGTCCAGCGACACACCCATCTTCGTCGCGATCTCGGTGTCGCGCGCTTCGCGCCCGAACTCCGCCTCGATCTCGCGCACTGCTGCCGCCGCTGCACGCGCCTTGCGATGAACCGAGCGCGGTGCCCAGTCCAACTTGCGTAGCGCATCGAGCATCGCGCCGCGAATGCGGATGCCCGCGTACGTTTCAAAACTCGCACCGCGGTCAGCGGTGTAATTCGCTGCCGCTTCCAACAGGCCGAGCATCCCGGCCTGGATCAGGTCCGCGACTTCCACCGAGGCCGGCAACCGGCCTGCCAGGTGATACGCGATCCGTTTAACCAATTCCGCGTGGCCGACGACGAGCGCATCCGTGTTGCGCGCGGCGGAGCCGGCCTTGTAAGCGCGTACGCCGCTCATCGGACCACCTCCAGCCGGGCCTGGGGCTTGCGCACCAGCCGCTCCACGAAAAACTCGAGATTGCCCCGCGGGCAATCCGGCACAGGCCACTTATCGGCCTTCAACGCCAATTTCTTGAATGCACGCGACGCGGGACTTGAGGGAAACGCTGCAGTGACCGGACGCTGTTCACGGATCGCCTTTTTCAGGTACGGGTCTTCAGGGATTTCCCCTACGTATTCGAGCGTGACATCGAGGAAGCGGTTGGCCACCCGCTGGAACTTGTTAAACAAGGAGTCTCCTTCGCCGGGGGACCGGGTCTGATTCGCGAGCACGAAGAACTTGTTCACGCCGTGGTTGCGGCTCATGACTTTCACGAGCGCGTACGCGTCGGTCATCGACGCCGGCTCGTCGCACACGACGACGATCACGTGCTGTGCGGCCTGCGTGAACTGCACGACGCTGTGAGCGATACCCGCGGAGGTGTCGACGATCAGCGTGTCGACCTTTGCGCTCAGCGCGCTGAATGCCTGCACCAGTTGCAAGTGAGCGGCGGCCGGAAGATTTGCCAGCTCCGCGACGCCGGAGGCGCCGGGCACGACGTTCACGCCGTACGGCGATTCGACGATGATCTCTTCGAGCGAGCGCTCGCCCGTGAGCACCTGCGCCATCGTGTGCCGCGGCGAGAGGCCGAGGAACACGTCGACGTTCGCGAGGCCTAGATCGCCGTCGAGCAGCATCACGCGCTTGCCGGTCGACCCGAGCGCCGTTGCGAGATTCACCGCGACGCTGGTCTTGCCCACGCCGCCCTTGCCGCCGGTGACCGCGATCACCTGCACGGGGCCCGGATTGGCCGAGCGCTTCAGGCCGGCTGCTTGAACTGATTGCATTGTCTTTACCTTGGAAGTCATGCGAGTGCGTGCGCGACTGCGCCGAACCTTCTTTGCAGCAAGTCTTCATCCGCATGCGCGCCGGCTTTCTTCGACAGCTCGACTGCGCGCGCGATCAGCTGATGAGATCGCGCGGGACTCAGATCTTCGGGGACCTGTTGGCCGTCGCTGAGGTAAGCGAGCGGCAGCTTCGTGCGGATCAGAGCTGAGAGCGTGCCGCCGAGGCTCGTCGCCTCGTCGAGCTTCGTCACGCAGCAAGTCGTCGGCCGCGC